>PSMG01000027.1:35037-39752 GCA_040290035.1 Chitinophagaceae bacterium
TAAAGGACAGATATATGGCGGTTTGATTTTCGGTTTTGGATGGGCGATTACAGGTGCTTGTCCGGGTCCCTTGTTTGCACAGTTGGGTACTGGTTTCACTGTGGTAATTGTAATGATTTTAAGCGCAATTGCCGGCACATGGTTTTATGGTCTATTAAGAGAAAGATTACCACACTAAATAAATTCGGATGAAGCAGCTTTTGGGCTGCTTTTTTGTTATGTGACTATGGTCACTGATAGGATAAAAAACAACACAGAAATTTGCACTGTAAACAAAGGAACTATGCAGATAAAACAATTTGAAGATAAGAACCTGTCACATTACAGCTATGCAGTTCTAAGTGATTGTGAAAAGAAAATAGTTTTGATTGACCCGGCTCGTAATACACAGCCATACATTGCTTTTGCAAAAGAAAATGATGCACAAATTATAGGCGCCATTGAAACACATCCCCATGCTGACTTTGTAAGCAGTCATCTGGAGTTACACGAAGCATTAGGGGCTACCATTTACACAAGCAAAGATGTACATGCGTTTTATCCGCATCAGGTTTTTGATGAAGGGCAGTCAATTGAATTTGGTAGAATTAAATTATCAGCTATCAATACACCTGGGCATTCACCTGACAGTATCAGCATTTTATTGGAGCATGATGGCAAACAGAAAGCAGTATTCACAGGTGATACTTTGTTCATTGGTGACTGCGGCAGACCAGATTTAAGAGAAGATGCAGGTAATGTACAGTCAAAGCGGGAAGACCTTGCAAAGCAGATGTATCATTCTTTGAGAAACAAATTGATTGTCCTGAATGACGATGTGCAGGTATATCCTGCACATGGTGCAGGTACGCTTTGCGGTAAGAATTTAAGCAAAGAAAGCAGCAGCACAATAAGTCAGGAAAAGCAAACCAACTGGAGCTTGCAGGAAGCAACAGAAGCAGAATTTGTACAAAACCTGTTGGCTGACCAGCCTTTTGTTCCTGCATATTTTCCCTTCGACGTGGAGTTGAATAGAAAAGGAGCTGCATCACTTAATGAAAGCATTTCCACAATCAAGGTGAATGAGAATGCAGACGATGGTTCTTCCATACAACTCAATGCATCTTTATGGGTAGTAGATGTAAGAAAAGAAAGTGCTTTCAAAGATGGTCACCTTCCACACTCCATTAATATAATGTTGGATGGAAAGTTTGAAACATGGTTAGGTAGTATCATCAAGCCTGGTGAAAGATTTTACCTTGCAGCAGAAAATAAAGAGCAGTTAAGTAAAGCAATAAAAAGAGCCGCAGCAATTGGTTATGAAACAGCTATTGAAGAAGCATTAGTGATTACAGACGGTAAGGTGAAAGAAGCAGAAATTGATGTTGAAATGTTTCGCAACAACCCTCATGCATATACAGTTGTAGATGTCAGGAATGCATCAGAAGTGAAAGACAAGAAAATCTTCAGCAATAGCATATCTATACCTTTAGCAGAGCTTAGAGATAGAATAAGTGAAATACCTACTGATAAGCCGGTTGTCATTCACTGTGCAGGTGGTTATCGTAGTGCTGCTGCCAGCTCCCTGGTTCATTCGCAATTGAACAACAAAGTAAATGTGTTTGATTTAAGCGAAGCAGTTAAGCAGTTCTAATCATACTATAACAAGGGAATACATTTTAAGAGGCATGAATTTTATGCCTCTTATTTAACCCTCTAATTTTAAACATAATGGGAAAGTACTTATTAATTTTCCCGCAATAGTTGTTGTCCTTGCTTCCTGTGGGAGCGATAACACAGGTTCTAACGTAGAAGCGCCGGGAGCAGAAAAGAGTACTAAAACCAAAACTTTGGAAGTAGGTGCAGATTTGTTACAAGACAAAGGTCCACTCAAAAAGATAAATGCCTATTTGAATGGGTTTCACTTCTACAATTGAAACATTAATGCCCAGATGCAAGCCCATCACTACGTGTCGCAGATTAATGAAGATATGTACCAAGCTATTATGTATGATGGCAACGGAGAAGATGCAAAGATTATGGGTGTTGAATATATTGTATCAGAAAGGCTCTTTAAAACCCTTTCAGAAGAAGAAAAGAAGTTGTGGCATTCACACCACCACGAGGTTAAATCAGGCACTTTAATAGCGCCGGGCATACCAGAAGTAGCAGAACATGAACTAATGGAAAAGTTAGTTTCTACCTACGGCAAAATCATACATACATGGCATACAGACCAGGATAGAAACTTGCCTGTAGGTGCTCCAAAAGTAATGATGGGCTTTACTAAAGAAGGTCAGTTAAAGCCAGAGTTGCTTCAGGCAAGAGACAAGCGTTTCAATGTTTCGTCAGCAGAAAAGAAGAAGAACAGAGAAGATATTACAATGCCAAATGTTGACCCTATGGAAAATGCATCGGAAAAGGGAGAAGTGAGGCAGATAGCTATAACAAACAAAGCAGACAGTGCAATGCATAAGCACCAAGGTCCACCATCACCACCTAAAAACTAAAACATACAACTATGGCTACAACATCACATGATGAAGATAGGGTGAAAGAAGCAACCCCATCATCAATCAATCAAAAGATTGAAAACGAAACATGGGAAAGAGTTGAAAGCTACTTCAATAAAGTAAAGCAGAAATATCTGAACGTATAGAGGAGCTTAACAAGGAATGGGATATTGAAAGATACTTAGGCGTAAACATGAGCAGCTTAGCAATAACAGGTTTAGCGGCAGCAGCAATTACAAAAAATAAAAACTGGAATATTTTACCTGCTGTAGTTTTAGGCTTCTTCTTTCAACATGTAGTGCAGGGCTGGTGTCCGCCACTACCAATATTCCGGCTTCTTAAAATAAGAACAAGCAAGGAAATTGAGCAGGAGAAGTACTCTTTGAAAATAATTCGTGGTGACTTTGACTATATAAGTCATGTTCCTCAACACGAAATAGAAAAATTGAAACAGGCAATTAAAAAGAGTTAATAAATACAATTATGCATTTACACGAAAAGAACCATTGGGATAACATCTATAGTTCAAAGGCAGAAGATGAAGTAAGCTGGTTTCAGCAATACCCAAAAACATCAATGGAATTTGTTGAGTTATTCAACCTTCCATTGAATGCAAATATTATTGATATTGGTGGTGGGGATAGCCATTTTGTAGATGCATTACTTGACAAAGGTTACAAGAACATCTATGTGTTAGATATATCAGCAAATGCAATAGAAAAAGCAAAACTAAGATTAGGTTGTAAAGCCTCAAAAGTTCATTGGATTGTTTCAGACATTACAGAATTTGAACCACCATTACAATTTGATTTGTGGCACGATAGGGCAGCATTCCATTTCTTAACAACAGAAGATAATATATACAAGTACGTATCAATTGCAGAAGATGCTATAAAGAAAGATGGCTACCTGGTAATTGGTACATTTTCAGAACAAGGTCCAAAGAAATGTAGTGGCTTAGAAATAAAGCAATATTCAGAAGCATCAATGTCAGCAAGATTTGAAATAACTTTTGATAGAATAAAGTGCATAACCGAAGACCACATAACACCAACTCATGCAGTCCAGAATTTTTTGTTTTGTAGTTTTAAGAAGAAGTGAATTCTCCAGGTCGCTGTTGACACTGCATTCGTTGCTCTATTCAGCCAGAGCAGCGTACCTATTATCTCCAGTGTTTACCTTTTTAGCCCCACTGGGGGCTTTTTTTGACCGATTGCATTACCTAAACTTACCTTTATCCAAAGCAAGACTACATCAATGTCGAACCAGCTACTTGTAAACAATAAGATTGAAAATGATAAGGTGCTGAAAGCAGTACCATTCAAAAAGATCATCCGCAAAACAACAGCACACAAACACAACAACTACTTTGAAATCATTTACCTGTCACAAGGCAGTGGCTTCCACTTTATTGACCTGAAAAGGTATGAGATAAAGCCACCAGTCATGTTTTTTGTTAGACAGGATCAAGTGCATTATTGGGAGATAGATAGCGAACCAGATGTTTATGTAGTCATTTTACGTAAATCATTTGTGGAGAAAAGCCTCGATAAAGAACTAAAATCTCTTATAGAACAAATCAGCAGCCAGTGTTGTTTGCAACTCAAAGACAATTCAACAATAGAAACTTTATTAGAATTACTAACGGCAGAGAATAAAATATCCGCAGAATGTTCTTTTCATGTAACAGAAGGTTTATTGAAGTCCATTCTTGCCAAGATTATACAAGTTTCTAAACCTATCATAAACAAGGCTGAAACAAAATCGGATTTATATCATTCCTTTATTCAGTTAGTAAACACAGATGCAGTTGTAGTAAACTAGGTGCATTACTATGCTGAACTTCTAAATACATCACCTCAAAACCTGAATGAAGCGTGTCAGAAAGCAGTGCAAAAACCAGCATCAGAAGTGTTAGCAGATTTTATCATTATTGAAGCCAAAAGGATGCTGTTATATACTGACCAAACTGTTTCCGAAATTGCGTTTGCTCTGGACTTCACAGATGCATCTCATTTTGTCAAGTACTTCAAGAAATTGGTAGGGCTTACGCCACAGGCATTCAGACATGCAGCAGTTTGAACGCTATCACAGAAGCATGAAAAATGTGGTAAAACTGGATCATTACTTCTGCCCAGAAGAGTTGCAAGGAGTACTTGAGCAGTTTGTAAACTATTACAACCACAAACGTTATCATCAATATCTAAACAATGTAACGCCTGC
>PSMG01000028.1:0-37219 GCA_040290035.1 Chitinophagaceae bacterium
AAACATTAAAAAAGGAGAACCCTCTAATCAATACTGTCTGAAAAAAGGGGGTACTTACAAGGTGCTTAGTTAAAATTCGGAGCTATCTATTTATTGCTTCATACTATTATCTAGCGTATAGATGTGCGAAACAACACCACTTCATAGTAGCAATGCTATTGAGTGTATAACCTTTTCGAAATTTTCCTGCAATAAGCGAACAATTTTAAACTACAAACCTTTCTTACCTTCACTGCTTTAACATCAAAAGCGAAACAGATGAATTTTGGTTATTTTTCCTATCCCATGCCAACCAACGAACCTGTGCTTTCTTATGCACCTGGTTCAGCAGAAAGAGCAGCATTAAAAAAAAAGTTAGCGGAGTTAAAGGCACAACAGGTGGATGTGCCTATGTTTATTGGCAGTGGCGAAGTGCGTACCGGTAAATTGAAAGAGATACGTCCGCCGCATGAGATTGCACATCTGTTAGGTCATTATCATGAAGGAGACGAAAGTCATGTGCGTGCAGCCATTGATGCAGCTTTAACAGCTAAAGAAGCTTGGGCAGCGATGGAGTGGGAGGATAGGGCAGCAATATTTTTAAAAGCAGCTGACCTCATTGCAACCAAATATCGTTTCCATATGAATGGGACCACGATGTTAGGCCAAAGCAAAAATGCTTATCAGGCAGAAATTGATAGCGCTTGTGAACTGATTGACTTTTTGCGTTTCAATGTTCATTTCTTAAGCGAGATTTATAAGCAGCAACCTATTAGCGCACCAGGTATGCACAATCGTATGGAGTGGCGTCCACTAGAAGGATTCGTTTTAGCCATTACACCATTCAACTTTACTGCGATTGGTGGCAACTTACCAACCTCTGCTGCGTTGTGCGGCAATGTGGTAGTATGGAAGCCGGCACATACTCAAGTATATTCTGCGCAAATGTTCATGCGCATTTTAAAAGAGGCAGGTTTGCCTGATGGAGTGATCAATTTAATTTATGTAGATGGCCCAACGCTGGGCGAAGTATGTTTTGCACACAGAGATTTTGCAGGTGTACATTTTACAGGATCCACTGGTGTCTTCAACAAGATGTGGAAGACTATTGGTGAAAACGTTTCACGTTATAAAAGCTATCCTCGTATTGTAGGTGAAACAGGAGGAAAAGATTTTGTAATTGCGCATAAATCTGCCGATCCAAAAGTAGTAGCTACTGCTTTATTGCGTGGTGCATTTGAATACCAGGGACAAAAATGTTCTGCTGCCTCACGAGCCTACATTCCATCGAATATGGCTGATGAAGTAAGGCAATTATTGATTGATGGTGTGAACAGTTTTAGAGTTGGCACTGTTGAAGATTTTAGAAATTTTGTGAATGCAGTGATCGATGAAAAAAGCTTTACCAAAATTGCAGGTTATATTGATAGCGTTAAAGAGATGGCCAACGCAAAAATCATTGTTGGTGGCACTTATGATAAATCGAAAGGTTATTTTATACAACCAACTATTATCGAAACAACAGATCCAAAATACATTACTATGTGTGAAGAAATTTTCGGACCTGTGTTGACCATCCATATTTATGATGCAGAACTTTTTACAGAAGCCTTAAAAACAGTGGATGAAACATCTCCTTATGCATTGACCGGTTCTGTTATTGCTACAGATCGCTTTGCCATTGAATTAGCTACAGAACGTTTACGCAACTCTGCAGGCAATTTTTACATCAATGATAAACCAACAGGTGCTGTAGTTGGGCAACAACCATTCGGCGGTGCAAGGGCTAGCGGTACAAATGACAAAGCAGGCTCTATGTTGAATTTATATCGTTGGTTGAGTGCAAGAACCATTAAAGAAACATATAATCCGCCAAATGATTATCGTTATCCATTTTTGAAAGGTGATAGCGAAGGAATTTAATAATTCGGCGATTAAATTTTCCTATTTCAAAGGACACATTTAAATTGTGTCCTTAGCTTTTTTAAAGCTCTGCCATGAGAAAATTAATCGCTTTTCTATGTTTTTTTTCTTTTGCTTCTTATATCAATGCGCAAAAGGCTTCTAAACATTTAACAGTGCTAGGTGATGTAGGCATACCTGTAGGTGACTTTGAGGATTTATATAAAATGGGATATGGCGGATTATTAAAATTCTCAACTTCTTTAAAAGGAAGTAACGAATTAACTGTAAGCACAGGCGTTAGCTTTTACACAATAAAACTACGATATACTACTACTGATGAAACGCAAACGTATCGTGTACTTCCGCTGCTTATAGGTTATAGACATCACTGGAGCAATTTCTTCATTGAACCTCAGGCAGGTGCCGGTTTTTATCAAATGCGGCATGAATTTAAAGATCAAAAATCAATTCAATGGCACACTGCTTTTACAAGTGCCGTTGCAATTGGCTACTTAACAGACCATTTTGAAATGAGTGTTCGCTATCAAACGGGTTTAAAAAGAGACGATCACGTTTCATTGATCTCGCTAAGCACAGGCTATCATTTTTCCTTATGATATTTTAAACAACTAGCCATAATCAAGGAGCCTCCTCTTATCAAGCTTGTTTGTATTATAAAAAAAATAATATCCAACTCGTAGTATTTTAATGCGATATGTAAAAAATGATCAGCTTAAATTTTGATTACGCAAATTCTTTTATTTCTTTTGCTCCCGATTTTTAACCATTAAAAATTAAAAAACCATTTATGAAAAAGATTTTGTTAGCAATGTAAATCGTTGCAGCTTCTTTCGCTGCAAATGCACAAAAAACAATGAAGGTTCCCATGTAGCTGGTGGTGTTCGTGTGGGTATTCCTGCAAGCAATATGTCAGATGTGTCTTTCGGCATTGGTGCTGAATTACAAGGAGAATACATGTTCTCCAAAAATGTTTCTGCAACATTCACAACTGGTTATACCAACTTTATGGAAAAGAAAGCGTTTAAAGATGCTAGCTATAGCAATACAGGATATATTCCTTTCTTAGCTGGTGTTCGTTTTTATGCTGCTCCGCAGTTTTTTGTTGGAGGCCGAATTGGTTATGGCTTATTAACTAGTAAGGGAGGTAGTACAGGTGCTTTCAACTACGAACATCAAATCGGTTTTAATGCTGATAAATTCCAGATTGTGGTTGGATATAACGCACTTAAAAAAAATATTGTAACCATCAATGATATCGGTATTACTGGTGTTTACAAATTCAACTAATCTAATTATTAGTTATAGCAAGGCCCCGAATTATTCGGGGCTTTTTTATTTCCCTAGTTCGGTACTCTTTTTGTACATATGTCGAAAACTACCGTATGAAAAAGATCGGATTTATTATTGCTGCATTTCTAAGCTCTTCATTTGCTTTTGCTCAAACTGCACAGTTTGGCATTAGGGCAGGAGCCAACTTGGCTAATATTACTAGTAATCAAGGGACATCTTCAACTGCACGAGTGGGTTTCCATGCAGGTTTATTAGCGCATATTCATGTAGCTCCATCAATTGCCATTCAACCAGAAGCAGTTTATTCAAGCCAAGGATTCAAATATGTTTATGATGCTGGGGGCAGGTACAATGGTGAGCATTCTGTAGAATTAGATTATGTAAATATTCCCATTTTATTTCAATATATGCCGGGTTCAGGTTTTCGACTGGAAACTGGCCCTCAATTAGGTATTCTTACCAGTGTCAATGATCGTTTAAACGGCACAACTACCGGTTTAATTACTACTAGTGATTTCAAGACCACGGATTTTTCCTGGGCATTTGGTGCCGGTTATATGGGAACTTCGGGCTTAGGTATTGACTTACGTTATAATGTGGGATTGAGTAATGTACGCAACGATCCTAGTTTTACTTCTAATGTACACAATGGGGTTTTTCAAGCCGGATTGTTCTACCAGTTTAATGATACATACAGAAGAAGATAATCTCAGCATTAATATTTTTTATAGAGACCGTGCCAAAGCGGTCTTTTTTTTTAGGGAGAAGAATAGCAAAATTTTTAGTTTATGAAAAGATCAGTTTGTTTTCGTTGGCGTTAGTTACAAGCTTGGCCGTATTTGCACAAGATAATAAACCTGCAAGAGCTCCACAAACCATTACTACACGTTTTGGTTTAAAAGGTGGAGTCAATTTGGCTGAGTATAATTTGAGCAACAACATAGGAGGCAGCGCAGTAGGCGTTAATATGAAGCCTTCCTTCAATGCTGGTGCGTTTGTAAAGATTCTCATAGCCGGAGCATTTCGTATTCAGCCTGAAGTTGTATTTAGCGGCCAAGGAAGTAAATTATTTAGTGGTTCAGGAACTTCTACCGTTAATTATGATGAGTCGCTGCATTACATCAATGTTCCAATTTTTTTTCAATGGCAATCAATGGGCGGTTTTTTCTTAGAAACAGGCCCGCAAGCAGGATTTTTGATCAGTGCGAAGGATAAAGTATCCAGTGGAAATTCATCTGCAAATTCAGAGACAGATATTAAGGACCAACGTAAAGGCTTTGACTTTAGCTGGGCGACTGGCTTAGGTTACGTACACCAGATTGGCTTAGGTGTTGGAGCTCGTTACAATTATGGCATTTCTAACGTCTTAAACACAAACAACACAAACAATGGAACTGTTTCTAATAGCGATACCATTAAGAATAGTGTTATTCAGTTTAGTTTGATTTATCAATTCGGTGCGTCGAAATAATATTTTAAACTATGAAATCATTGCCGGAAGCTTTGCTTCCGGCTTTTTATTTTGGTCTGTTGATGATGGTTTATTTTTATAGTAAAATCAGTTTACTTGAAATCAATTTTTAATCAACAGCAGATTCAACTAACCATACAACGTTTAACCAATCAACTGCTTGAAGAAAATAATGACCCTACTCAGTTTGTACTAATAGGCATTCAACCTCGTGGTATTTATTTGTCTGATAGAATTGTTTCTGAGCTCAGAAAAGAATTGAAAGACAAAAATTTTCAGTATGGAAAATTGGATATTACTTTTTATAGAGATGACCTACGCAAAGAGCTGCATGTACCCAACCAAACAGATATTAACTTTTCGATTGAAGGGAAGAAGGTGATTTTGATTGATGATGTTTTATACACCGGCAGAACAATTCGGGCTGCAATGGACGCCTTAATGGATTTTGGTCGTCCGCAAAAAGTAGAATTATTGGTTTTGATTGATCGTAGATATAGTCGCGAACTGCCCATTCAACCTGATTATACCGGGAAGGCTATTGACTCCATTATTTCGCAAAAAGTAAAAGTATTTTGGCAAGAGAAAGACGGAAAAGACGAAGTAATCTTGGAAGGCTAGTTATTTGCCTTTCATAACCTCATCGTACAAAATATGAATCAATCCGTCTGCTAAACCAATCTTCGGAACAAAAATTTCTTCCGCATCAGCCCATCGCATTACATTAATGAAAATAAGTAGAGCCGGAACAATCACGTCGGCCCGGTCTTCACGTAAGTTGTATAAACTCATACGCTGCTGCAACGATAAACTGCTGAATTCTTTGTAATAGCTGCGTAGAGTTTCATGCGAAAGTGATTTTCCTTCCTTTCGTTTAGAGAGTGAAAATATTTTATTGATATTGCCTCCGGAACCGATGCAGGTAATATGATGATAACCTTTGATTTTGTTCTTGATGGCATCTTTCATTTCATCCCATGCGCTTTGTTCTACTTGGTTCTTTAACAAGCGAATCGTTCCAATATTGAATGAATCTTTGAAAGCCATTTTGCCATCAGTAAACAAGGTAAGCTCAGTACTTCCACCACCAACATCAATATATAAATATGATTCGTCAGAATTCAAATTATCCGCTACATGATTTTCATGGATAAAGGAGGCTTCATCTTGTCCTGATATAACTTCAATGCTAATTCCTGTTTCTTCTTTTACTCTAGACAAAACTTCTTTTGTATTTTGCGCATCTCGCATTGCTGAAGTGGCGCAAGCTTTTAAATGCTTTACGTCGTATACATCAAGCAGCAGTTTATAGGATTGCATTGTTTTGATCAACTTATCCAATCGTTCCTCAGAAATACTTCCTCTTTCAAATACATCAAAACCCAAACGCAGCGGCACACGAACCAATGACACTTTCACAAACTCTGGCTTACCTCCATTCGTTTCAATTACGTCAGTAATTAAAAGCCTTGCTGCGTTACTCCCAATATCAATGGCTGCTAACTTCACTGGCTGCTAGTGTTTTGTTTTGTAAATAATGATAAATTTCTATTTGCGAACGAATGCGCCGATCAGAAGTATTATGTACATACTCGTTGCTCAAATTATTATCAAGCCAACGTGCTTTTACATTATCCTGTAATTGAATCGTCAAAATATTTTTTAATTCACGCTTGATGCCTTCATCCACAATTGGACAGGTGGCTTCCACACGGTGATCCAAATTGCGTACCATCCAATCAGCTGAGGAAATAAACATTTTTTCTTTCCCGTCATTGTGAAACAGCCATACCCGTGCATGCTCCAAATAGCTATCCACGATGCTAATGGCATAAACTGGTTTTATGAATTTTGGATTTTGCGATAGCATACAGAAGATACCTCGGACAATTAATTTGACCTCAACACCTTCTTTAGCTGCTTCACTTAAGGCATTGATTATTTCCTCATCTGACAAAGAGTTCATTTTCGCAACAATAGAAGCCGTTCGTTTACGTCTTGCATTTTTGATTTCTGTTGCAATTAATTTCAATACTTCCAATCGTGTGAAGTGAGGACTTGGAATAAGCGTAGTGCAAGCTTTTAAAAAATGATTACCGGTTTTATGGTGCTCAATGTAATTGAAAATGCGATTAGCATCGGCCATCACATTTTTGTTTGAGGTCAACAAGCAATGATCGGCATATACTTTAGCGGTGCTTTCATTCAGGTTGCCGGTACTAACAAAGCCATATTGCAACACACGGTCAGCAACACGTTTGCGTATGATGCAAAGCTTTGCATGCACCTTCATGTTCGGAATGCCGATCAACACTTTCACTCCTTCATCTTCCAAACGCTCTTTCCATTCTAAGTTTGCTTCTTCGTCAAAACGGGCCTTCAATTCAAGCATTACTGTTACTTGCTTGCCGTTGCGTACGGCGTTGATAAGTGCATTGATAATTTTTGAATTTTTTGCCAGCCGGTAGGCTGTTATTTTGATGGACGTTACATCCGGATCAATGGCTGCTTCACGCAACAAATCAATGACAGGGTAGAAAGAATGATACGGAAAATGCAACATCACATCTCTTTCTAAAACCACATCAGTTACTCTTCTTTCTAATAAAAGCGGGTGATCAAATGGCTTGTTAAGATGTGTTTCCGGTGGAAAAATATCTCCGGGAAAATCCATGAAGTGGCGGAAGTTGTGAATGCGTCCGCCAGGAATTAGATTGTCCCTTTTGGTAAGATTCAGTCTACGAATCAAATACTCCAATAAGCCAGGATCCATCTCCTTATCATAAACAAAACGTACCGGTTTTCCCTTGCGCCTGTTTTTCAACCCTTTTTCAATCTTCTCCATTAATGAAATTGAAAGATCATTGTCGATATCAATCTCAGCATCACGAGTAACCTTAAATACATGAGCACTGAATTGATTAAAGCCGAAATAGCTGAATATGTCTGGAAGATTAAACCGAATAATATCTTCTAACAAAATGATATGGTGCTCGTCATCAGGTGATGGCAACAGAACAAATCGTTCGTTGAAACGTGAGGGCACCTCGATAAGTGCATACTTTCTTTTTAAAGCGCTATCCTTCATCCACATCACTACGCCAAGATAAATAGATTTATCACGGAGGTTTGGAAAACTAGGAATGCTTTCAATCATCAGCGGTATTACATTACCACTCACTTCTGTTTCGTAGTAATTGCGAACAAATTCCTGTTGTTCAGGATTCAAATCTTTTTCAGTGACTAAAAAAATTTTGTTCTTTCTCAATTCTTCTAAAATGCTTTCCCAAATCCGGTTAAACTCGCTTTGTTGATTCAGTACGGTCATTTGAATCTCTTCCAATATGCTGTCGGGGTTGGTTTCCAAATGCACTTTAGCTTTGTTACCCAACTGGACCATTCTTTTTAACGTAGCCACCCGAACACGAAAGAATTCATCAAGATTATTTGAAAAAATGCCGAGAAACCGGATGCGTTCCTGGATCGGAACTGTAGGGTCGCCGGCCTCTTGTAGCACACGGGCATTAAAAGAAAGCCAACTTATATCACGAGGAATTGTCTTTTGTTTTGTTACCATCATTTTCCATTCATTTGTCCATCACTTACTATGCTGTATCTTATTAATCAGTCCTGTTGTGGAATATCCTTGCACGATTGGATTAATAACCACTTTGCCGCCGTTGTCAATTACTTCCTTGGCACCAGCTATGTCTTCAATTTTATAATCACCGCCTTTAACTAAAACGTCAGGCATTAAGTCAATAATAAGTTCTTTTGGAGTGTCTTCTCCAAACAAGATCACTGCATCTACCACAACTAAAGAAGCAATTAATAAAGCCCGGGATGCTTCATTATTCAGCGGACGAGCTTCGCCTTTTAATTTTTTTACGGATTGGTCTGTATTTAGCGCAACAACTAAAACATCAGCTTGTTGTGCGGCTTCGTTTAAAGAAGTGATATGACCTGCATGCAAAATGTCAAAGCAGCCATTAGTGAAAGCAATCGTTTTACCAAGCAATCGCCATTGCGCAATCTTACGCTTTAGTTCTTCCTTCGTAAATAATTTATGTTGTATGCTGTTGCCTGCTCTCAACTTTAGTTTTTTTATTGTGGTAAGTAAACAGACCAGAAAAAATTACGCCACCTATTAAAATGATCAAGGTTTGTACTGACCAAAGCAACCAGCCTAGGGCCGTACCAGTAGTTGCAAAGTCAAGACCGTAAAGTTCCATCAATTTGGCCACTAGCAAAGGATAAGCACCTATTCCGCCTGGTGTTATGATCATTCCTACACTACCAATTGCTAGTGTAGTCAGACCTCCCATAAGGCCTAAGTGTGCAGTTTCTCTTAATGCATAAATGCCCATCGTAGTACTAGCTAAATAAAGTATCCAGATCATTACAGAATGAAAAAGAAACCAACCTTTGTGCTTGATCAATCGAATACTGCTTAATCCATGCCATATACCTTTAACTACTTTTTTCACCTTTGCCACGGCATCAATGTGACCAAAGCGTTTTAATATGTAATAAAGGATAACTAAGAAAAGAATAAGGCTAGCGAAGAAAAGAATCATCTTAGTGTAGGAGGTATGGCCGGTTTTATCTTTGAAAAAATCTCCAAACAAGCCCCATAGAAACTCACCAAAAATATGTCCCTGTAAAAAAAGTGCAATTGCGAATACCATTACTAATCCCACAATATCTACAGCACGTTCCATTACAATAGTACCGACCAACTTATCGGCACGAACCTTTTCATATTTTGCCAACAAAGTACATTTCACTACTTCGCCTAATCGTGGCACGCCGGCATTCACTAAATATCCAATCATCACAGCCGCCCATGTATTGAATTTTGTTGGATGGAAACCCAGAGGTTCCATCAGAATACGCCAGCGAAGAGCCCGCAAATAATGGCTTGAAAGCAACGTGATTACTGCAGGAAGGATAAGCCAGTGGCGGGCATTACGAATGGAAGCTTTAATTTGTTCCCATTGCGAATGATTGATGTGCCGAACGGTAAGCCAAACAAATAAAACACCTAACCCAAAGAAAAAAATGTATTGGAATATAGTAACAAACGTTTTCTTCATTCACCCGAAAATAGGAAAAGAAGTTGAACGGAATAACAGTGTAGGAGTAATGGTAAAGCTGAGTTAATAAAGTAACAGAGTCAAGATTATGTAAAATAACCTGCTTCACTTTCATACATTGTTGCATCGCAAACTTCAAAGCTCGGAAACACTATTTAATATCATGCTGGCTTTACAACTAGAGTTTGTTCCCTTCTTTAGGAAAAACAATCCAGGGCTTAAACGTTTTTGCCTGCTCAAACGGCATCGAAGCATAGGAAATAATTACCACTACATCGCCAACCATTCCTTTACGGGCAGCAGGACCATTCAAACAACAAACACCAGAGCCGCGTTTGCCTTTGATCAAATAAGTATCCAATCGTTCGCCATTATTTACATTGACCACCTGCACTTTTTCATTTTCAATCATGTTAACAGCATCCATTAGATCTTCATCCAGTGTTAGACTTCCAACATAATGAAGATTAGCTTCAGTAATAACAGCACGGTGTACTTTCGATTTCAATACTGCAATGTTCATAAGAGGGCAAAATTACGTTTTGGAGACAATAGCAATTTTAGTTTAGCAACATATTATCAATTAAACGGATGCTATTTAATGTAGCAGCGATCAATACAACTAACGGTTCTGAGCGTGTCTGGGCAGGTTGTAATGTATCTGCGTTTGCAATGGAAACATAGTCTACAACAAAGCCCTGTGATTCTAATTGCTGTTGGCCATATTCTGCTAATTGGAGAAAAGACTTATTGTTGATGTTTTCTTTAATATGCAATAGACTTTTGTAAATGACAGTTGCTTTTTCTTTTTCTTCAGACGACAGACGTAGGTTCCTGCTGCTCATAGCTAAACCGTTTTCTTCACGAACTGTTTCGGCAATAATTAACTCCACCTCATTTCCCCGACCGGTTAATTGCAGCATTTTTTTAAGCACCATGCATTGTTGATAATCTTTCTGTCCCAAAAAAAGCAAATCGGGATTTACAATTTCTAAAAGGCGATCAACCACTTCACACACGCCTTGGAAATGTCCGGACCTGTAATGGCCTTCAAGTAGCGTTTCAATCAATCCCAAGTCATACTGCTTCTTATTATGGGATGAGGGATAAATCTCGGTTACATCAGGGAAAAAAAGAATAGTACATTCTACACTGCATAAAGCGTCAATATCTTTTTCAATAGTAATCGGATATTTCTGAAAATCTTCTTTGTTGTTGAATTGTGTCGGATTTACAAAAATGCTGCAAACAGTAATGTCGGTTTGGTGTTTTGATTGCTCAATCAATGATAAATGCCCCGCATGCAGTGCTCCCATAGTAGGAACAAACCCAATTTTTTTGCCTTCTTTTTTCACTTCTTTTAAATAAAAATCCAGATCGTCTGCCTTCTTAAAAATGATCATATAAGCGGTAGAATTGAGTATGCTTACGCCTTTTAGCAATAAATAGTTATTTTTGCAAACATTTTTGGGTAAAACTGTTACAATGTCAGCAAAGAAAAGAATTTTATTTATAGCCAATGAAATGTCTCCTTATCTGGAGCTTACAGAGTTTTCTGAAATAGTGAATAAGCTGGCGATTAAAGCAAACGACAACAATTTTGAAGTGCGTTGTATTATGCCTCGCTTTGGCACAATCAATGAGCGCCGTCATAGACTGCACGAGGTGGTACGTTTATCTGGAATAAATATATCTATTGATAATGAAGACTTCCCATTGCAAATCAAAGTGGCTTCACTCCCCAATGCACGTCTTCAGGTTTATTTTTTAGATAACGAAGATTTGTTTAAAAGAAAGCATGTTTTTACTGATGATAACGATAAGTGGTTTGAGGATAATGGCTTAAGAACAGTGTTTTTCTGTAAAGGTGCCTTAGAAACAGTAAAAAAATTCGGATGGCCTCCAGATATTATTCATTGCAGTGGATGGATGACAGGTTTGATTCCTTTATATCTGAAAACTGTTTACAAGAAAGAACCTGTATTTGCACACAGCAAAGTAGTATTTACAATAGGCGCTACTTCATTTAAAGAAAAGCTGGGCAGCGATTTTGTTAAAAAGGCGCAGATACATGCTTCCTTAAAAGAGAAAGATCTTGACTTATTCAAAGATGCTAATAATGTAGCCATGTTCCGTGGCGGTGCTATTAATGCCGATGCCATCAGTTTTGGTGGTGATAATGTAGATAAGAAATTACTTGAAGAGTTTTCAAAAGTTCGTGGCAAGAAGACATTGCCTTACAATGCAGAATCTGATTTAACAGACTATTTACAACTGTATAGCGATCTTGCGAACAAGTAATTTTCAAACTGCTTTAATTTTTATTTGTGAAGAAAAGTAGCCTGGTTCTTAGCTTAAGTATTTGTTTCCTTTTTTTTGTTGTTTTATTTTCTGCGTGTAAAAAAATAAATGATGCTACTGAATTAGGTAGTGACCTTTTACCTCCAATCGACAATGTAAATACATTTGACTCTTCGCTAAGTATAGTAAGCATTAATAAACGGATGCTGGATGACAGCTCAAAGGTTTTGGCTAACGATAATGTTGCCGTTGGTCTATTGAACGATCCTGTTTTTGGTGGTACTAATGCTAAAGCATATTTCAATTTAAGCAGTACTATTTACGGAAACTATCCCTTTTTCGATTATACAAAGACGTCAATTAAAATTGATTCGGTGATTTTATCACTGGCATATGCTGGTGGATATGGTGATACAGCACAACCGTTGACCATTAACGTTAAAGAAATTGCATCTTCAGAAACTTTGTACGATACTGCAGTTTATACATTCCACGAAAATCCCTTAAACACTAATGGACTTCTAGGAACAAAAACATTCTTCCCAAATAAGTTAAAAGATACATTCCAGTTAATAAGACTGAAAGACACCCAAAAGGTGGCTAACGTAATTCGTATTCCTTTGGATAATTCTTTGGGGTACCGCTTTGCCAATTTTGATTCAAGTTTATCCAATCCGAATCCCGGATTTTATAGCGATTCTGCTTTCAAAAAAGTTTTTAAAGGTTTAGCTATTGAACCAGTAAGTGCAGGTGGTGTAGGATCATTAGTCTATATTAATCTTTTTGATCAGACAAAAACAAAACTTACTATTTACTTCAGTTCACTGCACAACGGATCTAGAGACACTACATCTCTTTCATTTGTGCATAATAGTAAACCAACATTATTATCGTCTCTTCCAGGCGGAGTAGCTAATGCAATTAGTAGAACACCGGCTAACGATTGGGCAACTGCACTGAGTTCTAATGTAACCGACAAAATATATATTCAGAGCGAAACTAGAGGGTCTTATGGGTTTATTAAGATACCCGGTTTGGATGCATTCCCTAACAAAGTAGTTCATAGAGCGGAATTGATTGTTACAAAACTTGCATCAACCGCTGACGATAAATTATTGCCACCTCCACAGTTATTTTTGGATCGAAAAAATAATACTGGAGATTCGGCATTTATTTTCGTGAATGACTTACAAACTACATCTGGATACAATTTTCCACTTTTTGGTGGATTATTGAATAAAGATAATACCTATCGTTTCAATATTACTAGGTATGTTCAGAGCATTTTGACTAAACACGTTAAGAACGACACGTTACGTTTATATGCGCCGCTGGATGCCAAATCCTACATTTTCAATTATAATAATGGCACTTATACACCTGGCTCTATACAAATACTTCAAAATATAGCCAAAGGTAGAGTAGTTGTAGGTGGCGGAAGTAATACAAATCCGCAAGTTCGAATGCGTCTCAGACTCGTTTATTCTAATCTTTAATAAAATTGTTTTAGGGTGCTATATTTGCATCCTAATTTTTTAGCCCATTTAAACGTTTTTCATGCCTTATTTATTTACCTCAGAAAGTGTTTCAGAAGGTCACCCAGATAAAGTAGCTGACCAAATTTCTGATGCTTTAATTGATAACTTTTTGGCTTTTGACCCTAACTCAAAAGTTGCTTGCGAAACTTTAGTTACCACAGGACAGGTTGTGTTAGCTGGCGAAGTAAAATCAAAAGCTTACTTAGATGTTCAGGAGATTGCAAGGGATGTAATTCGTCGTATTGGTTATACCAAAAGCGAATATATGTTCGAGGCAAATTCTTGTGGTATTCTTTCTGCTATTCATGAACAATCGTCTGATATTAACCAAGGCGTAGATCGTCAGAAAAAAGAAGAACAAGGTGCGGGTGACCAAGGAATGATGTTTGGATATGCCACCAACGAGACTGATGATTATATGCCTCTTGCATTAGATTTATCTCATAAAATTTTGCAAGAGTTAGCAGTACTTAGAAGAGAAAATAAACAAATCAAGTACTTGCGTCCTGATGCAAAAAGCCAGGTTACATTAGAATATGATGACAACAATCGTCCTGTTCGTATAGATGCCATTGTTGTTTCCACACAGCATGATGACTTTGACACAGATGCTAAAATGGCTAAGAAAATCAAAGAAGATATCATTAATATTTTAATTCCTCGTGTAAAAGCCAAGTATAAGAAATATGCAAAGCTTTTTAATGATGATATTAAGTATCACATCAATCCTACTGGCAAATTTGTTATTGGCGGACCACATGGAGATACTGGCTTAACTGGTCGTAAGATCATTGTTGATACTTATGGCGGTAAAGGCGCTCATGGAGGCGGTGCTTTCAGTGGAAAAGATCCTTCAAAAGTGGATCGTTCTGCTGCTTATGCAACTCGTCATATTGCCAAGAATTTAGTGGCAGCTGGTGTTTGCGATGAAGTGGTTGTTCAAGTATCCTATGCAATTGGTGTTGCGCAACCAACAAGCATTAATGTTAATACATGTGGGACAGCTAAAGTTGAAATGAGTGATGGAGAGATAGCTGAATTAGTTCAGGATATTTTCGACATGCGTCCTTATTATATAGAACAACGTTTGAAATTGCGTAATCCTATTTACAGTGAAACTGCTGCTTACGGCCATATGGGACGAAAGCCTGAGGTTGTAACTAAAACTTTTGTACAGCCAGGTGGCAAAACCATTTCAAAGAAAGTGGAACTCTTTACCTGGGAGAAATTAGATTATGTACCTAAAGTGAAAAAAGCTTTCGGTATTAAATAGTTTTGTATAAATATCAATTAAAACCTCTGTGATTAACAGAGGTTTTTTATTTCACATAGAGCTAAATTTGATCAGTGAAAAATTTCAGGCAACAACATCGTCCTAAAAAAAATTCTCTTTTAGTAGGGAAACAAGCAGTAATGCATGCTTTACAAGAGGGGAAAAACTTGGATCGAATTTATCTTTCCAATAAACTGCAAGACGCTACCATTAGAAACCTGGCTACTCAGCATAACGTGCCTATCAATTATGTTCCCGTAGAAAAATTAAATGGTTTCAATGTTGGCAATCACGAGGGTTGTGTGGCACTGCTTTCCAAAGTAAAATATTACGATCTACAGGAAATTATCTCATGGGTTGTGGAAAAGGGCGAAACGCCTCTGTTTTTGATCCTAGATGGCATTACTGATGTTCGAAATATAGGTGGTATTGCAAGAACCGCCCTTTGTACGGGTGTGCAAGCCATCATCATACCAGATAAAGGTGTTGGTGCATTGAATGAAGAAGCCATACATACTTCAGCAGGTGCATTGGAAAGCTTGCCTGTATGCCGTGTGAATTCATTGATGAAGGCTGTTGATGAACTGCATTTAAACGGCATCAAGGTTTTGGCAAGTGAAATGACTGCAGACCAAACTATTTTCAATACAGACTTTAAAGAGCCAATCGCAATTGTAATGGGGGGTGAAGAAAAAGGAGTACATCCTGCTCTGATGAAGATTTGTGATGAAAAAATAAAAATCCCTATGGTCCGGGATTTTGAGTCGCTCAATGTTTCAGTTGCGACGGGAATGATTTTATATGAAGCAATGAAACAAAGAATACTTGCCTAATGGATCAGATTCAACTTATAGAATGTCCGCGAGATGCCATGCAAGGCTGGCCACACTTTATACCAACAGAGAAGAAGATTGAATACATTAATGCGTTGTTAGAAGTAGGTTTTGATACCATTGATTTTGGCTCTTTTGTTTCGTCCAAAGCCATTCCACAAATGGTAGATACAACCGAGGTCATTCAAAGATTAAATGTTCCCTCGATCGCCAAACTATTAGCAATTGTTGCCAACACTCGTGGTGCCGAGGATGCAGTACAATATGATGAAATAACTTACTTGGGTTTCCCTTTTTCCATATCACCAACTTTTCAACTGCGTAATACCAACAGTACTATTGAAGAAAGTTTGATCAGGGTAGAAGAAATCCAGGAATTATGCATCAAGAATAAAAAGTCGCTGGTTATTTATTTAAGTATGGGTTTTGGCAATCCTTATGGGGATGAGTACAATGAAGAAATCTTATTGAAGTGGGCAGATGAAATGGTGCAGCGTGAAATAAAAACGATTTCACTAGCTGATACAGTAGGATTAGCAACGCCTGAACAAATTACGTATGCGCTAAACGCACTGATTCCAAAGTATGGTGATACAACATTCGGAGTTCATTTACATTCAACTGCTACCAATTGGGAAAGCAAATTACAGGCAGCCGTGAATGCTGGTTGTAAACGTATCGATGGAGCGTTGAAGGGTATTGGTGGCTGCCCCATGGCTGGAGATAACCTTGTGGGTAACATGAATACAGAACTAATTATTACTTATCTAAAACAAAAAGGCCAGGTAAATAATATAGACGAAGATGCTTTAAACCGCTGTCTTCAACTTGCTTCTGAAATATTCGTATAATGAAATTTCATTTTGAATTTGATATTAAAAAGTTACCAGAGCTAATTAACTATAAGCAAAAGTTGTTTTTAGTTGGCTCCTGCTTTACAGAAAATATTGGGGAGAAATTAAAGCAATACAAGTTTACTGTTTTAGAAAATCCCCATGGCATTTTATTCAATCCTATCAGCGTTGCAGAAGCCTTAACCGATTATATTGAATGCAATCAATATGGAGAGGATAATCTTTTTCAATACAATGAAGCCTGGCATAGTTGGAAACACCATAGCCGTTTTTCCGGGTTGAATGCTCAAGACGCCATTTCGAAAATTAATACCTCCATAACCTCGGCTCATAAATATTTGAAAGAATCTGAGTATGTAATGATAACTCTCGGTTCGGCTTGGGTGTACACATTGACAGAAGAGGCTTTAAATGCAAGAAAAGATTCAGTCGCTGCGAATAATCATAAAGCACCTGCAAGTTGGTTTCACCGGCGATTATTAACAGTTGAAGAAGTATTACAAGGATTAGATAATTCCCTTCATCGACTTTTCTTATTTAATCCTGCCTTAAAAATCATTTTTACCATAAGCCCGGTTCGACATTTACGGGAAGGTGTTATTGAAAACAACAGAAGCAAAGCTGTCTTAATCCAGGCAGTGCATCATTTGGTAGATAATTTCGACAATCTGTATTATTTCCCGGCTTACGAATTAGTGATTGATGATTTGCGTGATTATCGTTTTTATGCCGAAGATCTAGTTCATCCAAACTATGCGGCAACGCAGTATGTATGGGAGAAATTTGTTGAGACTTGCATGGATGAAAAGACAAAAGTGTTGATGAAAGAAATTCACTTGATAAATCTTGCACATCAGCACAAAGCTTTTAATCCAAGTTCTGAGCAGCACCAAAATTTTTTAAAAAAATACTTTGAGAAAACGAATGAGTTGCAACAACAATATCCTTACCTCAATTTTGAAGAAGAGCTAAATTATTTTGCTCAAGGTTAATGAATTCGGTCTCCACGCAATTCTAATTGCTTCATTATTTCCGTTTCGTGATGAAGCCATTGCTGCCAACGGTTACGCACCTTTTCTTTATCAATGTAGGTTTCAGCTAATTCAATAAACAATGTATAATGTCCTGCTTCGCTTTCCATAAAGCGACGATAAAATTTACGTAGACTTTCGTCATTCAAATCTTCACTTAACCGCTTAAAGCGTTCACAGCTGCGAGCTTCAATCATCGCCATCATCAGCAATTGATCTAATAACCGACCTTCTTCCGCACCACCTTTCTGACTAAATTCGATCAGTGCATTTACATATTCATCTTTGCGTTGTCTTCCCAATTTTAATCCACGCTTTTCCAGTTCAGCAAGTACCAAACGAAAGTGCCCCCACTCCTCTGTTACAATTGGTGCTAAGGTTTTCACTAATTTTTCTTTTTGATTATATCGCTGAATCAACGAAATGCAGGTGGCAGCAGCTTTTTGCTCGCAGTAGGCATGGTCGGTTAAAATATCCTCCAAAAACTTTTGGGTTAAATCAACCCAGCGTGGATCGGTTGGTAATTGTAAACCCAAAATAGCTTTTGCATCCAACGATAATTCATCCATCACACAAAAATAGAGCAACAATAAACTATCTTATCTTTGCGGCGCATAAAATTGCTATATGAATAAACAAGTGTATATCGTTTCTGCAGTGCGTACACCTATAGGAAGTTTTGGTGGTGCATTAAAAGATGTTCCCGCTACCAAGCTTGGTGCTACTGCTATCAAAGCTGCTATTGAAAGAGCAGGTGTTACTCCTGACCAGGTGGATGAGGTTTTAATGGGCTGTGTGATTCAGGCTAATTTGGGACAAGCTCCTGCTCGACAAGCTGCTAAATATGCGGGCTTACCTGATAAAGTAATTTGTACTACTGTAAATAAAGTTTGTGCAAGTGGTATGAAAGCAATTGCGCAAGGTGCTCAAAGTATTTTGCTTGGTGATGCTGATATTGTGGTTGCAGGCGGCATGGAGAATATGAGTGCTGTTCCTTTTTATGTGGAGAATTTACGTTGGGGCAATAAATATGGCAGCACGTCTATGATTGACGGTTTGCAAAAGGACGGGTTGACCGATTGCTACAGCACCCTTGCCATGGGTTGCGCAGCAGATATCATTGCGGCCGAAGATAAAGTGAGTAGGGAAGAACAGGACGCTTTTGCAACGGAAAGCTACAAACGTTCCCAAGCTGCATGGGAAGCAGGAAAGTTTAAGGATGAAGTAGTACCTGTAGAAATTCCTTCTAAAAAAGGAGACCCAGTTGTTGTGGCAAAAGATGAAGAGCCATGGAATGTGAAGTTTGACAAAATAGCTTCCTTGAAACCAGCGTTTAGTAAAGAAGGAACTGTAACCGCTGCCAACGCTTCCACCATGAATGATGGTGCTGCAGCAGTAGTATTAATGAGCAAAGAAAAAGCAGATGAATCAGGCATCCAACCAATGGCTATCATTCGCAGTTATGCTGATGCTGAGCAAGAGCCAGCTTATTTTACAACCACACCAAGTATTGCTGTTCCAAAAGCTGTTCAAAAGGCTGGCTTGAAAATGAGCGATGTTGATTATGTGGAACTAAACGAGGCATTCAGTGTTGTCGGTATTGTGAATACAAAAAGAATGAACTTAAATCCTGAAAAAGTGAATGTAAATGGTGGCGCAGTTTCTTTAGGCCATCCGTTAGGTTGTAGTGGTGCAAGAATCGTTGTTACATTAATCAATGTATTGAAACAAAATGGCGGTAAAATTGGTGCTGCCGGTATTTGTAATGGTGGAGGTGGCGCTAGTGCTATGATAATTGAAAACGTGTAACAACGTCAGTAATTATATATAAAAGCCTTCATTACTGAAGGTTTTTATTTTTTGTATTGGATGCGAAGGATAATCATCACAATGTTGACCAATAACGAAAATGAATTTGTTTCAATGATGGGAAAATCATTCCGTTTAATTCCATAGACAATCCAAAGTGCAATACCGGTACCCAGTACTAATAACATAACAATTGAAACATCTTCCGCTTCTTTTTCATTAATTGTTTTTATTACTTGGGGTATTAATGATATTGCAGTACATACACCTGCGGCTAATCCAATCAATTGAGCCGAATCCATGTCTTACAATTACAAATCATCCGCCAACTATTGCAAAATGAATTTACCGCTATTAACAATGTAATTCCTGCGATCCATTAATTGGTAAACATAAAAGCCTATCGCCAGGTTATCTGTTGAAAAATTGATAGCGCTTGACGTTACATTTCGTTGCAACACCGGCATATCCAATAAATTGAACACATAAAGAAACAGTTCTTCACCATCGTAATTTGTTATGTTTAACTGATTACCTCTTGTGATCAAATTCGGTTGTAGTTTTCTCGGCTGATTTTTAAATTCTGCAACTAAGTCCACCTGCGTTCTTTCATTGGTGAACTGATCATAACCTACCTAGCAGTAATAATTATTTCCTTGCAAAGCATTATCGTCTTTGAACGAGTAATAATCTTGTCTTCCTTCAAAATCTTTTGGCAAAAATTGCTTTACAATGGTGTAAGTTACGCCGTCTGCGGAACGATAGAGTTCAAATAGATTGATATACTCATCATGACCTTTTCGCCACTGCAAATTGATATAATCGGGTAAAATATCTGCTTGCAAAACAACAGAGCGATATTGATTAATCACGCTGCTTACTTGTTTATCTGTTTCATTTATTTGGGCATGAACAATATTCAATGCCAATATCAATCCTATTACACAAATCATTCGTTGCATAGATATTGCATTTGTTTTATTTAATTGGAAAATAGTGCCAAAAAAGAACGTCTAATTTTCTTTAAACTCTTATCCAGTAATCGTTTTGTCTTGTCAAACAACATCTTTTGCTCGTCTGGCTACAGTGCGATATTTTTGCTCCGCTTAAAATCGTTACATGAGACAAATTGCCTTTCGGGAAGCACTTCGTGAAGCTATGAGTGAAGAAATGCGTCGTGACGACCGTGTTTTTTTAATGGGTGAAGAAGTAGCGGAATATAATGGAGCCTATAAAGTAAGCCAGGGAATGTTAGCCGAGTTTGGCCCTCGTCGTGTGATTGATACGCCCATTGCTGAATTAGGTTTTGCGGCTATTGGGGTCGGTGCTGCACAAAATGGTCTGCGTCCCATTGTAGAGTTTATGACTTGGAATTTTGCTGTACTGGCATTAGATCAAATATTGAACACAGCATCTAAGATGCTTGCAATGAGTGGCGGCCAGATTAGTTGCCCCATTGTTTTTCGTGGACCAAACGGTTCCGCCGGACAGCTTGGTGCGCAACATTCAACTGCGTTTGAAAACATTTTGGCAAACATTCCCGGATTAAAAGTTATTTCTCCAAGTAATGGTTATGATGCCAAAGGTTTGTTGAAACAGGCAATCCGCTACGAAGAAGATCCAATTTGTTTTCTGGAAAGTGAAGTGATGTATGGCGATAAAAGCGAAGTTCCTGATGAAGAGTATTATATTGAAATAGGAAAAGCGGATGTGAAAAAGCAAGGACGTGATGTATCCATTGTTTCCTTCAATAAAATGATGAAGGTAGCTTTAGGTGCTGCTGCAGAATTAGAAAAAGAAGGAATTAATGCAGAGGTAATTGATCTAAGAACTATTCGTCCATTAGACTGGATGACGGTTCTGGAAAGTGTAAAGAAAACAAATCGTTTGGTGATTGTTGAAGAGCAGTGGCCGTTCAGTTCTGTTTCTTCCGAAATTGCTTATCGCATACAAAAAGAAGGGTTTGATTATTTAGATGCACCAATTCGCCGCATAACATCAGCTGATGCACCGATGCACTATGCACCAAATCTGGTTGCAGCTGCACTGCCTGATGTCCCAAGGACGGTTAAATTGGTCAAAGAAGTGATGTATCTACAGAAGTAAGAACAACTTATTAATAGTATGAAAGCCAGAATTTAGTTCTGGCTTTTTATTTATGCGTAAACCTTGCCTCAATCTGAGGAATTATAGCAGAGTTTCATACAGTTCTTATAATCGCTTCGTTTTCAAAGCTCTATTTTCAAAAAAACTTTGAAGATGTTTTGATTTTTCAAAATAGAAGTGCATCTTTGTTTCGGTTTTTCATAGGATATTGGATTTTACACGAGGCTGGATTTCTATCCGGCCTTTTTTATTTCCTGCCTCGATCCATGCTTGCGCTAATTCTTTATTCCTTTATTTTGCTGACTTAACAAACGAGCATGAACACCCTTTTAATAATTGATGATGAAAAAGCAATCCGAAAGACCCTGACCGAGATTTTGACCTTTGAAGGTTATAAAATTGAAGAGGCTGTAGATGGGGAAGAAGGATTGAAAAAGTTTACCGGGAAAACATACGACGCGGTTCTTTGCGATATTAAGATGCCTAAGATTGATGGGCTGGAATTCCTGCACAAAGCCACGGATGCTAATCCTGATGTGCCTATCATCATGATTTCTGGTCATGGCACTATTGAAACAGCGGTTGAAGCTGTAAAGAAAGGTGCTTATGATTTCATTCAAAAGCCACCAGACCTGAATCGTTTACTCATTACCATTCGAAACGCAATAGAACGCAATAGCTTGGTTAGTGAGACGAAGAAGCTGAAACGTAGAGTGAATAAAGTACAGGAAATTATTGGGGAGTCAGAGGGCATCAAGAAGATTAAAGACACAATTGATAAAGTAGCACCAACGGAAGCCCGCATTTTGATTACCGGCGAAAATGGAGTTGGTAAAGAATTAGTAGCTCGTTGGATACATGAAAAAAGCAGTCGTGCTGAAGGGCCTTTGGTGGAAGTGAATTGCGCTGCCATTCCAAGCGAACTGATAGAAAGTGAACTATTTGGACACGAAAAAGGATCTTTCACCTCTGCCATTAAACAACGCATTGGAAAATTTGAACAGGCTAATGGCGGGACTTTGTTCTTGGATGAAATCGGTGATATGAGTTTGAATGCGCAAGCAAAAGTGCTTCGTGCATTGCAGGAAGGAAAAATTACACGTGTCGGTGCTGATAAGGACATTGCAGTAGATGTGCGTGTTATTGCTGCAACGAATAAGGATCTATTGAAGGAAACAGAAGCTAAAAATTTCCGTCTTGATCTATACCATCGTTTGAGTGTGATCTTGATTCATGTCCCATCACTTAACGATCGGAAAGAAGATATTCCCCTGCTTGTAAATTATTTCCTAAAAGACATTTGCAGCGATTATGGCATTTCAAAAAAAGCGATTGATGCCGATGCAGTAAAATTGTTACAAGAATACAATTGGACCGGAAACATTCGAGAACTAAGAAATGTGGTCGAACGACTAGTCATTCTTTCCGGCAAGTCGATTACTGCAGATGATGTAAAAAGTTATGTGGCGCCTAAATAGTCACCCCTATAAACTTTTTAATTTCTTCGTCGGATTTCAGGTAAATAAGATTAAGAAAATTTCGTTGTGCATGGTAAATGCCTGTGCCCGACGCAAAAACCTTTTGCTTTGGAAAAGTGGTGCATATTTTTTCCAAAAGATCATCTACTTCAAACCCGCTTAGGTTGGTGAGTAAATGCAAATATATATGTGTTGCGTTCCGCGCTTCAACAATATACTTAAGTGTTTCAAGTGATTGGCTTGCGCCCAGGTAGATTGTTTGCCAGCCTGTTTTTTTCAATAAATAATTAATGAATAGCAACGGCATCTCATGTTGTTCACCTTTCGGTGTAAAAAGCACAATGGCTTTATTGCTCAAAGGCACATTGGTTAGCCTATCCGTTTCTGCAATAATTTTTCGCTGGATTAAATATGTAGAAAAATGCTCTTGTGCGGGGATTAAATTATTGGCTGACCACAACAAGCCAACCCGAATCAAAAATGGATAGCATACATGTAAAATGGTTCGCTCAAAACCTATTGTATCTATTACGCTGTTCAATTGTTGTACAAAGCGTTGTTCATCAAAATCAATAGCTCGTTCAATCAATTGTACAATGTGTAATCCATATTTTCCATCAGCAACTGTCGCGGTACGTACAGCTTCATTGATTTCATTTTCGCTCAATGCATTAATCTTCGATACTTTATAACCACTGTGGTATAAGAAGGCTATACGCAATAGACGTTTCAAATCTTCATTATCGTAAAAGCGGTGTCTGCTTTCTTTACGTTTAGGTTTAAAGAAGTCATACCGCTGCTCCCAAATGCGAAGCGTATGCGCTTTAATGCCGGTTAATTGTTCTATATCGCTTATGGTGAATTGTTGCATTTCGTTACGCTAATTAATGACCATTTGTACACTTTAGCAAAAACTTTGCGAGTTCTAAATGCACAAACTATAAATTTGACCGATTATAAATTAAAACTAAATGCCCGCATCGCATCTTTTTATTGTTTATCTCATTCAATTACTGATCGTATTTCTTCCTTCGTTTGGCGCTGCAAAAATGTTTGAAAAAGCAGGTGTTGCTTCATGGAAAGCATTTATTCCGTTTTACAACACATGGGTCATGCAAGAACTGGCACAACGTCCGAAACACTGGGTATTCTGGCAATTCATTCCAGTTGTAGGTTGGTTTATCACACCAGGCATTTTTATAGAGTTTGTAAAATTATTCGGACGCTTCACTTTGGGTGAACATACATTAGCTACTTTATTTGCTCCTTTTTATTTCTCTTATTTAGGCTATTCAGATAAAATTCATTACATAGGTGTAGAAGGTGCAAAACGCTACAAAAAACCAGGTTGGAGAGAATGGATCGATGCAGCCATCTTTGCTATTGTTGCAGCCACTTTAATTCGCACATTTGTTTTTGAAGCCTATACAATTCCATCTGGTTCAATGGAGAAGACTTTATTGGTAAACGATTTTCTTTTTGTCAGTAAGTTTAGTTACGGTCCACGTATCCCTAATACACCATTGTCTATTCCTTTTATTCATAACTATATTCCTGGAACAGATCGCAAATCATACAGCGAGTTAATTGAACTTCCATACATCCGTTGGTTTGCTTCACCGGTAAAACGTGGTGATGTAGTGGTGTTTAATTTTCCTGCCGGCGATACGGTTATTAATCTTCCAAACTTCCAATCGTATCAACCTTATTACGATGTAATACGTGCCTTTGGCAATGGCGATGCAAACAAAGGAAGACAATATGTGCTTGGTAATCCCGATGAATATCCCATCCTGGTACATCCGCCGGATAAATCGGATAATTATATTAAACGATGCGTAGGTGCTCCGGGCGAAACAATTGAAATAAGAGAAAATATTGTCTACATCAATGGCGTAATGGAAAATGTTCCGCCAAGGTCGGCAATTCATTACATTGTTGAAACTAACGGCCAAGCCTTAGATCCAGATGTTATGAAGTCAGAATACAATATTGATGCGGAGAAAAATGAATATGCTTCGATTGGTGTAAACACATTTCAGATGTCATTGACCTGGGAAGCAAAGAACAAAATGATCAAGAATGGAATTATCAAAAATATTAAAGTAGACAAGAGCTATAACCAAGGCGGCGGTTCTGTGTTTCCCTATGACACGTTGCACCATTGGACAAGGGATAATTTCGGTCCTGTTTGGATTCCAAAGAAAGGTTCCTCTGTTCAATTGACACCTGAAAACATTAGCTTTTACGAACGTGTCATCAGAACCTATGAGCATAATACACTAGAACAAAAAGATGGCAAGTTCTTTATCAATGGAAAAGAAACAAATACCTATACCTTCAAAATGGATTATTACTGGATGGCTGGTGATAATCGCCAGGATTCGCAGGACTCCCGTTATTGGGGCTTTGTGCCCGAAGATAGAGTAGTAGGTAAGGCTTCCATTATCTGGTTTAGCTATGAAGGCGGTCCACGTTGGAGCAGGTTGTTCCGCGTTGTAAAATAGATTACCTTTAACTGCCCCGAATAAACGGGGCATTTTTGTCTCTAATCATTAACTATGAAAGAAGAAAAATTCGAATTCAGTTACAAAGTTTACGATAACATCGAAGAATTACCAGAAGATCAGCAATGGCTTTTGAACAAAGCAAGAGAAGTTACAGCCAATGCGTATGCACCTTACTCTCATTTCCAGGTAGGTGCTGTTGCAAGGTTGGCTAATGGTGAAATTGTTGCGGGTACAAATCAGGAGAATGCGTCATTCCCTGTTGGCTTATGCGCAGAAAGAGTATTGCTTGCTTCCATATCATCATTGTTTCCTAAAGTACCTATCGAAACACTTGCCATTAGCTATAATGGTGAAGGACAGGCTAATGATCATCCTATTTCTCCTTGCGGTATTTGCCGTCAATCGTTACAAGAGTTTGAAAGCCGGGTCAAACATCCCGTTCAAATTATTATGGGCGGATTGAATGGACCAGTGTTCGTAGTTGATAGTGCTAGTCGCTTATTGCCATTAGCTTTTACAAGCGATGAGTTGCAACATTAAACTTTAATGAACTTATTTTATTGATTGAAACCTTACAGAAATGTAAAGTTTTGTTTCGTTATAGTTATTGAATATGCAGAAAGGCACTAGCATTTATAACTAAACTACAAAGACTTCGAACCCTAACACTCCAATTTTAATGTCCCGCATAATAATCATAACCACGTTCGGCCCAATAATCAGCAGGTTTTTCATTGCTGAAGAAAATAGTACCAATTCGTTTTAAATGCTTAATACCATATTTTACTGGGATGATCAATCGCAAAGGGTAACCCTGATTCATTGGTAATGGCTGACCATTCATTTCATAACAAAGTATGGTTTGCGATTGCAACATCGACGGCATATCAATGCCTACATAATATTCTTCATCAGGTGTCATCAAACCAGCATATTTAAATTCTGATACATCATTCAAATGATAGTAATTTAAAAAATCAGAGAAACGTACGCCGCCCCACCATGTTTTCTGACTCCAACCCTCGATGCACTTAAAATCAAAAATGATCTCGGTCTTGGGTAGTTTTTTAATATCGTCCATAGTAAAAAATGCCGTGTCACCACTTGGTTTAACAAAAGCTAACTTCCAGTCTGACACATTAAATTCATCGGTACTCATGCCTACATCGCCATTCACTTTTACACGAGGCTCCGCTTCTGATTTTGCATAAGTAGGCACTTGCTTGTCTTTATTAAAAACAGCGCTAAACAATCGTTCGTTAACATTTAACCCTGTACGTAAAGGAGTAGGAATACCGCCTAGCAAACCACCGTCTGCAGGCCGATGTTTCAACCAAAACCAGAAACAAATGCCTGCAGAAAATGCAAAGACAAAAAAGAGGAACGACAGTATATTTTTTCTGCGCAGTTTTTGTTCGCTGATCAGTTGCTCCTTCATACAGTTGGTTTTGTAGGTGAAAGCGAAGAGTTTGTGACAGAGGTTTCTTCCTTAATAACTTCAAAGCCTGTAATCATACTTTGAAAATTTTTCCAGCCTGCACGAATCACTTGCAGAATATGCACTAAAAAGAAAAGGCAATAACCAATGGTTAAAATAAAGTGTTCCGCTCTTGCCATTTCGTAACCACCAAACACCCATGTAAGCCAACTGAATTGAATAGGCTTATAAATAGATAGACCAGTTAGCAATGAGCCTAAACCCATAATGACAATGGCTGTATAAGCAATCTTTTGTGCGCCGTTATATTTTATTTGTGGTGGTGCTGTTTTGCGAATATGCAAGTCGTGTAAAATCACTTGCCATGCTTCTTTAAAAGAATATTTGTTAGGCAATAAATATCGCCACTCACCAGAAAATATTGTGTACATCACGTAAAGCAAACCATTGATAAAAAACAGCCACATCGCTACAAAATGATAAGCCATTCCTTCTGCCAATCGAAAAGGTACATTCAGTTCTTTATAAAAGCTTTCCGGAAAAAAATGAAAAGATCCGCCAAATAATTTGATGTAGTAAGGATCATAAGCCCAATAAATTAATAAACCACTCCAAATCATTACCGCTAACACCGGAAAATTAATCCAATGAAACCATCGAATGGCTAAAGGATGTTTGCTGATTATTTTTTTCATCGCAGTAGTTGAAGAATTTATTTTAAAGTTAACCAATGAATCCGGAAAAAGAAACAGCCGAATTCATAGGGAAATCGGCTGCTTCAATATCAAACAAAAAAGTATTATTTAGGCATTAATACATGATCAATTACATGAATTACACCATTGCTTTGATATACATCTTTAATAGTAATGTTTGCTACATTGCCTTTTTCATCTTTCACCATAAACTGGTTGCCCTTGCGCATTACATACAGCTTTTCACCTTGTACAGTTGTCAATACAGCTGTACCATTACCTCTTTTGATTTGCGCTTTCAAATCTTTACTATCTAAACGACCAGGAACCACATGGTAAGTTAATATCTTTGTTAATGTTCCTTTGTTTTCTGGCTTCACCAGGTTATCAACAGTGCCGGCAGGCAACAAATTGAATGCTTTGTTTGTTGGTGCAAATACTGTAAACGGTCCGGGACCTTGTAAGGTTGATACTAAATCTGCAGCTTTCACGGCTGCAACTAATGTGGTGTGGTCTTTCGAGTTGACAGCGTTCTCTACAATGTTTTTTGATGGATACATGGGAGCGCCGCCAACTTCAACGGTTCTCTCTTTCATTTTGCCTTGCGCAAAAGACGCTGTAGACAATAAAATACCTGCAACTAAAATGGCTGTAATTTTTAACTGTTTCATATTTGCTTGTTTAATTTTTAGAAATGTTATTTGCATTGCATGCAGACCCCTTAATTACGTATGAGGATGCTATTTGGTTTTACAAACCTAAATTTTTTTTTGAGAATAGATAAAACTTCAGAGCAACTATTTTGTGGTTTCGATCTATTGATAAACTTTTGTGGTTTCAAAATGTACTGTTTATGGCATATTGGTTAGTAAAGTCGGAACCATTTAAATACAGTTGGGATCAATTTGTAAAAGATGGTCAAACATTTTGGGACGGTGTACGCAACTATGCAGCCCGAAATAATTTGAAAGCAATGAAGAAAGGTGATGAGCTTTTCTTTTATCATAGTAATGAAGGTTTGGAAATTGTTGGTATCGCCAAAGTAGTGAAGGAAGCTTACCAGGATCCAACAACAGAGGAAGATGCATGGGTAGTAGTGGATATAAAACCTGTGAAAAAATTAAAGCACCCGGTTTCGCTACAACAAATAAAAACAGACGAACGATTAAAGAACATGGCTTTGATTCGCCTAGGTCGTTTGTCGGTACAACCTGTTACAGATGAAGAATGGAATATTGTACTCGAGCTTTCCAATAAGTCGTTGTAAATTTTTAACGAAAGAAGAAGGTTACAAAAAATCATTTGGTGTATTCATGGTTGCAGGCCTGCAGATTTTAAACAAATAAAACCTGCAACATGAAAATCAAAATCCTTAGTGCGTTCGCTATTGCAATCTTTGTATTCCCTTCGTGCAATTGGTTAAAACAAAAAACCAATCCCTTAGTTGGTAGTTGGAAGATCGATTCATTAAACATCACGAAAGATTCCAACTCTATTGTCTATTTACTATTGGTCATGGCTAAACAATCAGACACAACAAAAGCTGATCTTGCGTTTACTAATGATTCTGTAGTATTATTTACAAGAGATGGAATTGAACGAACACCTTACGTGTTCACTGCTCCTGACCAACTAATCTTTAAAGACTCTACTAAAGAACAATTTACGGTACAAAAGATCAGCGATTCACTAATTACCGTTACTTCAAAAGACAGTACTGTGCTCTACCTGAAGAAGATTTAGCCCGCTTACGATTGCCGCCATAATGAGTTTATGCAAAAACAATTTTTAAGCATCTCACTAAAAATAACTCATTATGACATTCAGAAACCTTTCTTTTTTAATTATTTCACTAATAGCTTTTTCCTATAACTCTAAAATGGAGAAAGCAAAAGCTTAAGATTTAATTGTCACCCTGGGCAATGCCACGGATTCCGTATTTACTACCGACACGGTGGCTTTTCAAACGCCTCCTCCACAAATGGAACAAGAGACAAGAAATGATAAAGGCAAAGAACCAGAGCCTGTAGCTACTCCTAAGATCGATTGGGACAAAAAAATTGTAAAGAATGCGACGCTGACTGCAGAAGTGAAGAACTATAAAAATTTTGTCCCGTCATTATCACAAAAGGTCAGTAAATAAGGTGTCTATATTAGCAACGAACAACAGCAACAATCCGATTATAAAATTGAAAATACCATTGTTATTAAAATTCCGGTTGATCAGTTTGATAATGCGGTGAATGATTTTCTGGCCGATGTTGATAAAGTGAATGAGCGAAATATTACTTCGCAGGAAGTAACTGGCGATATCGTTAATGGCAAATCAAGAATAGAAGCGAAGAAGAAAGTTAGGCAACGCTATATGGATTTGCTGAAAGGGGCTAAAAACATGAAGGAAATCCTTGAAATTCAAAAAGAGATCAATGGCATCCAAGAAGATATTAAAACGGTATCTGGCAGGGTAAATTATTTAAGCCATGCGTCTGCAATGAGCACCATCTGCCTCACTTTTTGCCAGGTATTAAATCCAACCGCTAGCATTACACAACAACCTGATTTCCTGGCAAAGCTCAAAACATCTTTTAGCAGGGGCTTACACTGGATGGGCGAATGTTTGGTAGTGATTATCGCTATCTGGCCTTTGTGGCTGTTGGCATTCCTGATCTATGTTTTTTTCTGAGTAAAAAATAATTGGCGCTAAATTGTAGTATGCAAAAGAAAAGATTAGTTGTCTTAACAGGAGCAGGCATTAGCGCAGAAAGTGGTTTGAAAACTTTCCGTGATTCGGATGGATTGTGGGAAGGGTACGACATTAATGAAGTAGCAACCGCGACGGCATGGAGAAAAAATCCTGCGCTTGTTTTGGAGTTTTACAATATGCGTCGCAAGAATGTTGCAGATGCCCAACCTAATGAGGCACATTTCGCCCTGGCAGAATTGCAAAACGATTTTGATGTACACATCATCACACAGAATATTGATGATTTGCATGAACGTGTCGGTTCTAAAAACGTACTGCACTTGCACGGTGAAATATTTAAGATGCGTAGTGAAGCAAATGAGCAATTAATCTATCCTATTTATGATGAAATAAAGATTGGGGATAGGGCAGAGGATGGGGCACAATTGCGTCCGCATATTGTATGGTTTGAAGAGGCAGTTCCGATGATTGAGCCTGCAGTTGAATTAATGAAAAGAGCTGAAGTATTTTTAATTGTTGGCACTTCGCTGGTAGTTTATCCAGCAGCGGGTTTAGTGAATTATACGCCTTGGGAAATACCTAAATTTATCGTTGATAAAAAGATTCCTTATACCTCATCGCTCTATAACCTGACAACGATTGAAAAGCCAGCAACAGAAGGAATGATAGAATTGAAAGAAAAGCTGAAAGCGTTTAAATAGCCTCAACACCTTCAAAACCATAAAAAATAACCCAAGTGGCGAAATCATGAGAGAAATTTTCAAAGCGGTGTTCCATTCCTGCAGGCACAAATAAAACATCGCCTTGTTGGAAGGAGACACGTTCACTATTTCTACAGAAAGTACCCTTACCAGAAGCAATTACATATAATTCGTTTTGTTTGTGCGGCGTTTGTGGATCTGTGCCTATTGGTGCATAATATTCAACGCTCATGGTGCCATTTTGCATTAATGTTATAAAGCGCTTCGACTCTTTCTTAGCCTATGCGTTCACGCCATCTTCAAGACTTAAATGAAATTTCATAAAGCAGTAGTGATTTCTTTAAACACAATTCCTTGCTTTTCCAACTCAGGCAAAACAGCATTATAAACCTGTGGTAAAATGGGAATGTGCAGACCTTTCAACTGGATAGAGTCATTTAAAATTAATTTTGCGGCAATACCTAATGGCAGGCCAACAGTTTTTGCCATTGCTGTGTGTTGCGCATCTTTGCCTGTAGTTACCAAACTACTAGTGCGTTTGTACTTCTTGCCATGCAATTCATACTCCAGCTCATGAAGCATCACTATCAAATCTTTCTCATGTGGTTGTAATGCTAATTTTTTTTCTAAGGTAAACAGCAATACATCAGCGGCACTGGCTCTACCTTTATTGATGATGGTATCATCATCATCCAGGCCCAGATAAATTAACTGCTTTAGTGTTGCATTTGATTCGTGCATGGTTTGTGCCACTACAGAAGCCGCATTGGTTTTTACGTCATCTATCCCAACTTCTTCCAAATTACCATGATCGTTCACTACCATAAATTCTTCAACCGGTTTTTGACCGGCTTCTTTCACTTCTTCTTCTAGCTGCAACAGATTAGACAGATTGTTAAGCAACTCTTTGGCATTTTCAAATTGCTCTTGTAGTTTTTGTTGTAGCCAGTTACTGAAACCATGTTTGGTTAAGTGTTGTTGAAAAAATTCAGACAACGACAGACCATCTGTTTCGTAGGTTTCAGTGTCGTCGGTCAATTTTAATTCAATAAGGTTGTGCCAACCATATATGAAATCAGGATGGCGCAATGTGGTGCGAATGAACGTAGCACACTCGTCTAAGCCATAGGCAGGAATATAACTAAGTGAATCGCGATTCGGATACCAGCAAAGCACGCCATAATCCGGAATTTGTACCATGCGTTTTTCGGCAAAAAGCATTTCATAATTCAACGAAAGAGTTTCACCATTGAACTTGAAAATTGCACCTGCTTTTCCCGCATTCACAACATTTCTTGGATTCCAACTGATTTTGTAATGCCATGGATTATCATCACTTTCGGGTGCTACCAATCCCCCGCAATGCGAAAGAAAAGAAGTAATGACACCGCCTTCTGCATGGATCTCGTCAATCATTTTCTTCGCACTCATATGATCGATGCCTGGATCAAGCCCCATCTCGCATAAAAACAACAAACCATTGTTTTCTATATCTCTTTGTAACGACCGCATTTGTTCGTCAACATAGGAAGCAGTCAACAAATTCTTTTTAAACGCCAGGCAATCTTTTGCCACTAAAAAATGCAGGGCAGGAGGCAATAGGGAAATAACAATGTTTGCCTTTTGCACATAAGTTTGTCTTACTGAATCATCATTGATATCAAAAGAAGCTCCAGTGCCGTTGGCAGAAGACCCGATCTTTTCCTTAGCTAATTTAAGGTTAGCATCCACCACGGTTACATGCCAGTTTTCAGTACTGGCTTGTTCCAATAAATAGTCGATCAAAACCGTGGCTGATTTACCTGCGCCAAAAAGCAAAATTTCTTTCATACCAGCAAAAATGCAAAGAAAAAATGGCCTACTTACAGCCTTCTTTCAACAACCTGTTTTTAATCCTTTAACAGGCAGGACAAACATTAACAAAATAGGCTCTTTTAATGTGCATAAAAGGTCTTATTTGGTCAGTTTTTTAAGGTGAAAAAGGTATATTTGCAGACCTCTGAAAATATCATTTAATACGCTGATAACGAATGGAAGAAAACATAGTACCACAAGAGACAAACGATTTTAATAGAATTATTCCTGTCAATATCGAAGAGCAAATGAAAACGGCTTACATCGACTATTCCATGTCGGTAATTGTTGGCCGTGCATTGCCTGACGTTCGGGATGGCTTAAAGCCAGTACATCGTCGTATTTTATTTGCGATGAATGAACTGGGCATGAGCCACAATCGCCCTTTCAAAAAGTCAGCTCGTATCGTAGGTGAGGTGTTAGGTAAATACCACCCACACGGCGACACGGCTGTTTATGATGCTATGGTTCGTATGGCTCAGGAATGGAGCATGCGATATACGATAATTGATGGGCAAGGTAACTACGGTAGCCAGGATGGTGACGGACCAGCGGCTATGCGTTACACCGAAGCTCGTATGCAACGTTTAGCGGAAGCAATGTTGCAAGACATTGAAAAAGACACTGTTGATTTTGGTTTAAACTTCGATGACTCTTTGCAAGAGCCTACTGTGTTGCCAACACGTATCCCACAGTTATTAATCAATGGATCAAGTGGTATTGCTGTAGGTATGGCTACTAACATGATGCCGCACAACCTGACTGAAGTAATTGAAGGTTGTATTGCTTATATAGAAAATAGAGAAATTACCATTGATGAGTTAATGCAATATGTAAAAGCACCCGACTTCCCAACCGGTGGTACTATCTACGGGATGGAAGGTGTTCGGGCTGGTTATCATTTTGGCCGTGGCAGAGTGGTATTGCGTGGGAAGTTACATGTAGAAACAAAAGCAAGTGGCCGTGAACAGATTATCATTACGGAAGTACCCTACCAGGTGAATAGGGATGCGTTGTGTGATCGTATTGGCCAATTGGTAAATGAAAAAGTGATTGAAGGCATAACACATATCAACAATGAGTCAAATAATAAAGAGGGTACTCGTATTGTAGTTGATTTGAAACGTGATGCAGTAGCAAATGTTGTTATCAACCAGCTTTATAAATTCTCTGAACTACAAACTTCTTATGGCATCAACAACGTGGCGATTGTAAAAGGTCGTCCAAAGATTCTGAGCCTGAAAGAGCTGATTGCAGAATTTATTGAGTTCCGTCACGAAGTAGTTTATCGTCGTACACAATTTGAATTAAGAGAGGCGCAAAAGAGAGCACACATCTTACAGGGTTATTTAATTGCCTTGGATCATTTAGATGAGGTGATTGCATTGATTCGTGCGTCTTCTACACCTGAAATTGCCAAGGATAATTTGATAAATGCAGGTTGGGGGTTGGATGAAATTCAAGCCAAAGCTATTCTTGAATTGCGCTTGCAACGCTTGACCGGAATGGAACGTGAAAAGATTAAGCAGGAATACGATGAGCTGATGAAATTGATTGCACACTTACAGGAATTGTTAGCTAACGAAGGCTTGCGCTATGAAGTGATTAAAACAGAATTGCAGGAAGTAAAAGACAAATTCGGTGATGCTCGTAAAACAGACATCACTTTACTTGATGATGAAGTAAATATTAAAGATTTGATTAAGGAGGAAGATATGGTGATTACAATATCTCATCTTGGTTACATCAAACGTACTTCTACATCAGAATACCGTGCACAGAAAAGAGGAGGAAGAGGAACAATGGGTGGTAGAACAAGAGACGAGGACTATATCGAGCACCTGTTTGTTGCATCAACGCATCACACCATGTTATTCTTTACTGAAAAAGGAAGATGTTATTGGTTGAATGTGTACCAGATTCCGGAAGGAGAGAAGAATAGTAAGGGCAGAGCCATTCAAAACCTATTACAAATTTCTCCCGATGATAAAGTAAGAGCCATAATTGATATCGCTGATTTGCAGGATGCAGACTTTGTTAATAACCATTACATCGTACTGTGTACCAAGAAGGGGGTGATCAAAAAAACGGCATTAGCTGATTTTAGTCGCCCTCGTCAAACAGGTGTAAATGCTATTACTATTGTAGAAGACGACCAGTTACTTGAAGCAAAATTAACAGACGGTTCTTGTGAAATTATGATGGCTGTTGCATCAGGTAGGGCAATACGTTTTCCCGAAACTAAAGTTCGTTCAACCGGTAGAGGTGCTATTGGTGTAGGCGGTATTGAAATAGATGATGAAAACGATGAGGTTGTAGGTTTGGTAGCTGTTGATCCGTCAACACCAGAGAGAACTATCCTGGTGGTGAGTGAGAAAGGTTATGGTAAACGTACATCAGTTGAGGAATATCGTGTAACCAATCGTGGTGGTAAAGGTGTTAAAACAATCAATGTTACCGAGAAGACTGGCAAATTGGTAGGAATTTTGGATGTGGCGGAAACCGAAGATTTAGTAATTACTTGTAAGAGCGGTATTACCATTCGAATGAATGTTGCAGCAATTAGTGAACAAGGACGTGCTACGCAAGGTGTAAAGCTGATTCGTATTGACGAAGGAGATGAAATCGCTGCTATTTCACGTATCGAAAAAGATGAAGAAGTGGAGGAAGCAATTGACGCAGCAAAAGAAAGTGCTACAATAATAGAAGCAACCAACGAAGACACGGAAACATCTACAGAAAACACTAATTCATAAAAAATAAAACAAATACAATGCGCAAACTCTTATTAGCAGCATTATTATCAGCATCAACTTTGGGTGTATTTGCTCAAAAAATTGAGGATGTAAAAGCCGACGTAAGTAAACAAAAGTATACAGACGCAAAATCAAAGATTGATCAATTAGCTGCTGATCCAAAAAATGCGGGCAATTCTGAAGTGTGGTTTGAGAAAGCAGTAGTTTATAACAACCTGGCCAAAGCTAATCCTACCGATGCAACGTTACAGGCTGCAGCACTGGATGCCATGAAGCGCTACTTCCAATTAGAGAGTGGAGTTAAAGATGAAAAGAAGCGTTTTCTATTGTCAACATTAGAAGGACATAAAACTGCTTTTGATTTATATTCTTCTCAATTCAATGCGGGTGTACAGGCTTACAATGCAAAGAACTACGAACAGTCATATAAAAACTTTAGTAATGCGCTTGATGCATTTGACATGTTAAGCAACAATAACCTTACTAATATAAAGTTTGATACAACTGCAGTTTTATACGCTGGCATCACAGCGCAAAATTCTAAAAATTTAGCAGGCGCTGCTAAATACTATGGAATGATTGCCGATAAAAGACTCGCAGATACAAATTACGTTGACCTATATGAATTCTTAGTTCAGTATTATATGAATAACAAGGACGAGGCCAACATGAATAAATACCTCGCCTTAGGTCGTGAGTTATATCCAAATAATAAGAATTGGATAAGCTATGAGATTGCAGCTACGGGCAATGATAAAGACAAGCGTATGGCCAAATACCAAGAGATTTTACAAAAAGATCCAAAGAATTATGAAGTAGCACTGGACTATGCTGCTGAATTATTCTCTCAAACATACGGTGGTGATCCTAAAAAACCCGGTGACGTTACTTATGAGGCACAAAAAGATGCATTGACAAAAGCTATTCAACGTGCTATTGATATCAATCCTACAGCAACGGCAAATTATATTATGACGCAACATATCTCTAACCAGATATATGATTTGCAACAACAGTTGAATGATGCCCGCAAAACTACGGCTGCTACAAAAGCGTCTGCTGGCAAAACCTCTGCAAAAGGTGCTACGGCGAAACCTGCAGGTGTCGGTAAATCTCAGGAGTACGAAAAAGCAATTGCTGCCAAATTCGAAGACGTGTTTGCTTATTCTACAAAGGCATACGATCAATATAGCAAGGAAACAAACTTAAAGCCTGAAGACAAACAGAACTATAAAAAAGTGCTCAACAATTTGGTGGATTATTACCAGTACAAAAAACAACCTGCAAAAGCTGCAGAATATCAGGCAAAGTTAAAAACACTATAAGCTAAAAATTACCAGAGAGAGCCGGCAATTGCCGGCTTTTTTCTTTTCATTTGACAATTTAAGGCCTTATATAGTAAATCCATTTTAATAGTTATTTATTAATTAACGTGTTGTGCTATTAAAAACTCAAAGCATGTTTGATTTGAGTTAATTTGTTACCGTTTAAATGGTTGATCCAGTGTAAAACGGACATAGGTGATAGCTTGGAAGCCAATCTGGTTGCCAATCCTTCATAAGGTTTTGCATAATTG
>PSMG01000071.1:0-4803 GCA_040290035.1 Chitinophagaceae bacterium
AAAAAGTAATTTACGAGTTCCTACTCGCTTTAATGTTTTGCGAATAGATAATACCTGCTGCAAAATCAAATCATGTTGTAACGCTTCCTTTACTGCGGCCTTTAAAGACAGGATTTATTATTGATAAGGCAAAAAAAGAATTGGGCTATCAGCCAATGAGTTTTAAAGAAGCATTAAAGAAGATGCTTGGATAAACATTTACTTAAGAACAGAGGTGCTTAAAATTGAACATTGTTCGTTGAGAAACATGGCTAGATATTCCCAACGGGCTGATAAAAAATATTTTTGTAGCCACACTAACTTATTTTTTGTGGTTGGATAGAAGGCTTTGCGTACGAAAAACGGTGAATCAATTCGGTAGTATAGTATCCGTCAATGCCATTACTGCATATAGAAGCTGCTTTATCCAGGTGAAGAAAACCATCTTCAGAAATAACGTCATTATCAACTTGTATGGAAATGATTTTTCCAATCACTAAGTAGGTATCATTTAATTCAATTGGAATAATTTGTTGTAGTGATAAGGCATATTTAATACTGCTTTCTTTTACAAACGGAGCAACAATATTTTCCTGAAACTCAGCCGTCAATCCCACTTCGGCAAACTCACTTATTCCGGCTTCATACTTTGCACTTGTTTGATGTGCCTGCTGTACAAAAGAAGGATGTATATGATTGATGGTATAAACTTTTATTGCCTGGATATTAGCTAGCGTATGTGGCGCTGCTTTTACAGGCCGGTTGATGTAACCAATCAACGGCGGATTGGAGCCAATGTGTACAATACTGCTGAAAATACCGAGGTTGGTTTGCCCCAGTTTATTTACAGTGCCAATAAGGTTTACAGACTTGAAACCTGTAAGACTGTTGATAAAGTTGGCTCTGTAAAACCGTTCCCATGATTCAATGTTTGAGGTATTATAATATGCCATACAGGTAAATTTATTATTGAAACATTAGTGAAAGTAAATTGTTTAATAATTACCTGTATTCATAATGCCAGCCTTACAGATGGGTTGCCACTTTCTGTTTAATATTTTTTTCATTCTCCTCTTCTTTGCTTATCAAAAAAAGTTTCTTCAAAAATTAATTGTTGACAGCATTCCTGATTATTGTTTATGTATCACTGCAATTTTTAATCATAAAGTTGTACGAATTGTATAGTGATTAATTAAAGCAATATGAATAAAACTGAATTTTCAATAATTTTTGAAACCGTTAAACTTTTTAAAAAATAAACTGTTTATCATTTTATAAAAAAATTAAACAGGAGTTCATTGATTGCTTAATATAAACTTTTTGTATTTCTATTCTTTTGTAAACTAAAACTATATAAATATGCATCCTTCACTACTTGGGATTCTTCGAATCACAAATAACAATTATGTTGCCTTCACATTTTTTGTAGGCACTATGGCCATGATGGCCGGCTGTGTATTCTTTTTCTTTGAGTTGAACAATGTACCTCAAAAGTGGCGAACGTCTGTTCTTGTTTCTGGCCTTATCACTTTTATTGCTGCCGTACACTATTACTACATGAGAGGTTACAATCTTGAAACAGGAGAGTCACCTGTATTTTTCCGCTATGTTGACTGGATTTTAACAGTGCCATTAATGTGCGTAGAATTTTATTTGATTACCAAAAAGGCTGGTGCAAAAGCAGGGTTACTTTGGAAACTCATTTTTGCATCTGTGGTAATGTTGGTAACAGGCTACATTGGCGAAGCCATCTATGGCAGAGAAACACAAAGCTGGATTTGGGGATTGATAAGTGGATTGGCTTATTTCTACATTGTATATCTCGTTTGGTTTGGCGAAGTGGCTAAGCTTGCAGGTAATGCAGGGCCGGCAGTTGCCAAAGCGGTAAAAACCTTAGGTTGGTTTGTGCTGGTTGGATGGGCTATCTATCCAATTGGTTATATAGCAGGTACAGCCGGTGGTTTTTTTGGTGTAAGAATGTTTGAAGGACTCTCGATGGATATTGTTTACAACATTGGTGATGCCATCAATAAAATTGGATTTGGCCTGGTGATATACGCACTGGTACAATCTGATAAGACAGCATCTCCGTCCTATGCATAATGGATAGCAAGAAGTGCAATGCAATTTGTATTGCACTTCTTACTTTTTAAAATTCATCATTTAAAAAAATGATGTATGCTAAGGATTGTATTATTACTATTAGGCTGTATGTTGTTGTTATTTCAACAATATATAATACCCTTAAATAGCAGCACACAATTCATTATTTTTTTATCAGGAATACTTTTGTTGGGTGTGCCACACGGAGCAGCTGATTTACTGGTTGCCACAAAAAACGCAAATAGTAGTAAAAAATTATTCTCAAAATTTAGATTTTTAGCAGTTTATGTTTCACGGCTTTTTGCCTTTGCTGCCATCTTGTGGTTTTTTCCTTTGGCTGGCAATCTTTTGTTTATTCTTTTCGCAGCTTACCATTTTGGAGAAACAGATTTATACCAGTTTAAAACCAACACGCTTTCAGGTAAAGCATTTGTTATTTCTTATGGATTGCTAATTCTTTCTGTTATACTGCTCCATCATTTTGAAGATGTAAAACCTTTGTTTCAGCTATTTAGCGCAGGTACGGAAAATTCACTTTTTATCAACTGGCTTGACGCACACCGTTACCACATTATCTCTGTTTCAGGAATATTATTTTTTACAACAACATTTATTTATTTTCTACAGAATAGCGATACCGTTTCAAATGACAAAGGACAGTTCTTAATCCGCTTTGCGGTTATTTTATTAATCCTGTTCAACCTGCCCATGCTGCTTGGCTTTACATTCTACTTTGTGGTATGGCATTCTGTCTTATCCCTAAATAATATTATTAACTACTTAAGAAAGGACAATTCTTTTAAGCAAAACATCATAATGAGAGAAATAGTATTGTATAGTGTTTTGGCAATTGGTGGCATTGCAATGTTTGGATTTGCTGGTTTTATGTTTATCAACAGCAATGCGATAGTGGGTTACTTGTTTTTAGGGTTGGCTGTACTTACTGCTCCTCACATGCAAATCATGCACGACATGTACAACAGCTTACGGAAAATAAAAACTGCAGAAAATTAAGAACTACCAGAAATTATTTTAAAATAAAACTTTATTCAATGTTCAAAAAATTCAAGGCATCAGAATTATTAATAGTAGCGATGGTAATCATTTTGATTTTTGTATCAGAATATTATTATGTAATACTGAAAGACCCCAATAGAGCCATCTTCATTGGATTGTGGCCTCCAACTATTATGGGTTTACTCATTTTTTTCAATATGAAAAGAAAATAATTAACTATTATGGAAAACAATACGGATATCATCGTTTTAACGAGTGTTATTATTGTACTCTTTATTGTATTTATCATTGCTACAATAAGAGAGCTTAACGCTATAAGCACCACAAAGTTTGTTGAAGAAAAAGAGGGAGGTCCCAGAGCCGAAATGATGCGTTTTATCGGCAAGCTTTTTACAGATGACAGGATTGATGCCGATAAGAAAATAACATTTATGAATGCAGTTAAAACTGTTATGGAAGATTTACCAGCAGAGGATGAAGCAAAGAAAGAGTAAAAATATAAGTATTCGGTTCCGTTTTTATTACAAATCAGCAAATATTACATTCTCTCCGGCACATTTATTCCCAGCAACTGCATACCACTTTTCAAAACATTCGCCGTCATATTTGCCAACTGCAACCGCAGGTTTTTCTTTTCTTCTGTTTCTGCATTGGCAACAGAGTGTCCGGTATAAAATGAATTGAATGTTTGCGCCACATGAAAAACATAATTGGCAATCACAGATGGATTGTGTTCGTTGCATGCCTGTTCAATCATTGCAGGATATTGTTCCAGCAATACAATCACTGCTTTCTCCAATGGCAGCAAACTGTTGTCCGCCGTCTGTTGCCTGTCGTCTTCTCCATCTTCCTCAAAATACTTTTTATCCTTGCATGTGTGTATTGCACAAACGGCCCTGTGAAACCATGAAACTCTATACTCTCCTGCGGATTGAACACCATTGTTTTTTTAGGATCAACTCTTAATAAATAAAACTTCATTGCATCAAGCGCCAGCGTATTATATAATTCTTTCAGTTCTTCTTCTGTAAAGTCTTTCACTTTGCCGAGATCTTCTGTATGTTGTCTCGATGTGGCAATCATTTCATCCACCAAATCATCTGCATCTACCACGGTGCCTTCACGGCTTTTCATTTTTCCACTCGTCAATTCCACCATGCCATAACTCAAATGATAAATACCTTCTGCATTGCCAATGCCCATTTTCTGGCAAATGAGTTTCAGCACTTTCATGTGGTAATCCTGCTCATTGCCAATTACATAAATGCTCTGATCAATTTTATACTGATCATATTTTTGTTCGGCAAGGCCAATATCCTGTGTGATGTAAACAGATGTACCATCTTTACCTTGTACAATTTTTTCATCCAGGCCATCAACAATTAAATCAATCCAGATGCTGTTGTCCTCTTTTTGAAAAAATACTTTTTTATCCAAACCTAACTGCACAATATGTTTGCCCAATAAATAAGTATTGCTTTCATAATAAGTGATGTCAAAATCACTTCCTATTTTTTTATAAGTAACAGCAAAACCATCATACATCCATTGGTTCATTGTCTTCCACAATTCAATCACTTCGGGTTTGCCTTCTTCCCAGTCCAGCAGCATCTGTTGAGTTGCTTTCATAATGGGTGCTTCTTTCTCTGCTGCTTCTTTTGTTTTGTCAGCTTTGTGTGAAATTAAGTTAACATTTCTGTCAAC
>PSMG01000072.1:0-4759 GCA_040290035.1 Chitinophagaceae bacterium
AGCAGCATCACTTTCAGCAGTGTAGCCACCCATTTCACCAAACTCAGCTTCCAGGTGACCGGCACGCATGTAATCATCTTCAGTGGCATTAGGGTCAGCATAGATCGCATCTTTCTGGTGCATCACGTCCCACATTTTTTTGTGACCCATCATTACCGTATTCAATACCGTTACTTCGTCAAACTCAAACTGGTTTTGTTTCAACACAGCCATTCGTTCGCCGGGAGTAATATCGATCTTTCCCTTATTCGGCTCTATCTCGCCGGATAAGATCTTTAAAAAAGTAGATTTACCGGCTCCGTTGGCGCCAATCACACCATAACAATTTCCTTTCGTGAAATTGATATTTACCTCATCAAACAAAACTCTTTTTCCAAACGAAAGCGATACATTATTTACTGAAATCATAGTGCTCCTGAAATTGAGGCGCAAAGGTACGTTTTTAGGGGCAGCTAAGCAGCATACTAATCGTTAAAGAAAAGCAATGCTGGCAAAAGATTTGAAGCTTTAGAAGCAAAATAAGAATCATGAGAATGGTTTTGTTTATAGCAATAGTTGTTGGTGGTCTGGTAGCATGCAATAATCATAGCGGAACCGACCAGGATGGCTCAGTAAACGATGGTATCAAAGCAATGGACTACAACGGCGGTTTAGCTGATAGAGCTTTTAAGGGCAATCAATCAGCAACCTACACTTCCAAAATGGAAGACAGAGTGATATATCTAAGCGGGATACCTTCAAGCATAAATAGGTTTAAGCCACTACAGCTTCTTCTTGCACCGCAGCGTCCAACTTGCGTTCGCTGTATTGTTCAATATGGTTGAGTAGCCAAATGGCAAATACCAGCCACAAAAATCCTACGCTAAATCCGGCAAGCACATCAGAAGCATAATGCACCCGGAGATAAATACGACTGAACCCAATAATAAGAATGAGCAAAAGCAACAAAGCGGTCAGGCTGTTGCGAACACCTTTCTACGGTATGTTCTTCCAGATAAGATAAATAAGCAGCCCGTAAAACGTTACACTCATTAATGCGTGACCACTTGGAAAGCTTAAACCTTTTGCCTCTTGCAATAAGGGAATGGCTAGTTGTGGACGATCAAAAACCCCTTTCAAAACAAACATCAGCGCAAGACTACTTAATACTATTGCCGGCACTTTGATTGAATACCATTTGTTCTTTTTAATGAATAAAAAATAGGCTATGAGGATCAAATTGGCAGGGATCAAAAATTCATGTCTGCCCAGGTAGGTAAAGAATAACATCACCTCATTGTTGCGAGGATTCACATGGTTCTTCAGGTAAGCAAACACATCTTTATCAAACTGGTCTTTGTTTTAAACAAAGATCCTTCGTGTAATGACAATGAATGCAACCAACGCCGCCACAAACAAGCCTAACACAATAGCCATTTCCACCGAAAGCAAAGCCGCTCTTACCCATATCCGTTTTACCCTGCTGCTAAATCTTCGAAACATATAACCATTGGTGCAAACGCCGTGCAAGAAACAAAGGCTCATTACCAAATGAATATCATCGGCTGAATCTATGTAGGCTGTCAGGCTGAGCTTGTCGAAGCCCAGTATAATAGTGCCCGTCATTGCGAGGCACAGACGCCAGATCGATTTTAGTGTTACTTGCGTGCCGAAGCAATCCCCTGCATAAGTTCAATGATTGCCTCAATTTCATAACACAACATATGCTCCTCACAATTCAAAGTTCTTCGCTTAACGATTAACTACTCACTGTTCACTCCAACCTTTTTCTGTTACAGTTTTTTTACTGCTGTAACTAAATGCATTTATGAGCCGATCTGTTTTTACAGCAAAGTCAGCTACCATACACCAGATGGAGTACACCGAAAAAGAAAATACGCTGGAAATAGAATTCCGCAGCGGCAACGTATATCGGTACTACGATGTACCGCCACGGCTCTGGAAAGTATTTCAACTATATATCGAATGCGAAGGTTCTGCAGGCTCTTTCTTCAATGAGTATATCAAAAACCAATTCACTTCTGAAAAAATAAGAGATAATAGAGCAGAAGGCGAAAAAGAATAAAAAAAAGAGACTATCACAAAGAATCTAGCGATTGTCATATTGAGCTTGTCGAAATAGACAATCGCCGGCAAACAAATTTGCTTGCTTCGAGACAGCCTCTTTTTTATTAAAACGATTTCGTTGGCTGATTACCTGTTGGTTTTGGCTTATGATAATTCACACCCATTTCATAAAGCGTAAACGAAAACTCATCACCTATTTCATCAATCACCATCGCTGTAGGTTTACCTGCCCCATGCCCCGCCTTGGTTTCAATACGAATTAAAGCAGGATTAGGACAGCCTTGCGCCGCTTGCAAAGCAGCAGCAAACTTGAACGAATGCGCTGGCACCACACGGTCATCATGATCACCGGTAGTGATCATCGTAGCGGGATAACAAGTGCCTGGCGTTACATTATGCACTGGTGAATACTTCAGCAGGTACTGGAACATTTCCGTATTGTCATCGGTAGTACCATAATCATAAGCCCAACCGGCACCGGCTGTAAACTTGTGATAGCGCAACATATCCAGCACACCCACCGCAGGCAGCGCTACCTTAAACAGATCAGGACGTTGCGTCATGCAAGCGCCTACCAGCAAACCTCCATTTGAACCACCACTGATCGCCAGGTATTGAGGCGAAGTGATCTTGTCTTTAATTAAAAATTCCTCCACCGCAATAAAATCATCAAACACGTTTTGCTTTTGCAGTTTCGTACCGGCCACGTGCCATTTGTCAACATACTCACCACCGCCTCTTAAGTTAGGAACAGCATATACACCACCATTCTCCATAAACACAAGATTGGCTACGCTAAAGCCTGGTGTAAGGCTGATATTAAATCCACCATAGCCATACAGCATCGTTTGGTTTTTACCGTCAAGCTGAATGCCTTTTTTGTGCGTAATGATCATCGGTATTTTGGTGCCATCTTTCGAAGTATAAAACACCTGCTTACTTTCGTATTGTGAGGGGTCAAACTTTACATTTGATTTTTTAAACACAGTCGACTTTCCACTGGCAATATCATACTTAAAAATAGTAGGCGGATACACATAAGAACTAAAGCGATAATAAATAGTGCCTTCTTCTTTTTTACCCGAAAAGCCGGTAGCTGTACCTAATCCGGGAAAACTGATCTCCTTATCTTTTTTACCAGTAAGATCGTATTGGTACACTTGCGATACAGCATCTTTTACATATTGTGCAAACAGCTTATTGCCACCAGTTGAAATGCTTAATGGGAAACTCGTTTCTACAATCAGGTCTTTCCAATGTTCTAGTGTAGGGTTAGCCGCATCGGTTATTACTAGTTTACGGTTAGGCGCGTCTTTATTGGTTAGAATATAGAGTTTATTGCCTGCCGTATATTGTATGCTTTGTTCATTAGCAAAGCCAGTAACAATAGGCACGATTGGCGCACCTGGCTTGCTCAGATCTTGAAAATAAAGTTCGTTTCCGGTAGTAGAATTAGCAGCAGTAATCACCAAAAAACGTTGGTCTTCGGTAATATAAGCGCCTATATAGCGGCGTGGTGTTTCTTCGCCGCCAAACACCAACACATCGCTGCTTTGTGGCGTACCTAGCTTATGATAATAAAGCTAGTGGTGGTTAGTCATACTCGAAAGCTCGCTGCCTTTTTTAGGTACATCATAAGTACTGTAATAAAAGCCATCATTCCCCCTTCCACGCAATACCGCTGAACTTCACATTGCGAATCGTATCGTCCAGTTGTTTTTTAGTGCTGGTATTAAGAATGATCACCTTGCGCCAATCAGAGCCACCTTCCGAAATAAGATAAGCACAAAGAGAACCATCTTTAGTAAAATCAATACCCCCTAAAGAAGTAGTGCCGTCTGCTGAAAATTTATTGGGATCTAAGAACACTTCCGGTGCACCCGTTCATTTCTGCCGGTACAACACCGATTGGTTTTGCAAACCATTGTTTTTATAGAAATACGTGTAGCCGCCTTCGTTAAAGGGGGGTGAATATTTTTCATAATTCCAAAGCTCCGTCAGCCGGTCTTTACTAGCCTGCCGAAAAGGAATTTTAGATAGATAGATAGTTATCCGTTAATTTATTCTGTTCCTTCACCCACTGTGCCATTTCATCACTGCGGTCGTTTTCCAACCAGCGGTAAGGGTCCTTCACAGTAGTGCCAAAGAAAACATCTTCTTGTGCTACTCTCTTGGTCTGTGGGTATTGATCTTTAGCAACTCCTTGTTGTGCCATAGCGGTAATACTGAAAAAACTGCAAAGCAAAAGTATTCTGTTCATGTTGTTGGTTTTGGCCTTTCCAATTTACCGATTAAATCAGAAATCTTACGGACATTGTTGTTTCGTCCGTTGCAGCTTTGTAATATCAAAGCCCTTGGCAGCCGTTCGCTTCACTATTTTCTGGTAAAGCGTTTCGTCCATCGTCGGTGTTCTCGATAAGATCCACAGATAGTTTCTATTGGGATGGCCCACCACGGCATAGCTATAATCATCAGCCAGGTCTATGATCCAGTATTTGCCTTTAAACGGCCAGAAGAATTGCACCTTCAATTTAGCGTTGCCGCTATTCGGTGTTACAAAAGCCTTAGCCTTGGCATACGATTGCTTGCCACCTTTTTGTACTTTGTTGCAACGGTTCTCCACAATCACATAGCCTTTATCACTCAGGGTATATTCGGCCGTCGTGCACGTACAGCCTTTTTGAAACCGCTG
>PSMG01000073.1:0-4705 GCA_040290035.1 Chitinophagaceae bacterium
TTCATGGTTTTGTCGCCATAAAGCTTAGTCTGTGTTTTGGTGTCTTTCTTTAACGGTTTTTCTATTGTCTTTACTGAATGCTTAGGAAAATGCTTTTTAAGAATTTCTAAAGTCGAATTGAATGTAAAATCTCTTTTGTCTGTACGCACATAAACTGTGCTTTGCTCTGCCATTAAAGTAGCGCAAAGTCCAAAAACATTATCAAGTAGTTCATAGTAGTCATGCTTATTTACAAAACGACCTTTGTATTTTTCTTTTAGAACTTGTGGATTTTCAGAGGCTCCTAATAGCCATAATCTTAACCATTGGTCTATATGGTAATCGGTTACAGAACAATAGGGAGGTGAAGTAAATAGCAACGAAAACTTAATATCATTTTTGGCTGCATTTGTAGCAATTTTTTTTAGTTCAATTGCACTATCCCCAAAAACTACTATACTATCATTAGTAACAGGCTTTCCTTTTTCATATCTCCAATTGATTTTATTAATAATGAATTCGTAAGGGTTAATATCAGGCGGTTTAATCAATTTATTCTTTTTCCACCATTCGACAGAATAATTTATACCCATTGACTTTGTCATTCTCATTTGATTTGAGAGACCTTCACCTAACTTCCCATGTAAATAAACCAAAAGAATAGACATCAGTGTTGCATCAGTATTGTCTGTTTGCCAATTAAGGTTTTTTCGTGCAGACAAAAGGAATTTTAAAACTTCATCGCAATAACACATTCTATAGAACTTCGGCATTTGCTCAATAGCACGACTATAATAATTTCGCTTGCTGTAAATCTCTAATAATCTATCAGTAACATCTTCTTTGTCTGCAGGCTGTAGTTTTACACTTCCGTATAACCATCCGACTGGATTGATTTCTATACCTAAACTATTTCTGCCTAAAACGCCGCCTGCATAAATACTGGAACATCTTCCAGCAAAAGGGTCAATTATATAATCACCTTGCTTAGAATATTTTTCTACCACTTCAAAAGCAAACTCTAATGGAAACATCGCATAATATGGTCCGAAACGTGCCCACCTTGCCTCCGCAGTCTCAAAGCCTTTTAATATTTTTAAGGTGTCTATCATGCGTTTGATTTTTCTCTAATTTCTCTTGCAATATCTTCAAATATTCTTTTTCCTAAGCTTAATGGTATTGCAGCTTCTGCATGTGCTGAAATGAGAGGCGTTACAGAATTTGGATACCTGCTTGAAACCATTTGGTCAAGTAAATTCATAACATCAGCTAATCTTACAAATTGGTCAGGATTGGCAGTTCTTAAATCCTTTTGGTAATCGTTGAAACAAGCAATCACTGGAACAATCTTTTGCCCTGAAGCTGCTTTGTAAAAGAACTTCCTTCCAAAATATGTGTCCTGTCCGTATGGTTTTGTACTCTCTGAAAAAATAATATTTTGTTTAATATAATCGTCTGCAAGTAAAAGCGCAGATTGTCTCGGAAATTTATCTGTCACGCCATCTTTTGTTATGTCAATTTCCATAAAGTGATTAAAGAATGTTCCCGATTTCTCTATACCAATAATCATTAAATCCTGTCCATTGATTTGCTTTTGTAAATCGTTTAGTCGTCTTAATTCAATTTCTATCACTTTAGCAAGCCATGAAGCTGTACTGAAAACTGCCAATGGTCCATCCATAAAAAATGCTACCCTACGTAAAGTTGCAAGCCAACCTTTTCTCTCAAATGCTCGTAAAATATGAATAAGCCAAAGCTTCTCCATAGTAGACATTAATTGACCAAACATCTCACCGTTTCCACCACTTGGGTTCATCAACTCGTGTAACCGAAGTGCATCTGTTGAAAATAAAGCCTCGCCTGAATGAGGACAAACATATTCTCCGTAATCATAAGTCATTTCTTCATCAACACCTTCTATTGGGCTTCTTGGTAATCGTTCAGGAAATCGTTCTCTTTTAATGCGGAAAAGATGCTCATAAGTATCAAGCAAAGTCTCACCATCCGTGAAAATGGTATTACTTTTTAATTCCTCAAATAATACCCTGCGTAAAGAAGCCTTTGCACTGTTTTCTGTATCAAGAATTATGTTGCAGCCCGGGAAAACTGTTTCAATAGTTGATGCCTTTTCAGTATCACGAAACTTTTTAGGATTGATGAAATCATTTTGTTCAAGCTCTTTCACAAGCTTTAAATCAATAAGTACTGAAGCAATTGTAATGTATCCAAATTCAGCGCCTGGAAAACCATTTTCAGCTTTTGCGGATAATTGACTGCCATCAATTGCAAGTATTAAATCAGGTTGTAAACCTGTTGATTTTAAATCGTTTTTTTGAATTATTGAACCGTCAAAATTTTTTGTTTCTTCATTACGTTGCCGAACTCTTAATCGGTCTTGCAAAGCTTTTACTTTAGCACTATCAAGTAATCGTCTTAATGGCTCGTAACTTGCAAATTCACCTTCAAAACTCATAAAAATTAAACTTGAAATTTGTCAACCTGAACTGGGATAACAAATGGGTTACTTAATGTTTTAATTCGAAGAAATCCTTTGTCTTGCGCTCTTCTTATGGATGGTTCGAAGTCGGCAAAATCATAATACTTGTTAAGCTCTTTAGTCTCGTCTGTATTATTTAAATGTGCAATAAACCAATTTGAAGTGTTACGTAAAATATTTCGCTGAATGCTACTTACTTCCTGTGTGGCATATACCATTCCAATATGATATTTTGCACCTTCTTTTGCAGTTCGCACCCATATATCCGATAAGTCTAAATCATTTCCTGCGGGTAAAATATTGTGCGCTTCTTCTATATAAACTAAAATTTCAGGAATATTGGTAGAACCTTGAATAAATCTTCTTTGATTTTCTCTGAAAATTTTGGTCATAATTCTATTTGCAGATGATTTATTTAATTCAGGTTCTCCTGTTGATTGGTCAATTATCACAAGTTTACCTGCTATTAAATGGTTGTAAATATCTTCTGCATAGTCTCTATTAGTGTCTGCACTGTGATATTCAACAGCCTTACCAATTTTTCTTGTTCCATTGGGGTATTGAAACATTCCAATAATTTTTTTTAAATCTTCGTCAGCCCAGCTGTCTCCCGAACCGCCTGTTCTATTAACGTAAGCTGTTTCAAAAGTTTGGTAACCACTGGTATTATCACGGATGAATTTGTCTAAGATTTTGAAAGCATTTGCAAGTTGCGCCCAAGTAGGGTTTTCGTTATTGAAAATTTGTGCTGCGGATTGATATTCGGCTGCATTATTGCCTTGGCTATTTTGTAAAGCGTTTATCAGTTCTCTATTAAATAGGCCTCTTGTTACGGGTCGGATATTTGTAGGAACACCAAAGCCTGCACTTGCTAATAAAGAACGATACGCCAAAACCTTCCTGTTAAATCTTGTTAATGCACCTCTATCATTTGGGTCTGGTTGTTCAAATGCCACTTGCATAAAGTTTTTAATATAATTAACATCGTCACCTGCTAAAATGCTATCAATTATTTCTTTGCCAATTTGTAAATTATCATCAGTGTAGAAATTCAGAAGCATTAAAATCCTGTCTGGGTCACTTGGATGCCTTGTGATGCCATAAGTTGTAACATGGTCAGCTTTATTTGCATTCGGTATTAGCTTCCAAATATTTTTTAATGCGTTCGGGTTATTGTTGCCGTCTTTGTCTTGTGCATTTTCATTCGCATACTCACCATTAGGGTCAAATATTATTTGTCCAATTCTCAACGGTTTGTCTTCTTGCTCTTTAGGATTTCGAAGTTCAAAAACAGATTTAGCAATGATTTTTGTCGTATTCGATTTACCTGTTCTTGTCATACCGAATAATGCAGATTTTTGGCTAAGTAAGTCTGCTGGATAAATATAAACTGGTACATCATCAATTTGTTGGTATTTCCGATTTGTAGAAGCGTACCGAACATGACCAAGTTTTACTTTTTCCGTATTGCCATAGGTTTCAACATGTGCAAGTATGTTTGAAGGGTCTGCATAGTTTACAATTTCTTCAAGAGCTTTTGAGTTTGGCTTAAAAACTTTTAGACCTCTATTAGGATAATAGTTGGAAATGTCACTTCCAAACTTTAATGCTAATGGTGCTTCAGGATTATTGGGATTTTCTTCAAAATAGAAAGTCCCAATAATTCTGCATTGTACACCTGCATAACCAAGTAAAACGCGTGTTTTTGCATCCATAGCTCCATCGCTATCCCAATGCTTTTCTGCTTCCCCGCTAACTCTCTGCGCTGTTTCAACCCTTATTCTTTCTGCTTCTTTATCTTGTGGAAGTGGTGCACTATCCATAACTCTTAAAAGTATGAATGAGGCGTCTTCTGATTTAAAGTCAAGGTTATTAAAATGTTCGTTGCCATCTTCTGGGCATATACGTGTCGCAATGAGAAAACATAAGCTGGGTATGCCACCTACTTGCTGTCGTGCACTGTCATGTATTATAACCCTTGCGGTCTCGTAATTAATAGAATAGAGGTCGCCCACTTGTTCGCTTACTTGAATAAGTTTTTTGAAACGTTGTTTTGTTTCAACAAGCCTGTCTTCTATTCTTCTGTTTGCTATGCCTTGTTCAACCCCTGTCATGATGAAATTTTTTTGGACTGTCAAATGTAGTGTTTGATGATTGTAGTAAGTCGTGTGTTGGCAAATTGTGGCTCTTTTGCAGGTTAGCTTTGTGTCAGGGTTTTGTGTGCCTTGC
>PSMG01000029.1:0-14082 GCA_040290035.1 Chitinophagaceae bacterium
ACAATGCGGTCTAGACAGAGTCATACTGACCTGATATAAGATCCGCATAATGCTCAGAAAATTTATCTTTGAATTTCATAAATTTAACGAATACACCGGGGAATTTCCCCAAAGGGCTTATTTCTGGTTACAGAAATTCATAGTAAACTTGTGAAATAGTTTTTCGAATAATTACGTTCGGGGAATTGAAAAACGATTCTAGAGGGAGAAATAAGCCACTACAGCATTTACGCTTAACTAGATGCAGTATCTTAATGCAAAAATAATCTTTGCAGGACTTGCATTTAGCAGATTATTACTCAATTTTATTTCGTAGATTTTTTAGATCAGATAGTAATTTTACTAAAATCAATTTCGTATCATTACGCTTTACGCAATAATTGACCGTAGAAATCTGCCCGTTGACCGTTTACAAGCTATTAGCAATCAATAAAATCTATTAGTTTTGATTGACGTGTTTTAAAATTCAAATCTTTTAAACCAAGCTACCACCAATGACTGCCCAGCAAATTAAGGTTTCCATTGCCGATGACCATAAGATATTTAGAGATGGTATTAAGATGGCATTAAAAGATCGGGATTATCTCAAAATACTTTGGGAGGCCGAAGATGGCAAAGACCTGATGCACAAATTAAAAATCAAACTTCCTGATGTTTTATTAATGGATATTCGGATGCCTGAATTGGACGGTATTAATGCCATCAGTCTGATTAGGAAAGAATACGAAGAGGTAAAAATCATTGTGCTTACGATGTACGATGATCAGGAGATGATTACGAAGATGATGGAAATGGGTGCCAATGCTTATCTCACAAAGACAACAGATCCAGAAGAAATTTACCAGGCTATATTAACCTGCATGAATGATGATTTTTATTTTAATGATCTAGTTAATAAAGCTGTGCTTTTAAAACTACAGCATAAAAAAACGGTTAGTCACTTCTACCCCAACCCAGTAAAATTTTCTGAGAAAGAAGTACGCATTTTGAAATGCATTGCAGAAGATAAAACCACGGAAGAAATTTCGAAAGAAGTTTTCTTAAGTCCACGCACCATTGAAACAATCCGTCAGAAAATGAAGGAAAAAGTAGGCGCTAAAACAATTGCTGGTTTGGTGATGTATGCAATGAGAAATAAATTGCTGGAATAATCACAACATCATCTCTGGAACTTCATTATCTACGATCAGTTTACCTGCTGTTTTGCTCACTATTTCTTCTACGGAAACGCCAGGTGCTCGTTCCAATAACTTAAAGCCTTCTGATGTAACATCAAGAACAGCTAATTCAGTAACAATTTTCTTTACACAGCCAACGCCTGTTAAAGGCAAGGTACATTGGGGTAATAGTTTTGATTCTCCTTTTGGGTTAGTATGCATCATGGCCACAATGATATTTTTAGCCGATGCAACAAGGTCCATGGCACCACCCATTCCCTTCACCATTTTATCAGGTATTTTCCAATTGGCAATGTCTCCTTTTTCAGATACTTCCATAGCACCTAAAACAGTTAAATCAACTTTGCCTGCTCTGATCATTCCAAAACTTTCTGCACTATCAAAAAACACACCTCCCGGCAAAATGGTTACTGTTTCCTTTCCGGCATTGATTAAATCTGCATCGATTGCTTCTTCTGTCGGATAAGGCCCCATTCCCAACATACCATTCTCACTTTGCAACATGATGAACATACCTTCTGGTATGTAATTGGCAACAAGCGTTGGAATTCCAATACCTAAATTCACATACATACCATCCTTTAATTCTTGTGCTATGCGTTTTGCAATACCATATTTATCAAGTGCCATAAAATAGTTCCAATTTATAAATACAGAAAGAACATTATTGTTTTGAAAGCTGTACTGTCTTTTTTTCTATTCGCTTTTCGTAATTCGTTCCTGCAAAAATGCGATGAACATAAATACCTGGTACGTGTATGCAATCAGGATCCAGTTCGCCAGGTTCCACTAAATGTTCTACTTCTGCAATAGTTATATTACCAGCCTTTGCCATAGAAGTAGAAAAATTGCGTGTCGTTTTTTTAAAAACAAGGTTTCCATACCTATCTCCTTTCCATGCTTTTACAATTGCGAAATCCGCATGTAATGCATACTCCATCAAATATTTTTTGCCATTGAACTCACGCACTTCCTTGCCCTCGCCAATTTCAGTACCGTAACCTGCAGGTGTATAAAAAGCTGGAATGCCCATACCAGCCATTTGAATACGTGTAGCCAATGTTCCTTGTGGAATGAGATCCACTTCTAATTCTCCATTCAAAAGTTGGCGTTCGAATTCCGCATTTTCACCAACATAAGAAGACATCATCTTTTTAATCTGCTTTTTTTGCAACAGCAATCCAAGGCCAAAATCATCTACACCCGCATTGTTCGAAATGCAGGTGAGATTCTTTACTCCCTTCTCTACTAAAGCATTAATACTATTTTCTGGAATACCGCAAAGGCCAAAACCACCAAGCATTAAAGTGGCGCCATCTTGTATGTCATGCAAAGCATCCGTCGCGTTAGCAAAAACTTTATTCATGTAAGAATTTTTATTGCTGTCTATGATTAACCAAAAATAGGTAGCGTTTACTAAAGTGTGCGATCTACTTTACATCTTTTATCACAGGTATCGAAGCTGTCTGTGCCTTATGTTGCAACGAGTCGATGATGACTTGCAAAAGATCAGGATGGCTTTCATAAAATTGCATGCTTCGCTTGAATGACGTTTCATCAACACCATTTTCTTTATAAGCCACTTGATACCAAGCTTTACTGGAATCAATTAGCTTAAACGAAGTATCCTGAGATTTTTTATAAAGTGCTAACTCATCGGCTTGCATCAGGTGCCACATGACCTTTTGCATTTTTGCCTGGGGCAAAATATCCTTCGGAATTTTATTTGAGTTGCACGAGAAAAAGAAAAGTAAAACGATAATGGACGCTATTCTCATTTTAGATCTTTGTAAAGCGAAGCATTGCTGATGTCTAATTTAACCAACATATCTCTGGCCTGTAACTTAACGTCAGGCTTTGCTTGTGAAAATAGCTTGGCTAACTCAGTGCCTTTGCCTTGAAAGAACACCTGCATCACCATCGTATTTGGATTGTCTTTATTCAACGTATTGAGAAAATTCAAAGCATTAATAACACCGCCTCTACCACTTTCGGGATTATCATTTAATTGATCCATTCCACTTCTGTAGTAAGCATATAAAACATCATGAATAATAGCAAAGCGATTGTCCGTTAGATTTTCTGCTAAACGAAAACGATTCCGCATCCCGTCAAAAGGTTTCCAACCAACAATATCACTGCTTTCAGGTGCATTGTTTACAATGTTCAATGCCTTTTGAAAATAAGGATCGCCCCCACGTGGTGAGAATGAATCGTAATCTAATCCCAAAATAATATTGACATAGTAAGCTAATACTGCCGTAAGATTTGCTGCAACAGGATCGTTGCCCTGCACCCTATTTTCATTAAACTCAATAGGTTGGAATTCTGCATAGCGAAATGTGAAATCATTATCCTGGATGTTCAATAAAGGCGATTCGTACGATGTGCCGTAAATAGGCCTTGCTGCTTGCACGGTCAATGTGCCTTTATAAACATTGTTGCCTTTATCTTGATCGATTGTAATTAAAAAATTACATTTAATTTTTTCAGAAGCCTGATAAGTGTCTTTTGTCCACTTGCGATTGTTCAGGAAAGTAGACAAAGCAGATTGCAGTGTTTGAAACACTTTTTTGTCTACCTGGGTGCTCACCTTACTTGCATTAACGTTCATTTTAGCCAATAATTCCTGCGCATGCATTGTAAAGCATGAACAAATAATCGCAGAGAATAGAAATATTCTTTTTATCATTTCACTAATGAAATTATAGCATCAACAATATCTTTTGCAATCAGATTCTTTGATTTCGTCTCGATCACTTTCTCTGATCCATCCTTATAGAAAATGGTTACCTTATTAGTTTCTTTTCCAAATCCTGCTCCTTCGTCATTCAGAGAATTCAACACCATCAAATCAGCATTTTTTTGTTTTAGCTTTTTTAAAGCATTCTCTTTTTCGTTTTCGGTTTCTAATGCAAAGCCAACCAAAATCTGGCTTTCTTTTTTTTGTCCTCCCAAAGTAGCCAAAATATCATTCGTCTTCACAAGCGGAATCGTTAAATCGTTTGAACTCTTTTTGATCTTCTGCTTGCTTACTTCTTTAGGTTTATAATCGGCCACGGCAGCAACCATTACAGCTATATCATAATCATTGTTAGCTAAGCAAGCCTCCAACATTTCAGCTGCAGATTGAACTTTAATTGTTTTCACACTTGATGGATCCTGCAAACTCACTGGCCCTGAAACCAGAGTGACATCTGCGCCTTGATTTTTCAGTTCTTCAGCAATAACATAACCCATTTTACCAGAGGAATGATTACCAATAAAACGCACTGGATCGATGGCTTCGTATGTTGGTCCCGCTGTTACTAATGCCTTTTTGCCTTTTAATGGTTTATTTTCAGATAAATATTGATCCAATAGAACAACGATTGTTTCCGGCTCCGCCATTCTTCCTTGCCCAATCAATCCACTAGCTAATTCACCATGTTCTACCGGCAAAATATTACAATCATTTTTTTTGAGTGTTGCCAGGTTGTTCTTAATTGTAGGATGCTTCCACATGTCCTCGTCCATTGCAGGTGCTACCCAAACAGGACAAGTAGCAGAGAGATAAGTGGCCATCAATAAATTGTCGCAAAGTCCCGTAGCCATTTTTGCCAGGGTATTGCAACTAAGCGGCGCTACTAGCAGTACATCTGCCCATCTACCTAATTGCACATGGTTAGCCCAGGAAATTTCATCAAAAAGCTCAATCAAAACTTCATTCTTCGAAAGCGTAGAAAGTGTAAGGGACGAAACAAAATCAGTAGCGGCCTTGGTCATAATAACTTTTACTTCTGCTCCTTCCTTAACCAGCAGCCTTACCAAATGTGGTATTTTATATGCGGCGATACTACCCGTAATGCCAATCAATATTTTTTTGCCGGACAACATTTGCGCTAAAATAATCTTTCTAAAAAAGAAAAGCGATGGATTTACCATCGCTTTTTATAATTTATTAACTAAGTGATTAATGGAATAAATTCTCTTCTTCGTTTTTACGGAAGTAAACTTTATCAGCCATAAATTCCTGCGTAGCTAATAAAGCTGGATTAGGCATACGTTCGTATGCTCTGGAAATTTCTATCTGCTCTTTGTTTTCGTGCACTTCTTCAAGGCTGTCGGTATGACTGGCAAACTCTTCCAGTTTATTATGTAATTCTTCTTTCAAAGAAATATTGATTTGGCTAGCACGTTTGGCAATGATAACGATAGACTCGTACAAATTGCCGGTTTTACTCTTCAATTCATTTAAATCACGAGCTTCTATATTATTAGAAGTGCTGGTGCTAAGTTGACGTCTTAGACGGCTCATTGATTATCTTTTTTAAATTGTTTTGAGAATCGGTTAAATAACGTTCTACTTCTTTTGAAAGTGAACTCTGTGGGAAACGGTCCATGAACTCATGGCAAACGTCTACCACTTTTTCAAAGCGTTCTGTTTTTTTCTCCTCAACACTTAATTCGGCAAATCGAAAGTAAGACTTAATTGCCATAAGCATGTATTCGTCTCCATGATCTGTATCGGGATAAGAATTCAGCAAGGTGGTAAACGAAACAGCCGCTGCTCTGAATTGGCCAAGATCGTAGTACAATTGTGCGGCGTTATGATCTTTCTTTTCCAATTTTTTTCTGCTGGCATCAATAATATCCGAAGCTTCCTTATTTCTGGCGGAACCTGGATGTGTATTGATAAAGGTCTGCATCATTCCAATGGCTTTAATTGTATTGGTTTGATCTAACGGCGCCTTGGGTGATTGCTTATAATAAGTATAAGCCCGCATGAATTCTACTTCCTCTGCTCTTGAACTATTAGGGAAAACTTCCAAATAGGTTTTAAAAAGATTTTCTGCGTTCAAATAGTCTTTTTGATAATAAGCAGTGTAAGCGTATTTGTAATAGATATCTTCAAATTCCTTTGTGCCTTTGAAGCTAGGCATAATGTCTTCGTACACCTGTTGTGCTAAACTATATTTCTTCTGCACATAATATTTTTCAGCCATACGCAATTTATATTGCGGGTCAGGGTTCTTCATTACTTTATTAAACCCATTGCAGCTAAAAAGAAAAAAGGCAATAACTAATACGCTGAAAAACTTCATAAAGGCTGGCAAAATTAAACTGTTTGGGCAAATATTAGCAAACTATTCCAAAACACCTTTTAAGCGGCGTTAAGATTTGTCTAAATAAGGGCAAAAAAAATCCCGCTTTAAAGCGGGATTTTGATGTATAAGGTTGATTATTGTTTACCTCTTAAGTTTGGATGTGGAGCAGGAACATTGTTTGGACCTTGGTCAGCATCAGTTGCACCACGTAGATCTACAGTGTTGCAGTCGCCACCTTCCTGACCATAGTTGAACACAAAGCGATCAGCAGAGATACCGTTTTTTTCAACTAAGTAATTAATTACTGCATTTACCCTGTCCCAGCTTCTTTGTTGTGCTTGTTTATTAGAAGCACAATAGCCAGTTACTACTACACGACACTCTGGATTATTCTTTAAGCGAGATGCAATTGAGGCAAGCAAAGTTCTCGCATCATTGCCTATTGTAATAGTATTGCCAGAGAAAGTTACGCTTGGTAAAGCACCCAACTTAGTAGCACAATCAATATTTTTTGTACCACCATAGCCGCAATTCGAATCTGGGCATGGACACTTACCTACACCATCAGCATCTACCGGCTGGCAGTATGTTGGAGTGATCAATTCTTTATCACGGCAATCAGGAACACCATCACCATCAGTATCGCGGCTTACACCGTGAGAATCAACTGGGCAACCAGCCGGAGTGTTTGGCTCCAAATCAAATTGATCTGTTACACCATCCCCATCGCTATCAGGCAATACCGGCTTTGGTAATTTCATAAAGCGAGGATTGCGGATTTCGCTGTAAGCATAATCCAATGGATTTAACCACCATAATGGTTCAGTAGATTTAGAACCTAAATTGATGTTTAAACCTAATGATGCAAAGTTGTATGCATCATAATCAGAAGTCAATACAGCAGCACCTCTCACATTTTCTTGCCAACGCTGGCCGTCAATCAAATCATCTTTAGTGATTGTAAAGCGATCTTCTAATGCAATATTTAAACGATTGTTTAATTTGAATGCCACACCAGCACCAACATGCCCAACAGGACGGAAAGTTTTTCCTCCTAACTTAGGGCGGCGATTTCCTGCCTCAGATTCTGCAGGAGTTTCATAATTATCATCCCAGTTCGGTAATGCCTTGATAGCATTGCGTGTTTGCTTTCTGTTTTTGTAAATACCGCTAGGAATAGATGCAAAATTGTAAGGTCTGCCGTCGCTACCTAAAGCATTAATCTTTGTTTCATAAACCATTCCACCAATACCAGCAAAACCATATAAATTAAAGCCAGATTTTGTTCTATGGAAGCGGATATTATTCAAGGTGAATACACCTTCCAAAGAAAGGTCTTGCACATTAGTTTTATAGTTATAGAAAACAGGATCATAAGTAGTTCTACCCGTAATAGTAGATGTATAAGTAGCTACCCCGCCTGCGCCTTGCTGTAAAACAGGAGCAGAATAATATTTATTCCACGCTGGGTTTTTACCATAATTTTCAGCATATTGGAAAGACATACCCTTTCCAATACCATACATATACTCTAAACGCAGAGAAAATAGATAACCTAATGCTTTACGCACGTGTACACCAAAACCTGGTGTTGGAAAAATTGCAGGAACATCACTACTAACTGTAAATGCACCGGCCTTAACACCTACTTCCCACTGATTTCTTGGTTTTGCAGGAAAGTTATAAGTTCCTGCTAAAAATTCTTGGTGTTGGGGCATTCTTCTAGAGGGAATAACGGACGAGTCTGAAACATTGTAGCTGGTCCCTGTCTGTACCTGAGAGAACCCGCTCAATGCTAACAGGCTTAGAACACCTGCTAAAAAAGAGTACTTTTTGCTTGCCATAACTATTGATTAAATTTGAAAAACAATATCCTAATCAAGCGCAAAAATATACATTGACATACAATTACCAAACTTTTAAAAAATTATTTACGTGTAATGGTAACTGTCAATGAACGTTTTTGACTTGCTGCAGATGTGCAATTCTCATACCATATGCTTATAATTGTCACATCCATTGTACCTTTCAGCCCATTTTACGAATGAACTTACCTGTTAAACTGATAGACGAAGAGCTATCAATTTTCGAAAAAAAATTTAAGGAAGCAGCTAGCAGTCAGGTGCCTATGCTTGACCGCATTATGAATTATGTGGCTAAAAGAAAGGGTAAACAGTTGCGGCCTATGTTCGTTTTTCTTTCTGCAAAACTCTGCGGTACTATTAATGAATCCACGTATAGGGCAGCCTCGCTTGTCGAGTTATTACACACAGCTACCCTAGTTCATGATGATGTAGTGGATGACACCATAGAACGTAGAGGTTTTTTCTCAGTTTATGCGCTGTGGAAAAATAAGGTTTCTGTATTGGTTGGCGACTATCTGTTAGCTAAAGGTTTGCTACTTTCCCTGGACAATAATGATTTCCGCATTTTGCAGATTCTTTCTGAGGCAGTACGGCAAATGAGCGAAGGCGAGTTGTTGCAAATTGAAAAATCCAGAACACTTAACCTCAGTGAAGATGTTTACTTTGAAATTATCAAAGGAAAAACTGCTTCCTTATTGGCTTCGGCTTGCGGTGCCGGTGCTTTTTCTTCTACAAGTGATGAAGCAATTGCCCAAAAGATGAAAGATTTTGGCGAAGCCGTAGGTGTTGCTTTTCAGATTAAAGATGATTTATTCGATTACACATCCGACAATATTGGGAAGCCTACAGGTAATGATATTAAAGAAAAGAAATTGACCCTCCCGCTTATCTATACAATCAATAATTGCGATGCAAAAACTCGCAGGGAAATTATCTATATTGTAAAGAACCAGAATAAAGTTAAAACTAAAGTGGCCCGTGTTATTGAACTGGTGCATCAAACCGGAGGTATTGATTATACCATAAAAAAAATGGAAGAATATAAACAAAAGGCATTAGCCATATTGCATACTTTTCCTGAATCTGATATTCGAACAGGCTTTGTAGACCTCGTAAATTATGTCACCGATAGAAAATACTAAATCACATATTACAAATGAAAAACGCTGGTGCATTAGCAGCAGCGATGATGCTAAAGTTGAAGAGCTTTTTCAAGCACTTCGCATTCATCCTGTTTTATGCAATATCCTGGTGCAAAGAGGTATTAATTCATTTGGTGAAGCCAAAACTTTTTTTCGGCCAGATCTTTCACAATTACATAGCCCATGGTTGATGAAAGACATGGATAAGGCAGTAAAACGTATTTTAACTGCTTTTGAAAATGGTGAAAAAGTTTTAGTCTATGGTGATTATGATGTAGATGGAACTACGTCCGTTGCCTGCATGTACCAGTTTCTAAAGAAACAATACCCACAAGTTGATTTTTATATTCCTCATCGTTATCGAGAAGGTTATGGTGTTAGTAAGATTGGGATCGATTATGCAAAAGAAAATGATTTCTCACTTATCATTTCATTAGACTGTGGTATTAAATCAATTGAATTAATTGCTTACGCAAAAAAATTAGGCATTGATTTTATTGTTTGTGACCACCACCTGCCGGATGAAATTATTCCTGATGCAGTGGCCATTCTTAATCCAAAACAAATTGACTGCCCCTACCCTTTTAAAGAGTTATGTGGCTGCGGAGTGGGTTATAAATTAATTACCGCTTTAAGCGAAGCGCTTTCACTTCCTGAATCAGAACCTTACGATTATCTTGATTTAGTGGCCACTGCCATTGCTGCTGATATAGTTTCCCTTAGCGGAGAGAATCGAATACTGGCTTACTATGGTTTAATCAAAGCCAATAAAAATCCAAACTTCGGCATCAAGGCATTAAGCATTTTAAGTGCCGTGAATAAAGAAATTCATATCAACAACCTTGTCTTCATCATTGCACCAAGAGTAAATGCTGCAGGAAGAATGGATGATGCCCGAAAGGCTGTTAACATGTTTGTTGCCAAGAGCCTGGAAGAAGCAATGGAATGGGCAGAGCAATTGCATTCGGACAATAGCGACCGTAAAGAAGCTGATACGAGTATCACTGAAGAAGCATTGGCACTCATTGAAAATAATGTTGAACTCCTCAATCGCAAAAGCACCGTGCTTTACCAACCCCATTGGCATAAGGGTGTTGTTGGAATAGTCGCTTCCCGTTTGATTGATTATTACTATCGGCCCACCATCATTTTAACCAAGTCAGGCGATTATGTGGCTGGCTCTGCACGCAGTGTCGCTGGCTTTAATATTTATGAAGCAATTCATCAGTGCAAAGATTTATTGATTGGTTATGGAGGACATTTTTATGCAGCTGGAATGACACTGCAGCCAGGTAACGTTGATGCTTTCTGTCAAAAGTTTGAAGAAGTAGTGCAAGCTACTTTGCATCCCGAACTAATGATACCTGAAATTGTGATTGACGCAGAACTTAGTTTCAAAGACATCAATTATTCTTTCTTTAATATTATCTGTCAAATGGAACCATTTGGACCGGATAATATGCGACCAATCTTTGTTGCAAAAAATGTTTTCAATACCGGGTACAGCAAAATTGTAAAAGAAAAACATCTGCGTTTTGTTGTAAAGCAAAATGGCATCACACTTACCGGTATTGGTTTTGGTATGGCTGATAAAATGCCATTGCTGCTCACGAACCAACCTGTTGATTTGGTTTTCAAAATAGATGAAAATGAATGGAATGGCGAAAAGAGTTTGCAACTGCGGGTGATGGATGTAAAATTATCGGTAAATTAATTATCTATTTCTTCTTTAAAATTCAGATATGAAACCCCAAGGCTTAGTGCTATTACTTACTCTATTATTTGCTTCAAAACCTTTTGCGCAAAACACGTTAACCGTAGCCAGTTGGAATATTGAGTGGTTTGGTTCTGCCTCCAACGGTCCGGCTGACGACAATTTGCAAGAAGCTAATGTAAAAACTGTACTTCGTTATCTGAATGCAGATATTTATGGCCTTGTTGAAGTGGTAGATACGATGCGTTTTAGAAGAGTGGTTGATTCGTTAGGTACGAATTATAAATACGTGATCGCTGATTTTTGCAGTAACAACACAACCGGCACAGGCAACAGTTGGCTTACGGGTCAAAAAGAAGCATATATCTATAATAAGAATATTTTCAACAATGTGAAAGTAAGAGGCATGATGCGCAATTCAAACACCGCATACAGCAATTATGCTTCGGGACGTTTTCCGTATTTGCTCAATGCTGATGTTACCAAGAATGGTGTTACACGCAACATCAATTTTATTTTAATTCATGGCAAGTCGGGCAGTACGCAAAGCGACTATGATAAACGAAAAGGTGCCACACAGGAATTAAAAGACACACTGGACGCTTTTTTTGCCAATCAAAATATCATCATTGTCGGTGATTACAACGATGCGTTGAACACAACTATTTGTACCAGTTGCACCAGCCAACTATCTTCTTACGATCCATTGATTAAAGATTCAGCACATTTTAAATCGATTACGATGCCTTTGGCTTTGGCAGGACAAACCACGATGATCAACTATCCAAACGTTATCGACAATCATGTTGTTTCGGTACCAATGAATTCCTTTTATGTGGCTAATTCAGTGCAAATAAGAATAGATGCCACAGCACTTATTCCTAACTATCAATCGAACAATACTTCCGATCATTACCCGGTTACGTCAAAGTATAATTTTACAGGAACAACTACTGCTATTCCAACAGTTACTGCATCTCAATTAAAAGTTAGCTTTTATCCCAATCCTTTTGCAGCACAATTAAATATTGCTTTTGGAAAAACGCTAACGAACGTACAACTACAGCTAAGCGATGTGCAAGGAAAGATTTTAGTTACGCAACAATACAATCGCATTGCTGAAGGAAGCACTCTTAAGCCTTGGTTCAGCAATCTTGCAAAAGGTATTTATTTCTTGGGCATAGCCACGGCAGATTATCAAACAGTGATCAAACTCGTGAAGCTTTAATTTTGACTGATGGCTTCATTGCTTTCGGTTGACCTCATCTGGCTTTTGTTTGGCATTTTCGTGCTTTGCTTTTTAGGCATTCTGTTAATTCAAACCGAAGATCGCTTTTGGTTGCCATGCATCATTATTTGGGTGTTTCTGTTCTTTGCTTTGGTTCTTGGTAATAGCCTTAATTCGTCTGAAGTAAGCTATCAACAATTGTTGCAACAGCAAGGCATCACAAAAACCACTGACCCAAAAGAAATTGAAACGGCAGCCGTAAAACAAGCCAAACAACAGAAGCAGATGTATGATGATAAATTCATTCATCTCTTGGGCTTTCACTCAATTGTTTCTTTCTTTTGGTTATTGATTGGCCTTAGAAGAACCCTGAAGCCTTATTATCGCACCGGAGCTATTACTTTCTTTTGCTTTACGCTGGTGTATGTGTTTTATTTGATCCTTTCATAACCTGATTCAAATAAAAAGTCCCGAGTTACTTCGGGACTTTTATCGTTTCTTAAATCTGATTTTTAAAGAATAATTATTGATTTAGTTGCAATCGCTGCATCAGTATTAATCAACATTAACCGGTAAGCACCCGGCGCTAATGACGCAGGAACAGTAAGTTGTTCATTAATAAAATTGCTTTGAATGTTATAATCTTTCTGATACACTTTTTGCCCTGCACTGTTATAAAAAACAAGTGCGTAATAGCCAGGCTTCAGGTTATTCATACTAAAGTTAAACTGGCCCCCTCTGCTTGCCGGAACCGGAGACGCCGCAAACGTATTAGCAATAGCTCCTAATGTGAAGCTTTGAATAGCTCCGTAGGATATGCCACCGTTATTTGTTGCAAAAGCTCTGTAGTAGTATGTAGCCCCTTGCACCAAATTGGTAGCCGTTGCAGAGAAGTTGTTGGCAGTTAAATTAGTGGCAAACACCTTAGTGCCTTGCCCGCCTGTAAAACCATTTACGCCACTGTACTCAATACCATAAGCAGTAGGGTTTGAGCAACCGTTGGCAGCAATGCTGCCTGCAAGTATTGCACTATTGGTAGTGATGTTGTTTGCTGCACCAGTAGTAACGGTGGGTGCACTGTTCACACCGCTTCCACTAGCAGCCACGTTCAAGGTAGAGGTAGTGCCACCGCCGGTTATTGGAATGTTGCCGTTATATGATTGGACCGCTGTTGGTGTAAAATTCACATATATGGTTTGATTGATAGTACCATTAGAAGGTGTTAATGTCAATGTCGATGTGTACGTACCATTTGCGGTTATTGCAAATGTATATCCGCTTAATGGACCAACAGTGATGTTGGCACTACTTAAGTTTGAACCTGTAAGTGTAAATGAATTTGGTCCTGCTGTATTGTTTACACAAGTGCTTACAAACGCAGCCAACGTAGTTGCAGTAAGCGTTGCCGGTGGCGGAGTCAATGTAGTGAACGATCGTTGTGAACCATAAGTAGTACCTCCTCCATTGGTGGCAAAGGCCTTGTAATAATACGTAGTGCTTGCCGTCAAGCCCGTTACTGTAACAGAAAAATTAGTTCCGCTTAAGTTAGACGAGGTCACTTGTGTACCACTACCATTAGTAAAGCCCGATGTGGTGCTATACTCAATACCATAAGCCGTAACAGTACTACAACCAGTACTGCTAATCACGCCGCCAAGCGTTGCGCCTGTGGTGGTAATGCCTGTAGCGCTATTCGTAGTTACAACAGGAGGAGTATTAACACCAGCACCTGTTGCAGCAACGTTTGTGGTTGTAGTTGTGCCACCGCCTGTTACCGGGATATTTCCGTTGTAAGACTGTACTGCTGTTGGTGTAAAATTCACATATATGGTTTGATTGATAGTACCATTAGAAGGTGTTAATGTCAA
>PSMG01000029.1:14173-35641 GCA_040290035.1 Chitinophagaceae bacterium
TGGTAAATGAATTAGGTCCTGCAGTTGTATTAATACAAACACTACCAAAATCTGCTAATGCAGTGGTAGTGATGGTTGGATTAAAGCTTAACGTAGTAAAGTTTTGCTCTGCACCATAGCTTGTTCCGCCACCATTGGTTGCATAAGCATGATAGTAATAAGTAGTGTTTGGCGTTAAGTTTGAAAGGTTCACGTTAAAGCTACCACTTATCAGGTTAGAGCCAGCAACAGCAGTACCAGTTCCGTTAGTGAATCCGGAAGCAGTGCTGTATTCAATACCATATGCTGTTACCGTTGTACAACCTGTTGCAGCGATTGATCCTGCCGCAGTGGCTGTAGTTTGCGTAATGGCAGATGCTGCACCAGTAGTAACAGTGGGTGCACTGTTCACACCGCTTCCACTTGCCGCTACGTTAACCGTTGTACTTATGCCGCCACCACTAACCGGAATGTTTCCGTTGTATGATTGAACTGCGGTTGGGTTGAATTGTACATAAATTGTTTGGCTATATGAACCACCTGGTTGAATTAATGATAAACTAGACGAATAAGGGCCACCAGATGTTGTGGCAAAAGAGTATCCTACCAATGGACCTACAGTAATGTTGGCATTTGTTAGATTGCTACCAGTAATGGTAAATGAACCGGCCGCAGTTGCATTCGTACATACGTTACCAAATGCAGTTAAGGCACTTACACTTAATGAAGGGCTTGCATTGGTAGTAACTGTTATTTGGTTTGAGTTAGCCGAAGCACCTACACCGTTTTCTGCTCTCACTACATAGTAATAAGTAGTTGCAGGACTCAATCCTGTTACAGCATAAGAAGTAACATTACCGACAGCCAGATTTTGATAACCAGTTACATAAACCGGTGTGCCGCCACTTGAACCGGAAGTCCCTCTTACATAAATTGCTGATATACGGCTGGTACCTGTTGCGGAAACCGGCGAAGCATTTATAGCTGTATTACTTGTAGAAATCCAACGAATAGAAACCAGCGATTGATTGTCTACAGCAGATGGCATGGCAATATTTGAAAGAACACCCCAGGTTGCAGAACTACCAGAGGAAACTGCAGTAGTTAAGCTTATTGTTGCACCCGGCACATCAGTCCATGTACCTGAAGCACCTACTTTGTATTGCACTTTGAATGCTGAAGGACCTGTAGAAGATGAGCCTTGCATGGAAGATAAATTTAGATTGGTAACACCCGTTGTGTTTACATCAATCTGCCAGTATTTAGTATTGGCTCCGTTATCCCAACCGTTAGCACTTACAGAGTAAGGATTAGCACCTGCCGTAGGCGTAGGACCACCAGGCCATGAGATGGTATTCAAACCATTTGGAGTTACTGTTTGAATGCCGATGTTATTTGCATTACCTACATCAGCAGTCTGGCTTGCAGCAGTATTCGTTGCAAAGTTCCAACCAGCAACATCAACCGGGCTGCTGCCGCCTGTTAATGTATACACATCAAGACGATATCCTGTTGCACCTGTTACCGCATTCCAATTAGCTGTAAATCCTGTGGTAGAAATGCTGGTTGCTGCTATTGCCACTGGCGCACCTGATGGTGGGGCTTGTAATGTAGTAAAGCTTTGTTGTGAACCATAAACAGTACCTGCACTGGTTGTTACAAATGCTTTGTAATAGTAAATAGTATTCGCTGTAAGGCTTCCAATTGTAGCAGAAAAAGTATTACCGCTTAAGTTACCTGAAGGCACTGATGTACCACTACCATTCGTAAAGCCCGATGTTGTGCTATATTCAAAACCATAAGCTGTTGCTGTACCGCAACCTAATGAAGTAATCGTTGCTGCTAAATCAGCACTGGTAGTGGTAATGTTTGATGTAGCACCGGTAGTAATTGTTGCCGGAGTATTGATACCTGCACCGCTTGCCACAACGTTAATTGCTGTTGCACCGCCGCCGCTAACTGGAATATTTCCGTTGTAAGACTGTACTGCTGTTGGTGAGAATTTTACATACACCGTCTGACTATAAGAACCTCCGGTTTGTGTTAACGATAAACTCGATGAATACGTACCGCCAGAAGTAGTTGAGAAAGTATATCCTGCTAACGGTCCAACAGTGATATTTGCAGTAGTTAAGTTAGATCCTGTAATGGTAAATGAATTAGGTCCTGCAGTTGTATTAATACAAACATTACCAAATGCTGTCAATGCAGATGCGGTAACTGTTGGCGTCGCTGCTGCTGTAATTGTAAAGGTTTGAGTGTTGGATGCAGCCGCAGCACCTGTGGTTACTACATCAACATTAGCAGTACCTGCGGTGGCAATATCTGCTGCTGTAATGGCTGCCGTTAATTGTGTTGCACTTACAAAGGTTGTGGTTCTATTGCTTCCGTTCCAACGTACTGTTGATGCGTTGGTGAAGTTTGTTCCATTTACCGTTAAGGTAAATGCACTACCGCCTGCGGTTGCGTTGTTTGGTGATATAGATGTTGTTGTTGGTGTAGGAACAGATGCTGATGCCGCAGCTAAGTAAGTCCATGCACCCGCTGATGTGGTATCATAAGCAACCCTAATAGCATCAAATGAACCCGTAGGATTATTAGCAGTTCTATTATGCCACAATATATTTCCTACAGTTGCAGGTGAAGGGTCGGCAGCAGTTATATTAGATGCTTCTGCAGTTGCAGTAGTTGGTTCAGAAGCTAAAGATGGGTTCACCCATAAATACACTTCATCATTAGCAGCACCTGTTACGAAACTGTAACGTACCACCACTAAATAAGTCTGGTTGAGGTTTAAAACTGTTGCGCCGAAAGAAGCAGTTGAAACATTCGCATTTTTCGATATTCCCAATAAATACCCACTACCACTTGACTTTGCAAAAACACGAGCAAAATAATTGGTGCCAGTACCTGCATCACCCAAGGTCATGAAATAATCTCCGGTTGCAGTTACAGAATTAAGATTCAATAAAAATGAATAGTAAAATGTATTAGTTGCAGGTGCCGGGGTTGAATTGAATGTTTTATATACTCTACTGGTTGTTGAACTTGGCGTCGGCATGACAACATACTCGCCACCACCACCGTTATAGCCGGCGTAAGTTAGAGGTGTTGTATTCTGTATGGTTACGTCTGGTCCACTTCCACCTTTGGTCCAGGAGTTTTGGCTGGCCAGGTTGGAATTTACTGTATAACCTGTAAAATCATCAGAAAATAATAATTGTCCCCAGCTGGTAAAACTTAAAACTGAAAGAACAATCAAAAAGTAAATTTTTTTCATAGCTCGTTATTTTCGCATGTTATAAAAACACCGCAAGCAAAAACTTACGGTGTTTAAAAAATTAGTTTAGTTCCAGGTAAATTTTACATCATCAATAGCAGAAGATGGTCTGCTGCCGCCACCGGATGTTTGGGTAAATGTGGAAACACGAATCCAGATTGGTTGATTAATGTTATCCAACGTGTTACCAAAGTTTACTGTAACTGGTGTGTTGGTAAAATTGCCCAGCGTTGTTGTTAACGTTGATGGATTTGTAGCTACTGTAATAAACGAAGAAGGACTTGCACCAACGCCATAATCTACTTTCCACGTTGTTGTTCTTCCTGCTGTTGCAGGCGCATCTAACGATTGCAACAAGAAATTCAATTTTAAGTTAGTTTTACCAGTTGTATTAGTCAATAAAAAGGCAAACGATGCACCCGGATCACCACCTGAACTAACAGCGCTTGTCTGACGAACGCCCAATGCACGATTGGTAGAATTGTCTTGGTCGGTTGACGTACTAGTACTATTTAGTCCGGTTGCAGAAGCAAAGTTTTTAAAGCCCAAACTTGTTTGGTTCCATGCTGTTTTATTGTTGAATGAACCATTGTAAACCGTACCATCAGTACCTAATGAAGTTGGTGTTGCATCTTGTTTTACATATACACCGGTTGGTAAACCACTTGCCAAATTGTCAAAGTTGATAGTAAGCGGAGAAGTACCCAGTGTAATAGATCCCGACGCACCACTACCACCACAACGTGGGTTTGTAAAATTTACATCTGTCGTATCGCGGATGGTCAACTGTTTGGTAGAGGTGAAAATGGAATAAATACCTACAATATCACCATTGCCACGCGGCAATGAATCTACCGCAAATTTTGCGTAGCTGCTGCTTCGCAGAGTTATTTTATTACTTGATGGCGAAGTACAAGCTTCAACAATCCTGTTCTGATCTGCAGCAGTGGCATAAATTCCCTTACTTAATTCTCCACTATTGAACTGCATGTTTTGCAACTTAATTAGTGTTGCTAAATAAGGGTCTTGAACAGAAGTGGTCAATTGATTTATTGTAACCACTTTCGGAACCAAAGGCTGATTCAAAGCACCTTTAATGATGTATTGATCTTGCAGGTTAGCTGATAAAAGCGTTACGCCATTTCTATTCGGATTTGACACACTATCAATACCACCACCCAACTGAATCATACCACCATAATCACCCAAATAAAGCCCTTTACACTTTACAAAGATTTGTCTTCCTACAGGATAAGATGTATATAAATTAGAGCCAGCCAAACGTAATAAGATACCACCTGTTGAGTCTTGGATAGAGATCTGCTGGTAATAGTTACCACTTTTATCATCGCAGTTTACAATACCGGAGATCACAACAGAATCAGTAATAGCAATGGGATTACCCAAAGCTCCATAACGAGCTTTCAATGCTTTGATTGATGTGTTGGCAACTACACCCGGGTTGGTTAAATAAGGCGGGTCGTTGAATGTTTTTTTACAGGAAGCCATCATAAGGCACAGGGCAGCTATTGCTGTCACACTTCCCATCCAAACACGAAATTTATTTTGCATAAAGAGTTAAGATTAAAAGGTTAATTCCACGAGAATTTGACATCATCAATACCTGTAGAGGCACGGCTTCCGCTACCTGTTGAAGGGGCTAAAGCTACAATGCGAATCCACACTTTTTGAGAGACATTGTTTAATGTTGTCGGAAATGAAACACTGATTGCATTATTTGAAAATACTTTGTTACCTGTAAATACTGTACCTGTTGCATTAGCATTAATAAATGAAGTTGGCGCATCTCCTATTGCATAATCAACAGCCCATGTAGTAGTACGAGTTACTACCGAAGATGTATCCAATGACTGCAATTGAAAATCCAGCTTCAGATTGTTTTTGCCCGTTGTATTGTTGAGCAAGAAGATGAACGCAGCACCCGGATCAGCACCGCCGGTGTTTGTTTGGCGAACGCCTAAAGCACGATTGGTTGCATTTACCTGCGTCGTAGAATCAGCTCCCATTCCATTCGTTATTCCTGTTGCAGAAGCATAATTTTTAAAACCAAAACCAGTAGCCTTCCACAAAGAAGAAGAGGGAGAAGCAATGAAGGAACCTGTTGCAGGTTTACCTAGGAACGTTGCAGTAGCCGCTGTATCTACAAACACACCCGTAGGCAAACCAATAGCAATTGAATTGAAATCAATTGTGTATGGAGATGTTGCCGGCAATGTAATGCCCGTTGTGCTACCACTACCGCCTGTGCTCTGTCCGCCATTTACTACGTCGGCAGCATTGCGAATGATCAATTGTGGCGTTACAGCACCAGTATTATTGGGTTGATAAATGGAAAGATAACCAGTGATAGATGTAGCGCCACCTGTAGGCAAGGTTAAGCCTAATGTAGTGCGTACAAAACTTACGATTGTTCCTGTTGCATCAACAATATTATAATTCTGACCAGCAGTGTTTGATGTAGTTAGAGTGATAGTAACGTTATTAATGGTAACTAAACTAGAAGCCCAGTTTTGAATAGAATCGATTGCTTGGCGAACTGTTGCCACTCTTGGTGTAATAGTTACCAAGGCGGTATCCAGTGTTTTTACTTTTGATGAAGGCACACCCTTCAACTCTAAGTCGCCATTAAAAAGGGTCAATACACCAGAACTTGCTGCATCAATTTCCAACACACTGCCTAATGCATAAATAGGTGAACCGTTTGCTGCATATAAATAAATACCTGCACCGCTTTCGTCTTGCAAGCGATAATTACCAGGGGCTTCGTTGTTGAAATTGGAAATAACCTTACCTCTGATTTTTTTATTTCCTGCTGGAACAAAAACATCAGTGCCGCTGTTGGTATACAATGCTCTGAACTGAGTAAAAGGCATGTATGCTCCCGGAGGGGTTGGATCTGGCTCAGTGGGGCCAATAGGTTGCTTGTTACAAGCAACAAATAAGATGCAGCTAAGCGCTATGAAAAGCGAACTGCCGATCAAAAATCTTGTTTGTTTCAATTGCATGATTTTATCTTGATGATTTCAAAATTGGGTTTTAGAAACGAAGGCTTACACTAGCAAAATAGTTAATGCCATAAGCGTAGTAAAGCTTCGGAGGAAACTTCTCAATACCGGAAAGATTATCAGAAGGTCCTGCTCTTTTTACAAAACGCAATTGCTCATAACCACCGGTAATGATGTTTTTATTGTTCAATAGGTTGCTAACACCCACATTAAACACTAATAACGTGAAGCGATTATTTATGCTGAACTTCTTTGGCAACTTATAAGAATAACCACCAAAAAAGTCAACGGTGTATTGAGGGTCAAATTTTGTTTGATCAAAAATGATATGGTATTCTGCACTTGTTTTATCTAAACCTGAAACTGCATCATATGTACGACGACGAGGGTTCATGCTTAAATATGATTGATCAAAATACTCACCAGTCAAACTAACAAACCAATAGTTACGTGAACGATAAGTAATGCCCAAAGAATAAGCTTCTTGTGGCGTACCCGGCACACGGAAGTTTTGCATGTAGATGGTTTGCTTTAAGAAAGTAGTATCAGACCCCGGAACTTTACTTCCGTTATCGGCAGTAATGGTTGCAGTTTGTTTGCTATCATAATAATAGCGACCAACAGAAGCAGCAGCGTTGATAGTCCAGCCATTACCTGCATTTATTTCAACACCTAATTCGCCACCAAAATGAACTTTAGCAATGTTGCTTAAACCATAGTTCACAAATGTTTGCAATGAATCATCGAAGAATGACATTACATCCATGCCACCAGAAGTGTGTGTATAATAACCATTCAAACGAGCTCTGAAAGTTGGGCCATTATAGATATAACCCGCTTCTGCAGATTGAATATCTTCGCTGGTTACATTATCCTGCGCAAAGTCTCTTGTTCTTGGAGAGATATAAACATTTTCAAAGTAAGGAGCACGGGTCATGTAACCACCATTTGCATACAAATAGTTACGTGCATCTACTTTATAAGTAACACCACCTTTCACACCATAGTTGGTGAAGTTGTAGGTAGTTGATTTACCAAAAGAATTATTGGGAAACAAACCGCTCTTTACAAAACCTTCTCTGTAAAAACTGGTAGTAGAAACCTGGCCTGCTAAGAAGATGTCTGCTCTTTTAACTTTAAACAAACCTTCTGCAAAGCCGGCGGCTTTTTGAATGTTGATGTTGTAATCGTAACCATATTTATCGCCAACATGCAAAATGCGGTTTGGATTGTTTACATCGAACTGGTTCGTGGTTGAATTACCGCGATAATCTCTTTCAGCAAACTGGTTGATGTTTACATAATAATCACCACCCAATAAATCATTAACTGTTTGGTAGTAATGATTTTTTTGTAATTGATAAGAAGCGCCAACAGTCAGGTCAATGTTCTTCGTCAACTTAGAGTTTAATACTGAACTTGCATTGAAGCGTTTTGTATTAATGATACGGTCCTGGATCACGTAATGAGAACGTAAACCGGTAGCTAACACCTGACCAGTACTGTCTTTGAATGCTTCGTAGGAGGCACGGTTCACATCATACAAACGCTGCCAGTTGATCTGGCGCAAATTGATATCGCTACGCATTTGCTGATCCAACATGGCGGCTTGTACAGGATCTACTACACTTGCCCATTTACCAGTATAGCTTGGCAAATAACGATAGTAATCCGGACGAGGATCTGGTGCATTGTACCAATCCAACGCTGTTACACTTCTGTCGCCAAAAGAATAACCAGCCGCTGTGATCAACGAACTCTTTTTACTTATTTTAAAATCATGCGTTAAGATGATTACTGGTTGATTGGTCTTTGCAACACTTGCATTACGCTTCTTACCATTTTGATAACCCCAGTTTGGATTATAATAATGATCTCCGGACAAATCATACATCTCTTGCACAGTAGCACCTTGTCTTCCGTTCTCCGTTGGTGCACCAAAAGCAACTAACGAAAGCAATTGCTTATGATTGATGCGTTTGTCTACACCTACAAAATAGCTCCAGCCATCATAAAAAGTGCCGGGTACATAACCTTCGGCAGCATAACGGCGGCTTCCACTAAATGTAAAAGCCCAACCTTTTTTACTCATTCCTGTAGAATGCGTAATAGAAAAACGGTGGGTATAGTTTCTATTGGAATTAGCGTAGGTAATGTTTGTTGTCTTACGTTGTTTGCTGGCACGTGTATCCATTGTGGTATTGCTACCAAAATCGCCAAACGAAAACGTGTTATAAGCCAAGCCGAACGAGGTGTTACGATTACGCATTACATCATTCAAACCACCCCATAGACCAAATGGCGTAAAACCATTATCTAAATTGTCCATAGGAATACCGTTCATATACGTACTGAAGAAGTCATTGTCATAACCTCTTAGTCGGAAACGGGCTGAAGAAAAATTATACGATGCTGCGGAAAAGAAAGGATCTCTTCCGGTGGTGATAGAAGAAGAAACGCCAATGGCACCTCCATCACCCATATCGTTTTCATCAAGTGATACAACAGGGATGTTGTCAAGTACGTTGTCTTTTAATTCTTCTAAAAGAACAGAGTCTCGTTTAGGGACAGTGTCGGTCGGATTTCTCTGCTGTGCGAAAGTGCCTAAGCTTGCGCTCAAAAGCAGTACCAGCAATCGTTCTCTAAGCATGAGCAGTTTAATTAAGGAAGTAAAGATAATGAGGTAAATCGGATAAAACCTCTGATTGTTCTCACATAATCATTTATTAACGTGCGTCAACCTTTTGCAGTTGTTTATCGTCGTATATTTGAATCTTTATTTTCCAAAATCATGAAGAAAAAAGCTACCGTTCTACTTTCCCTCTTATTGATCGTTTATTCTACTCAAGCTTTGGCTTGGGGCAGAACAGGTCACAAACTCGTTGCCGAAATTGCTTATCGTTATATGAGCGAAGATGCCCGCAAAGCATTGACAAAATATTTAGATGGAATGACCATGGATGAAGCAGGTAATTGGATGGACGATCAACGCTCCAACAATTACTACAATTTCATGCGTACCTGGCATTACCTCGACGTAGAAAAAGGCCAGCAATACCAACCTTCTCCTGAACGCAATGCCATTACTGTTTTGAATGCGGCTTACAATGAACTGAAAAATTACCAAACATTAAAAGATAAAGACATTAGAAGAGACCTGCTCCTGATGTTTCACCTTGTGGGTGATATTCACCAGCCTTTGCACGTTGGTTATCCTAATGATAAGGGCGGTAATGATATTACGCCTGCTTCAGGCCTGGTTTCCGGAAACCTGCACAGCATGTGGGATACACAAATCCTGGAATATGCAGGCATTACCATCGACAGTTGTTTAGCTCAAGGAGAAAAACTCACACCTGAACAAACTGAAGATTTAAAAAAGATCAATTTGTTGCGTTGGTATGCACAGTCTCGTTCTTATCTTGATTTTGTTTACAGCTATGATAAAAATGGTGTGGACAAAGCTTATATCGACAGCGCTAAAGTGATCATTGAAAAACAAATTTTCACCGCAGGTATTCGTTTAGCCAGCATGGTCAATGAAATATTTGCTACGGGTAGAAAAACAGCTTCGCTGCCGGTTAGGTTGGAAACACAAACACAATATCAAAAAACATATTTTAGAAAAGCATCTTAATACTAAGCCCGGTTCGCCGGGCTTTTTTGTTCTGTATAAATTGTCAACTTATCTTCGCACATGGCAACAAACTCCACTTCTAAAAACTTCATTGACGGATTAACCTTTGACGATGTTCTTTTAGTTCCGGCTTACTCCGAAATTCTTCCCAGAGACGTTGATATCAAAACACAATTGACTAAAGAGATTACTCTGAATGTTCCCTTTCTTTCTGCAGCAATGGATACCGTTACCGAAGCAGCTTTGGCTATTGCTCTGGCACGTGAAGGTGGCATTGGTATTCTGCATAAGAACATGTCCATTGAGCAACAAGCAGACCAAGTACGTAAAGTAAAACGTAGTGAAAGTGCGATGATCCAGGATCCAGTTACTTTAACTGTAGATGCAACTATTGGAGATGCCCTGCGACAAATGCGGGAGAATAAAATTGGTGGTATTCCTATTATAAATGGTGGTGGAAAATTAGTGGGCATGCTTACGAATCGAGATTTGCGTTTTGAAGAAGATATGAGTCGTAAAGTAAGTGAAGTGATGACCACAGAAAACCTGATCACAGCTCCGGAAGGAACAAGTCTGAAAGGTGCAGAGAAAATTCTTCGTCAAACAAAAGTGGAGAAACTTCCTGTTGTAGATAAAAATGGAAAGCTTGTTGGCTTAATTACCTATCGTGATATACTGCAGGTAACCTCCTACCCTAATGCAGTGAAGGATTCGTTAGGAAGATTATTGGTGGGTGCTGCTATTGGTGTTACCAGGGATTTGTTAGATCGTGTAGCAGCCTTGCAAAATGTAGGTGTGGATGTGGTTTGTTTGGACAGTGCTCATGGTCATTCAAAAGGCATTATTGATGCTTTGAGAGAAGTAAAAAAGAATTTCAAAAAGCTTAATGTAATTGTTGGAAATATTGCTACTATAGAAGGTGCAGAAGCTTTAGCAGAAGCGGGTGCTGATTGTGTTAAAGTTGGTATTGGTCCTGGCTCTATTTGTACTACGCGTATTGTAGCCGGAGCTGGAGTACCACAGCTCACTGCTATCATGCAAGCGAAAGCGGCATTGGGCAAAAAAGGAATTCCCGTTATTGCTGATGGCGGCATTCGTTACACAGGTGATGCCGTCAAAGCTTTAGCTGCAGGTGCTGACTGTGTAATGATGGGAAGTGTATTTGCCGGTACAGAAGAAAGCCCTGGTGATACGATCATTTATGAAGGAAGAAAATTCAAGGAATACCGTGGCATGGGTTCGCTTGGTGCAATGTCAACAGGCAGTAGCGATCGTTATTTCCAAGACCCTGAAGCAGACGTAAAAAAATATGTACCAGAAGGCATTGAAGGTCGTGTAGCGTACAAAGGTTATTTGAGAGAAATCATCTACCAATACGTTGGCGGCTTACGTGCAGGCATGGGCTATTGTGGTGCAAAAAATATTACCGATTTACAAGGCGCTACGTTTGTAAAGATCACCAACGCAGGTATGCGTGAAAGTCATGCACACGATGTAGAGATAACTCGTGAAGCACCAAATTATAGCAGAAAGTAATTATGATAGCTGCATAAAAAAAGCCTCATGTTCGTGAGGCTTTTTTTTATTAATTTGTTGCGATCTTATCCTTCTTTTTGAAATAACCTCTTAGTAAAAAGTTATGTTGCAGCGCCTCTAAATCTTCATTCAATTTTTGGGTACCTAATTGCAGGTTTTTGATAATGACCTTAATATCATTAGCCGTGCTTTTATCATTCAACAATAAACCGGCTGCAGTTGCTGTATCACTCAATCCACTTGTTGATGCATCCAATTTATTGATCAATCCTCTGGTTTCAGTAGACATCTTATCCACTTGTCGTGCAGTAGAACGCAAACGATTAAAAATAACTGTGTCTGTTATAATATCATTGGTCAATGTTCCAGGCTTACGCAAGTTGGCCGTATAGTTAGAAAGATCATTAGTTAATTGTTGTGCATTCGCAGACGTACGTTTTAAAACAGCCATTACTGATTGCAGGTCATTTACCAAGGTTTCATCTTTCAATAATTTACCTACAGAACCTTCACCATTCAATACTCTTCTGCTTATTTGTTTGATGTCGCCTGTAATATCTACCAGGTTCTTATTATTCGTTTGAAATGTTGCAAATAATTCATCGGGTGTTACTGCAGCTTCTGCTTTTAGCACATCACCATTGGCAACTACAGATGCTTGCGGAGTGCCGCCAAATACTACCAGTACTTTATTGCCAATTAATCCATCAGAGCCCACTTTTACTTTTGCATCTTTCGGTATGTATTGTTTTACCCTGTCCTCTATTTCCATATCCACTTGCACTTGTGCATTAGGCAAGAACGAAATGCCTTTTACTAAACCCACTTTCACACCATTATACCAAACATTACTTCCTACCTGCAAACCACTTACATCATTAAACAATGATTTAACGGTAATCGTGTCGCCAAATGATTTTTTTTGTCCGCTTAGAGCCAATACTGCGAAGGCAAAAATGATCAGCCCCAGGATGATAAATATGCCTACGATTACGGCTCTTGTATTTTTTGTAGATCTCATTTGTTATTGAACAAAGTTATAGTCATAAAAAAGTCGCACACGTTCGTCTTCTGTTTCAAAAATATCTTCGAAGCTTCCCTGTCGCAAAAATTGCCCGTCGAGCAACATCACAATTCGGTCACCGGTTGTTTTAGCACAGGTAAGATCGTGAGTGATAATGATAGAACTAGTATTATAGCGTTCCTGCACTTCATTAATCAATTCATTGATCTCCATACTGGTGATCGGATCCAAACCCGCCGTTGGTTCATCATACAACATGATCTCAGGTCGCATAATTAATGTTCGGGCAATACCGATTCTCTTTCGCTGCCCACCTGATAGTTCAGAGGGCATTTGATTCATAGCTTGTAGCAAACCCACAGCATCCAGCGCCTCATGCACAGCTACATCCTTATCATGTTTCGTTAAATGCTTGCGATGATGCGTTAGCGGGAATTCTAAATTTTCACGAACGGTCATGCTATCATACAAGGCGCTGTTCTGGAAAGAGAAACCCAATTTCAAGCGAAGTTTTTGCAATTCTTTTTTTGAGAGTTTACTGATTTCATTACCCAACACTTCAGCCGTACCACTGTCTTGTTTTAAAAGGCCCGCAATTATTTTGATCAATACTGACTTGCCCGCACCCGAGCGACCAAGCACTACCACATTTTCACCTTTGTACAAATCAAGGTTCACCCCACGCAATACATAGTTAGGCCCGAAGGCTTTTGTAAGATTGCGAATGGCAATCACCAACTCTGTTTTGTCGCTATGGTGTATTTGTTTTTTCATTAGCTGTGCAAGATGTTCAAAATTTGCGTCATCAGCATTTCTTCAATAAATAATAAAAACATTGAAACCACAACCGCTGTATTAGCTGCTTTTCCTACTCCTTGTGTTCCTTGCGAAGTAGTATAGCCCTGGTAGCAGCCTACCATGCCAATAGTGAAACCAAACAGTAGCGATCGAACGATAGAAGAAGTATAATCGAAAAAAGAAATTTTTTGAAAGGCACTTTGTACAAAGGCAGTAAAGCTTTGATGTTCATTGGCATGAATATCCAGATAGGAACCCATCATGCAGATAAAGCCAAAGTACATCATCAACGTAGAAATCATAATAGTAGAAGCCAATACACGGCTTACCACTAAATATTTAAACGGGTTTATGGCCGATACTTCCATGGCATCAATCTGCTCAGTTACTTTCATTGATCCTAACTCTGCACCAATGCTTGACCCGACTTTACCGGCACAAATCAATGCCGTAACCAATGGTGCCAGCGAACGAATAACAGCAATAGCAACCAGTGAAGGTAACCAGGATGTTGCGCCGAATTCAGCCAAAGATGGTCTTGATTGTTTGGTAAATACAATCCCAGTGATGAAACCCGTAAGCGTAATAAGTGGCAATGATCGAACCCCAATGGCATAACATTGACGCACCAATTCGCTGAATTCGAAAGGTGGTAAGAAAAGCTCTTTGAAGAAATGAACAACGAACTGCATCACATCGTAAATGGATGCAAAAAACCGATCAACACCTTTTGAGATCAGATACTTTTCACGAGGTTTTTTTGGTAGTTCTTCTGCTTTCACAAAAAGAATTGGCCCTTTGGTGGTTAAAAATAAAGAGCGCGAAAGTACATCAAATTATTTTTAGCTAAGGCGTAGAAATTATGTGTGGCAACAGCTTTAACGCAATAATGCACATAAAAAAGCCCGCAAATGCGGGCTATAAAGGTACCGAGGAGCAGACTTGAACTGCCGACCTTCGGGTTATGAATCCGATGCTCTAACCAACTGAGCTACCTCGGCAAACAACAGAGCAGCCTGTTGAAGGGCTGCAAAAATAAGGATTATACTTTTTGAAGAAAATCATTTTTAAATCTTAACAAAAAAGCGATGTATAGCTACACCGCCTATCGTTTTCAGGCAAGAACCGCCGTTTGGTTTTGGACTGTTCATCTGGCGGATACCATTAGCACTATTTTTTATTGTTGACCAAAATTATTATCATTGCCGCCTTGCATTACGCTTTCTCTTTCGGAACGTAAAATGTTTGGATTGTCGTTAGTGTTCTCTGTTGAAAGATGCTTGGTTTCAATATACTCTTTGAATTTCAATACATCGGTGCGTACCATTTTTTCAAAAACCGGATTCATCAGCTTAGCTAAGCCAGAACCTAATGCGCCGGCAGGTGCATGATAGCTAATGATCACCTCTAACTCTGTTCCTTGTCCATTCAAGGCATCATGGAAGACAACCTTACCGGCATTATTGATCATGGAATTAGGAATAGATTGCCAGCCAATTAAATAATTAGGTTCTTCTTTTACGATCTCGGCATTCCATTTTACTTTACCGATATTACCCGGAATTACAGCTTCCCAATGAGAATGCTTAGAATCAATTTCTGTAACGGTTGATAAATGTTTCATGAACAAAGGCAGGTTCTCCAGCTTGCGCCAAAAAGTATAAACTTCATCTTTGGGCTTATTTACAATCAAACTGGTTCTGATATTAATAGCTTCAGTAGTGTTAACACCTTTTGTTTTACCTAAACTGCTGTACACAGGACAATGACCTGACATGCCCCGATACAAAAGAGCGCCGCCTAATCCTGTTCTGATCAATCCTTTTATAGGATGTTTTGTTAACTCACCCAAACCAGAAGAAAGCAGAAAAGCACCTAATGCTGCGGAAATCAACCGTTCGTTGTAACCAACATTAACTACATTACTGCTGCCTTCTGCTGGTTGAAATTCACTGTCGGCATGCCAGCTGCCATATTGTTCATTATTTGTCATAAAAGTTTATTTATGTTGTTACAGCAGAAGTAAAAAAAGTATGCCATTGAGGCCGTGCTATTTGTGCAATAAAAAAGAGCTAACCAACAGATTAACTCTTATCAAAAAAATTTATTGAGTAGTTCATTCCCCAACAGCTAAACAATAGCATTTTCCTGAACTGTCTCTCCTACTGGTACTCTTCCTGGGTATTGTTGCAGTGCCGCTTCCAGACAATCCATTGCTTCGTTTAAGTCATTTAAGTTTAAGACATAAGCTAAACGAACTTCATTTTTACCCAAACCAGGAGTTCCATAAAAACCAGTAGCCGGCGCTAGCATTACCGTCTTGTTGTTGTGCGAAAAAATTTCTAATAACCATTGACAAAATGTGTCAGAATCGTCAATTGGTAATTGTGCCATAGCATAAAATGCACCGCCTGGATTGGGACAAAAAACACCCGGCATTGCATTCAATCGTTTCACTAATAAATCTCTCCTTGCCTGGTATTCTGCCTTTGGCGCATCAAAATAAGAAGCAGGTAAATCAATGGCCGCTTCGCCTAAAATTTGAGCCAAACCAGGAGGACTCAAACGTGCCTGAGCAAACTTCATAGCTGCATCATACACACCTTTGTTCTTAGTTACAAAAGCACCGATACGAGCGCCACAAGCACTGTATCTTTTACTTACAGTGTCCATCAACACCACATTGTTTTCCATTCCTTCCAAATGCATGGCACTTATATACTCACCGGAGTAAATAAACTCACGATAGGCTTCATCAGAAAACAGGTAAAGGTTGTGTTTTAAGCAAATGGATTTCAAGTCTTCCATTTCCTGACGACTGTATAAATAACCTGTTGGATTGTTTGGGTTACAAACAATAATGGCTTTAGTTTTATCCGTAATTACCTTCTCAAAATCTGCAATGGGCGGTAATGCAAAACCATTTTGTATTTGGGAAGAAATTGGTACCACTTTCACACCTGCAGCTACTGCAAAACCATTGTAATTGGCATAATAAGGTTCAGGAATTATTACTTCATCATCCGGATTCAAACACACAAAAAAGCCAAACATAATTGCTTCTGAACCACCTGTTGTAATAATGATTTGATCATGCGACACATTAATGCCTACACCTTGATAATACCGCACCAACTTTCGGCGATAACTTTCGTTACCTGCACTATGGCTGTACTCCAGCACCTTGATATCAGCATTACGTACCGCATCCAAAATACTCGGTGGCGTTTCAATGTCTGGTTGACCAATATTTAAATGAAAAATTTTGGTTCCTCTTTTTTTTGCTGCCTCTGCGTAGGGTACCAACTTTCTAATTGGAGAAGCAGGCATCTGCTGCCCACGTTGACTGATTGATAACATGGCGCAAAGATAGGTTGGTTCAAGTTTTGATGTTCGAGGTTCGGACTTTGTGCTGCCACAAGCAATTATTTGTTAGTCAACTTTAGTTTCCGGATGAGTGGTCTCTTGCGATGCTCCTTTCATCTACAGCAATCCTATTGAACATTTTGAACCATTCAGAATTAGAGTAGTTGAATAGTGCGACGCAACAGAAATTTAATAGCAATGGCATTGGATAAAAATGAAAAAGCATTGAACAAATCCTCAATGCTTAAAATTAGTTGAGTGAATTAGCTATTACCAACTTCCGCTGGCGCCACCGCCACCGCCGCTTCCTCCGCCGAAGCCTCCAAAGCCGCCACCTCCGCCTCCAGACCAACCGCCTCTACCACCTCCACCAAAACTGCCTGGAAAGAAAACAGGTCCACCAAAACCCCTATAGCCTCGACGAGACATAAACCCACCGCCTCCACCGCCTCCACCGCCTCCTGAAGGAATCAAAAAGAAAATAATGATGATAATGATCAAAATGATTTTTCCAATGCTAATTCCCCCACTTCTTCCTCTATCGCCTCGATCTGCATAGCCCTTAGGTGCTTTATATTCTCCTGCCGCAGCTTTAATAATATCATTAATACCCGCATCTAATCCTGCAAAATATCTTCCTGCTTTAAAGTTGGGTGCTATATCACTTTCAATGATGGTCTTTGATGTGATGTCGGGCACCGCACCTTCCAAACCATAACCTATTTCTATTCGAATCTTATGTTCTTTAAAGCCAACAAGAACAACAATGCCATTATTCTTGCCTTTATTACCTACACCCCAGTCACGCAAAATTTTCAGCGCTACTTCTTGTTCATCGTATTGTACACCGTGGTCATCGGTAAGTGTAGGCAGTATTACAACAGCTATTTGGTTAGACGTGCTGTCGTCGTATGCTACCAGCTTTTGCTCCAATTGCTGGCGTTCTCCCTCGGTAAGAATGTTTGCAAAATCGTTTACCAGTCGCGGTGGATTAGGCCGGGGCGGAACGATCTTTTCTATTTGTGCCTGAGCAACAAATGAAAGAACTAACAAACACAATAGTGCAAACTTCTTCATGAATTATTTGCCAAACACAATATCGTCGGGCAATTCGTTTTTATCGGTTTCAGAATTATACGGAAAATAAAATTTGAGGGCTTCGCCAATGGCTTTAACACATTTTTGCAGGCCTTCGCCTAAATTACCTTTCTGGAAATAGAGCAACATTTTGGTTACTTCATCATTCCAATATTGATCGCCTACTTTTTGATGAATGCCTTCGTCACCAAAAACAGCTGCCTGCCTATCCTTCACTGCTACATAAACAATTACTCCGTTGCGTTCGGCTGTTTGCTGCATTTGCAATTGCATAAACAATTCCTGTGCACGATCAATAGCGTCTACATAACGGCATTTCGATTCGAGGAACACTCGTACTTCACCACTGGTTTGCTTTTCGGCAGAGCGAATAGCTTCCAGTACGGAAGCTCGTTCGCTTTCATTTAAAAAATCTTTTGGCTTTTGCCAGGGGAATAAGTTCACCTTATTTTTTAGTTGAATCAAAGTTTACAGAAGGCTGACGTTGCTGGTCGTTAAAATCAACATGCGGTGCATTTTGAGACCCCGGATCTGCAGTGAAACCCGTACGTGGGTGGAAACCCATCATACCCGCAAAAATAGAGGTAGGGAACGTACGCACTTTGGTATTGTATTGTTGCACCTGATCGTTGAAGTCATTACGTGCAACAGCAATTCTATTTTCTGTGCCTTCCAACTGTGCTTGCAAATTTCTAAAGGCATCATTTGCTCTTAGATTGGGGTATTGTTCTACAGTAACTAATAATCTGCTTAACGCACCAGACAACTGACTTTGTGCCTGTTGAAACTGCTGAATATTTTCAGCTGTTAGCTTAGAAGGATCTACCTGAACAGATGTAGCTCTTGCTCTGGCATTAATTACATCGTTCAATGTACCTCTTTCAAAATTAGCTTCCCCTTTTACCGTGTTTACCAAGTTTGGAATTAAGTCAGCACGACGCTGATATTGTGATTGAACATAGTTCCAGGATTTCTTTACAGACTCATCTTGCTTTATTAAACTATTATAGCTGCCACATCCCCAGAATAAAAGAATGACAGCTATAGCAAGAATAATTAATAAAGGTGCTGAACGTCTCATTAGTTTAAATTTTGTATTTAAAATTAGTTGCTTGCAATTTATTTTGCGTTTATATACTCATCAAATTACTCACCAATAATTAACGCCTGCTATTTTGACGGAAATGAGTTATGAGTTTTAGGATATAAGTTATATGTTTTTGACATAATTCAAAACGAACAACTTAAAACGTAGAACGTAAAACTTATTACTTAATGGCAGCAATGCCGGGCAATTCTTTTCCTTCAAAATATTCTAGCATAGCGCCGCCGCCAGTGGACACGTAACTTACTTTGTCAGCATAACCAAACTTGTTCACTGCTGCCACACTATCACCACCACCCACTAACGAGAAAGCACCATTTTGGGTTGCCTCGGCTACAGCTTGTGTAATGGCCTTAGTTCCGTGTTGAAATTTTTCCATTTCAAACACACCCATAGGTCCATTCCACAAAATGGTTTTGGAATGATGTATGACTTTAGTGAACATATCTATAGCCAAAGCACCAATATCTAATCCCATCCAACCATCAGGAATGCTATTACTTAAGGCAGAAGAAATATTTGCATCGGCAGCAAATGCATCAGCAATGATTGAGTCAGAAGGTAGGTGAATACAAACGCCTTTTTTATCCGCTTTCTCCAAAAGATCTTTTGCTGTATCTAAACGATCTTCTTCGCATAGCGATTTACCAATATGACCATCCATTGCCTTGTAAAAAGTGTAGGCCATCCCACCGCCAATAATGATGTCTGTTGCCCGTTCCAATAAGTTTTCAATGATCAAAATTTTATCAGACACTTTTGCACCGCCGATAATAGCAGTGAAAGGCTTTTCGTTTGCATGCAACACTTTTTCTGCACTGCTTATTTCGCCTTCCATTACCAAACCAAACAATTTGTTTTCGGGAGAAAAATATTTTGCGATCACTGCAGTGGAAGCATGTGCTCTGTGAGCTGTTCCAAAAGCATCATTCACGTATACATCACCCAACTTCGACAATTTTTCTGCAAATCCTTCATCACCTTTTTCTTCTTCTTTGTAAAAGCGAAGATTTTCTAACAACAATACTTGTCCGGGTTGCAAAGCTGCTGCTTTCTGCATCGCTTCTTCACCAATACTATCGTTTGCAAACTGAACTTCGGTACCAAGCAACTCGCTAATATGTTTAAATAAATGTTTGAGTGAATATTTTTCTGTTGGACCATCCTTCGGTCTACCCAAATGCGACATCAAAATCGCACTGCCACCGTCATTTAAAATTTTTTTGATCGTTGGAATGGCGGCTCTTATTCTGGCATCGTCTGTAATGTTGTATTGCTCGTCTAAAGGCACATTAAAATCAACACGGATCAATGCCTTCTTGCCTTTGAAATTATAGTCTTGAAACTTGCTCATGTTCTTTGGTTTTGGAAATAGGTTTAAAGGTAAAAGTAAGTGCAATAAAAAACCCCGACTTTCATCGGGGTTAAGAATTATTATTTATTAATTAAGCCTGCGAAGTAATGAACCGTACGTACCAATTGTGATACATAACTCATTTCATTATCGTACCAGCTAACTGTTCTTACTAATTGTGTATCGCCAAGTGTTTGCACACGTGTTTGTGTAGCATCAAATAGGCTTCCATAAGTGATGCCAATGATATCGCTACTCACAATTTCATCTTCTGTGTAACCATAGCTTTCGTTCGCAGCAGCTTTCATGGCAGCATTCAATTCTTCAACCGTTGTTTTCTTATTCAGAATAACAGTCAATTCCGTTAAGGAACCTGTAAGTGTTGGAACACGTTGTGCTGAGCCATCCAATTTTCCCTTGAGATTTGGTAAGACCAAACCTATGGCCTTTGCAGCACCTGTGCTGTTTGGAACAATGTTTTGTGCAGCAGCTCTTGCCCTGCGTAAATCACCTTTTGGATGTGGTGCATCCTGTGTATTTTGATCATTAGTGTAAGCATGGATAGTAGTCATCAAACCATTCACAATTCCAAATTGATCATCCAACACTTTTGCCATTGGCGCCAGGCAATTTGTTGTACAAGAAGCACAAGAAATTACTGTTTCAGAGCCATCTAAAATATCATGGTTTACATTGAATACAATGGTCTTTAAATCACCTGTTGCAGGAGCAGAGATCACCACCTTTTTAGCACCTGCTGCAATGTGTGCTTCTGCTTTTGCTTTGTCGGTAAAGAAGCCTGTACACTCCAACACAACATCTACACCGTGGCTGCCCCAAGGAATTTGTGCCGGATCTTTTTGTGCATATATTTTTATTTCTTCACCGTTTACAATAATTGAGTTTTCGGTTGCTTTTACATCCTGGTCAAATCTTCCCTGTGCTGTATCATATTTTAAGAGGTGAGCTAAAACTTTTGGGCTGGTTAAGTCATTGATAGCAACAACCTCAATTCCTTCCATATTATAAATCTGGCGGAACACTAATCGTCCAATTCGTCCAAAGCCATTGATGGCAACTTTTACGGTACTCATATAGTTATGTTTAGAATTTAAATCGGGGCGAAGGTACAAGTTTCTCGCTTTCGCTTAAGTGACGAAGATGTGGTCTTGCATTCTTATAAGTCAGGCAATTGATGAAATAATTTTAAATTTAGGTACTATGAATTTCTGTAACCAGAAATAAGCCCTTTGGGGAAATTCCCA
>PSMG01000002.1:0-39049 GCA_040290035.1 Chitinophagaceae bacterium
ATCTCTTTCTTATTAAGGTTCTTTCCTTAAATGATAGCAATTTGCTACCCTTTGTGAAATAAAAACTACCGCTTGGCTTCAAAACGGATTTCTTATCCCGATTATAATTGATGTGTAATTAGAAAATAACCAGCTTTGCAGTTGCAAATTTTTAAACTTAAAACGTATTATTATGAATATGCTTTTTATTTTTTGGGGATCGTTATACTTCTTCTTTCAGGCTTACGTATTGCACAAGAATATCAACTGGCAATTGTCTTTCGCCTGGGTTGCTTCCAGGCAGTAAAAGGTCCGGGTTTATATTGGATCATTCCAATAGTTGAACGCTAAAGAACTATTGACATAAGATCAATTACTGTCACCTTGGAACAACAGGAAAGCATTACGAAAGACAGCCTTACCATTAAAGTAAATGCAGTGCTTTGGTTTAAAGTTATTGATCCGCAAAAGGCCATCATTAAAGTTGCCGATTTTAACCAGGGGGTTTACCAGCTTTCAGTTACCGCATTATGTAATATTATTGGCAACACATTTTAGAAGAAGTATTTAAAGACAGGGAACAGATCAAAAACACATTACAACAAATTGTTGATGCAGCTATCAAACCTTGGGGCATTAAAATTGAAATGGTAGAAATGAAAGATGTCGAAATACCGGAAGATATGCAAAGAGCCATGGCACGCGAAGCGGAAGCTATTCGGGAGAAACGAGCGAGAATTATTAAAGCGGAGGCAGAGCTGGATGCTTCAATAAAGCTGACCCAAGGAGCGAAACAAATGGAAGAAAGCCCTTTCTCTTTAGAACTAAGGCGTATGCAAATGCTTTCTGAAATTGGTATTGACAATAACACTACAACCATTGTAGTAATGCCAGCTGATTTTGTAAACGCTGATAAAAGTTGGCAGAAGATTACACAAGCGTAGTTATCGAAACGCTACAAAACAATACGCTTTGTAGCGTTTTATTTTAGAGATATCGTTCTTTCAAAACACCAATATGGTGTAATACGTGACCCAACATAATAAAACCCATTCCTTCTACATACACTTCTTTGCCGTTGGCTATGCCAGAGGATTGTAATTGTTCTTCGGTAAATGATTGAAACAGCAAAGAACCCGATTGCAGCACTACTTCAAACTCATAAATAAGATCTTTCTTATTTCTTGTTTCTGCGTCTGCATTTGATGAAAAAAGATTTTCATCAAAACCGGGCAAGTTTGTTTTGTCTTTACGAGCAAAACAAACAGCCCGGTATTGAAACACTCGTTCGGTATCAATTAAATGTTGTACCATTTCTTTAATATTCTATTTGCCTTCCGCATAACGGTAATCCCATTTCTCTTCAGGAATATTTTTGAAAAATTCAATGAACTGTGGTTGGTGTGTTGCAAATGCTTTGTTCAAATTTTCTTCCTGAACATAATTTGCATAACGTTGAAAATATTCGGGGATGCGTGATAAATTTCCTGCCAAGAATGTTGGTTTTATGTTTTAAAATTATGTTTTCAAAAGATCATAAAAAATCCCGCCGAAGCGGGATTGTATTAGAATGATTTGTAGGTTTCTTTTTTCTTGCCGTCTTTCACTTTCATTTTATCATCTTTCACCTTCACTTTTTGATCTTCTGTTTTTTCTTTAACCTTGCCGCCACTGCTAATGTAATCAGCCATTTTAATAGCCTCGTAAGCATTGATCACACCACCAGAAACACTAAGATCGCTTAACGTTGCATTCGCATTAGTAGTTGGTGTGCTTACTTTAACAGTAAACTTTACCGCACTGTTCATGATGATATACTTTACCTGCTCGGGAGTAAGATTTGGATAGAACTCCAGGATCAAAGCAGCAACTCCGGCTACAACTGGAGACGCCATACTAGTGCCTTGTGCATTGCCATAGGTATTTCCACCCGGGATAGAAGAATATATCTTTACACCAGGTGCAAAGACATCTACTTCTTTTTTGCCGTAGTTCGAAAAATTAGCAACTAAGCCACCAGCTTTTGGATCCCCACTGGCACCTACAGTGATCCAATTACTTGCTCTGCCGCTGTTGTTCTTATAAACAGGAGTAGGGAAGTTATCAGTAGTATCAATATTAGAACCTTCGTTACCCGCAGCATGTACTAGCAGAACACCTTTGCTTTGTGCATATTTTACTGCATCATCTACCCATTTTTTCTCAGGTGAAAAGCTTTTGCCAAAGCTCATATTGATCACTTTTGCGCCATTATCTACTGCATAACGAATGGCATTAGCTATGTCTTTATCATGCTCATCACCATCAGGAACGGCACGTACCATCATAATGCGAACATTATCAGCAATACCATCAATGCCTAATCCGTTATTACGGGCAGCAGCTATGATGCCCGAAACGTGTGTGCCGTGAAATGGTGTATTTGCCATTACATCAGGGTTGCCGTAGTATCGATCATTGATGTCGTTATAATTGTCTTTTACAATTTCGCCACGATAATCTCTTGGCGCAACTGTTGCGGCTTCTGCTTTTTTCTTTTCACCCGAAAGGTATTCGCCAAATTCATCCATGAATTCTTTGTTGGTCATTTCCATGGAATTATTTGCCTGGAAGAAATAAAGCAACGTTGCTTTTGATTTTTTTGTTTCGTCTGAAGTAGGGGTGTAAGCTTGCAGTTCAGTACCAGAGAATACATCTTTACCAATTGCTTTTTTCAGAATGCTGTCTGATTTAGTAGCTGCTTCAAATGTTCTTGACAATACCATTAATTCCATGCCTTTGTCCTTACTATCAGATTCAATTTGTTTTTGTGTTTTCTTCCACATAGCATAATTGTCCTGATCTTCTTTGCTTAGCTTAGAAGGATCGGTTACATTTTGAAACTGCGCTTTAAACTTGTGATAAACACGAGCCACTTCATACGAATCTTCTTTTACGTTGCGACCATCTTTGCCACCCAAAAAGTTCCATCCATGAACATCATCAACATAACCGTTATGATCATCATCAATGCCATTACCCGGAATTTCTTTTGTATTCGTCCAAAGAATAGGACGCAGGTCTTCGTGAGTTGTATCAATACCTGAATCAATTACTGCAACAATTACTTGCTTGCTTTTTTTGCCTTTAAGAAAGTCATATGCTTTGTCAAGGCTAATGCCGTAATAACCGTTCTTTTGAAGATCTTGTAAATGCCATCCCTTTGGTACATCATCCTTCGCAAATTTTTGAGCAGCCGCAGCGAAGCACATACCAGCTACGAAGATGGTTATTACGGATTGTTTAAAATAATTCATCATTGTGTCGTTTTATTTTACAAAATTGTAGTAATCGTAAAAATAAATGAAACCATTCATAGAGTTTTGTGAAATAACAAGGTTATTGCTGAGTCATAGTAGTATCTTTTACATGAGTTATACACAACCTGCAATTACCTTTGCGCAAACGAAAGGCTTTGAAGCATTTAAAGGCACTCAATCAATATTTCTGGAAGTATAAATTTCGATTGACGATTGGTATTCTCTTCGTCGTAGTTTCCAACTATTTTGGCGTGTTAGCGCCGCAAATCACAAGCTACATCATTGAGTTTGTTCAAAGGGTATATCAATTGCCCGGCTATAAACCCAGAAGTCAAGCAGCACATTACGATGTCTTGGTTCAAAAGTTCATTACTTGCGTAGAAACTTTTTCCGCAACAAAGGTGGTGGCATTGGCCGGGATTGTCATACTGGTACTGGCTATCCTACGTGGATTTTTTATGTTTTTAATGCGGCAGACCTTAATCGTCATGAGTAGGCACATTGAGTATGACCAGAAAAACGAAGTGTATGCTCATTATCAAAGAATGGATGCTGCTTTTTTCAAGGCACACAGCACGGGTGATCTAATGAGCAGAATGGCAGAAGATGTGAGCAAGGTGCGTATGTTCACTGGTCCGGCAGTAATGTATGTGGTGAACTTAATCACACTTATTTCGCTAGCCGTTTATTTTATGTTCATGCAGGACGCCACGCTAACCTTATATGTGTTAATGCCGTTGCCGGTGTTAGCGGTAATAATTTATTTTGTCAATACTATTATTCATAAACGAAGTGAAAAACTTCAGGCTGCATTGGCTTCACTAACAAGCAATGCGCAGCAATCTTATGCAGGTATTCGGGTAATCAAATCATTTGTTCAAGAAGATGCAATGCTGGATTATTTTAAAGAGAAGAGCGAAGAGTATAAAAAACAGGCAGTAACGCTAGCCAAAATAGAAGCGGTCTATTTCCCATCAATGACCTTGTTTATAGGATTAAGTACATTATTGACCATCATGATAGGTGGTATTTATTACATTCATGGAACACACAATATTTCTATTAGCACTATCGTAGAGTTTGTGATTTATATCAATCTGATGACCTTCCCCGTAAGTGCAATCGGCGCTACTGCCAGCATGATTCAACGTGCATCCGCATCGCAAAAAAGGCTGAATGAGTTTTTGCAAACAAAACCATCCATCCATAATCAAGAACAAACCATCAAAGAAAAGATCAGAGGTGATATCGATTTCGATAGTGTGGATTTTGTTTATGCTAATACAGGTATACAGGCATTGAAAAATTTTACACTTTCAATAAAAGCAGGGCAGAAAGTTGCAATTGTGGGAAGAACAGGAAGCGGTAAAAGTACTGTTGCGCAGATGTTGCTGCGTATGTATAATCCGGATGCAGGCTTAATTAAAATTGATCAACGTTTGATCCAGGATTATGATTTGCATTCACTTCGTGATCAAATAAGCTATGTGCCGCAAGACGGTTTTTTGTTCAGTGATACAATTGAGCGAAATATTTCATTTTCTACTGCTACCTTAAATAAGGATGACATTCAAAAGGCTGCGGAACTTGCTGTTGTAAAAAAAGAAATAGAAAGCTTTCCCAATCAATACCAAACGATGATAGGCGAAAGGGGAGTAACTTTAAGTGGTGGCCAAAAGCAACGGGTTTCTATCGCGAGAGCCTTATTGAAAAATGCGCCAATCATTATTTTGGACGATTGCTTAAGTGCTGTGGATGCCCGCACAGAAAAGGAAATTTTGTCCAATTTAAATCAGTATCTAAATGACAAAACTGCTATTATTATTACGCATCGCATTTTCAGCTTATTAAGCTTTGATAAAATTATAGTCATGGATGCAGGCTCAATAGCCGAAGAAGGTACTCATTTAGAATTATTGCAAAAAAGAGGGCTTTATGCGGAAATGTACATGCGGCAATTACGGGAAGATACGTATCCACTCGAAAATTGATATAGGTGTGTTATACTAAAACTTTGCACTTTAGGTAAATTTGGCTGTTGAAAAAACATAATTATATTTGTACGTATTATAAAATTTTAAACCGATTAACTAACTGAAAATTTTACAACTGTGGCGTACGAAAATAACGACAAGAAAATGGAAAGTATCTACAGCAAAAGAATAAGAGCTGGAAAGCGCAGAACGTATTTTTTTGATGTAAGAGCTACCCGCGGAAATGACTATTACCTTACGATCACTGAAAGCCGCAAACTTTTCAACGACAATGGCTATGACCGCCACAAAATTTTCTTGTACAAGGAAGATTTCAACAAATTCATTAAGGCATTAACTGAAGCTGTGGATCATGTGAAAACAAAATTGATGCCTGATTTTGATTTTGATGCTTATAACCATGATGAAGTAGAAGGAGAATATGAAGGAGGCGATGAAGAAATGAATGTATCTGCTCCCGAAATATCTTCTCCAAACACAACACCTTCTGCCTCTGCTTCAGAAAATGTTGACAAATGGTAATTAATTTTTTAAAATAGCTTTAAAGCCTCCGAAAGGAGGCTTTTTTATTGCTGCTAGCCAAAGTTGGATTCCAACGAAAGTCAATACTGTAGCGGCCTGAGCGAAAAAATTATTTTTAAAATTTATGTGACTTTTGATTTTTTGAAATAATAAATACATCTAATTTTAAGATACACAATTAAACTGCACATGAGAAAAATTTACACTGCCTTAAGCTGTGTTCTTCTTACAACTTTTTCTTTCTATGCTATTAAGTACATTTCAAAACTCCCTTCTACAATTGTCACGGTAAATGAGGATGAAGAAAATGAAAGATATGATGGGCCATCTCAAAGAGATAGTATAGAACGGGTGAAAACAATCGATCCTAATGTAGGTTACGTACCTTATGATCGATTGTATGATGCTATAAATTATACGCAAGCATTAAAAGCTCAATTACCTATTGCAAGATTGCAGCAAACTGTATCTTGGGAATAACGAGGACCTATATATGATTCTTTAGGACCTAGCAATGGTAATTCTCGTGCTGGGGTTAACTATACAGCCGGCAGGGTTGCAGCAGTATTGGTTGATACTTTAAATGATCCTTCGGGTAATACGGTTTTGGTTGGTGGCATTGCCGGAGGTTTATGGAGATGCACCAACTTTTTATCGCAAATACCTAACTGGAGAGCGATAAATGATTACATGGATAATTTGGCTATCTCTTCTATCTGCCAAGATCCTGCGCATCCAAATATTATGTATTTATCTACCGGTGAAGCAACTAGTAACGCAGATGCTGTGTAAGGAAAAGGAGTTTGGAAATCCACAGATGCAGGTTTAACCTGGAGCCAATTACCTGGAACAGATAACATAATACGCACTTTCAAAGTTGTGTGCGATGCCTCAGGTAATTTGTATGTGGGTTCACGAACCACTGCGGCACCAAGGTCCAATCTTGCGTCCTTGGTACGCTTGAAATATGGAAGCAATATTTGGGATACTCTTACTCCGGTAGCTTTAGGTACTGCTACCGCTACAGCAACTTGCACTGACTTGGAATATACAAGTACTGGGAAGTTGGTTGCTGCTTTTGGTTACGGCATGGGAGGTACAACTGTCAGAGTTTATACTACTTCTTCACCTTCCACGGTAACACAAAGCACCGGATGGACAATGGGTGCTAATTACCGGCCTTCTAATACATTGGCTATACGTTCAGAGTTGGCTGCTGTGGGTGATATCGTTTATGCTGTAACAGTTAATACATCTTCTAATACGGACAGCTGTTATAAATCAGTTGATGGTGGAGCTACGTGGACAAAACAAAACTCTGTTATTCTGCCAACTGGAATAGGTAGTGGCCAAGGTTGGTACAATCAAACGCTTGCTGTGAATCCCTCTAATACAAATGAGTTAATCTCCGGCGGCTTAGATGCTTATCGCTCAACTGATGGTGGTGCCACATGGCAACGTGTTACGTATTGGGTTACAACAGCGCCTTACCTGCATGCAGACCATCACTTTATGCAATGGTGGAATAAAAACGGGGAGAGCAGAATTGTGATTGGTTCAGACGGTGGTGTTTTCTTCCGCCGTGATAACGGTGTTTCTTTTGTTGATAAGAATAGAAACTTGGCCATCAAACAGTTTTATGGTGGTGCAATACATCCTGCTGCAGGTTCTTCTTACTTGATCGCAGGGGCACAGGATAATGGTAATCATCAATTAAAATATCCAGGCCTTGGACCATCCAACGAAGTTATTGGTGGCGATGGAGCTTACGTACATATTAATTAATCAACTCAATCCGCAAATTCAATACGGAGCATACGTTTACAACCAGTATAGAAGAAGCTTGGACGGAGGGCAGACATGGGGTTCTGTAAACGTTTCTTCTTCAGCGGGCTTATTCATCAATCCATTTGATATGGATGATGCGCAGTATATTTTTTTATACGGCTGTTACTCTGCGAATAATTATTTGCGTATGAGCAACACTAATACAACAGCTCCAATCAATACAACTGTGGCATTAACTGCATTGGGCGGTGGACTGGCAAGTGCGATTAAAGTTTCGCCTTATACAATTAACAGGCTTTTTATTGGCTCTACCAATGGAAAGGTCTTAAAAGTAGATAATGCTAATGCAACGCCAACAGCAACTGATATTACCGGTGCCGGTATGGCCGGATATATTAATTGTGTAAACACGGGTATGAATGATAACAACCTTGTTTCCGTATTCACTAACTATGGTGTTAACAATGTTTGGGTTACGTCAGATGGCGGTACTACATGGTCAGCTATCGATGGTAATTTGCCTGACATGCCTGTTCGTTGGGCTTTATTTGAACCGGGTAGAAATGACCGTTTAATTATCGCAACAGAGGCTGGCGTTTATTCAACAGACCAAATCAACGGTGCTAGTACTATATGGATGCCGCATACTACCTTCCCAACTGTGCGTACGGATATGTTGAAGATGAGAGCAGGTGATAGTACAGTTGTTGCAGCTACACATGGCCGTGGTTTGTTTACAGCAAAAATTTCAGCATTTGCTGCACCGCAAGTAAGCTTTCTAACCACTTCTACGGCTACAACAGAGAGAACGGATGGGAGTTCTGGTTGCCGCAATTATGCTGATTACACGGTGAATATTGGATTAACATCTGCAACTACTAATAGTGTTCCTGTTATTGTTAACCTAAACGTGTTACCAGCTAATACTGCAGTAGAAGGAGTAGATTTTGATATTACCACAAATGGAAGTTTTGCTAATCCCTCAAAACAGATAATTTTTTCGGGTTCTAATTCAGAAACAAAAACGTTTACCATTAGGGTTTATGATGATAAAGAAATAGAATCAACCGAAAACTTTAAGCTAAGTTTTTCTGTAAGCGGTACTTCAAATGCAGTAGCAGGTCTTTTAACTACACATGATTTAACCATTGGTGATAATGATCGCCATCCTGCTCCGTACCAACAAGGCAGTTATGCTTTAGGTACCTATGACATAGACTTAAGTGCAACCTCTCCATTTAATGGAACAAAACTGCGTAATCGTTTACAAGTTTTATATATGGCTACAGAATTGAGAGCAGTAGGCTTTACACTTGGTGGGAAAATCACAGCCATAAAGTTGCGTGTTAAATCAAAGAGTTCTACTACGCCATTTAATGGATTTAGTATTTCGATGATGAATTCAAATGCCACGACATTGAGTTCTGCATTCCTTGGTGGTGGAACCATTCAGCAAGTATATTCCGCCAACTACACTACCGTTGTTGGTGATAACAACTTTACATTTAACACTCCGTTCGTTTGGGACGGTGTTTCTAATATTTCAGTTCAGTTCTGTTATGATAATACTGGTGGTACTGCCGCTACAGCAGCCGATGTTGTAGAGGGAATGGGAACACCTTTGGGAACTGGGGTCAGATGATCTATTTATTCTAATTGGACCACTGTAACTACACCAGATGCTGCCGGTTGTTTCTTGCCTGCAGCATTAGTTAGCGACAATCGTGTCAACGCAACCTTTACAGGCTCCTTCGGTGATCCAATTGCAAGTTCATTAAACAGCACTAGTACAGAATATTTGACTAGCCGTAATGATATTTATTATTACAACACAGCCGGGGAAATAATGGTCTGAGTTATTAATTTAAACAATGACAACTTTGGCTGTACGCAAGTATTGATCGATCGTGCAGGTACAACTGCCAAACAGTTTTGGAATACGAACACTGCCAATTTTTTAATGTATAAAACCTTCAGAGTACTTCCATTTACTAATGCACCAACGGGTAGATATGAAGTAACTTTCTATTTTACCAGGGCAGAAAAACAAGGATGGGAGCTAGCTACAGGCCAATCATGGAATAATATCCAAATTATCAAGTTACCATCACTCATTAGTAATGTTTCTCCCCAAAATGCACAACCCGATGGTGCTGGTACTATTGAAGTAATAAATGCAGTAACCAGAACATTTGGACCTGACTCTTATACATTGTCAGCTGTATTTAACAGTGGTTTTTCGAGCTTTGGATTTGGTGTTCCAGGAAGAATGAATACTGTTTCTAACTCTGGTGATCTTCGTGCCTCTATCGGAATTACTGCAACAGCTTCTGGAAATAATACATTCTTTTCACTAAACAATTCCGGAACTAATCCAACCCCTAGTTCAAGTACAGAAACAAATTCGATTGCAACTAAACCCGCTAGTGGGCAGATTTATAGATGGACTCCCTATTGCGCTGCTTCCACAAATAATACAACCTCCACAGGCGAAAAGATATCGAATGTAACTTTTGGTTCTATTAATAATAACTCCATTTCGGCATCGGGTTATGAAAACTTTTCAGCAATTCAATCTTTTATTATCCAGGGTGCTACCGTTCCATTAACTATTAATGTTTCTAATCCAAAAGCTACAGACCGTGCCTATGTATGGATCGACTTTAATCATAATGGAGATTTCAATGATCCCGGTGAACTAGTTTATATTTCGCCAATAGCTGCCGGTCCCTACACTGCAAATATTGCAATTCCAGCAATTTCATCAACTGTATTGCAAGGATATGCTCGCATGCGTGTACGACTGCAAGACACAAATGTTGCACCGACAAAAAATACAGCGTGTGGCAACGCTGAATGGGGGCAAGTAGAAGATTATACTTTAGATATTAATTATTGTTCTGCAGCTACATTTACTACACAACCTGTTAACACCATTATTTGTAATGGTGGCATAGGATCAATCAGTGCAAGTGTTACAGGAACTTTTGTAACTTATCAATGGCAGGTCAGCACTAATGGTGGTACTTCTTATACCGACCTAATCAATGGAAATCCATACAGCGGAGTAATAACAAATACTTTGACCATCAATGGAGCAACCAATAGTATGAATGGATATAAATACCTATTGGTTACTAATGGTGCTTGCACACCTACAAATTCGATCTCAAATGCTGTAACATTAACGATCAATAACCTTGGTTCGATAACAGTGCAACCAGATGTTCAAAAAGCTGTTTGTGTAGGAAACCCGGTTAGCTTCACTACAGCTTCTTCGGGAAGTACGCCAAATTATCAATGGCAAGTGAGCACTGATGGTAGTATTAACTATTCAAATATTTCAGGAGCTTCTGCATCTACATACACGATTAATAATAGTGTAATCGCTCAAAACGGTAATAGATATCGTGCAAAAGTAACTGTCCCTTCTTGTGGGGTTTTGACTTCCGGTGCTACTATTTTGACTGTAAATCCTTTGCCGACAGTGACCATTGCTGCTGCCCCTTTGACATCATTACAACCCGGAAAAACTACTTTTTTAACCGCAGGTAGTGTTAACCCTGGAATGAATTTTAATTGGACATTTAATGGAAATACAATTGTTGGTGTTAATGGAAGTAGCGTGCTGGTTAATTTTGAAAATATAGGAAAATATCAGGCTACTGTTACCGATGCAAACGGCTGCTCTAATAAAACCAACATTATAGAAATTGGTAAAGAGCCGTCTGATATTTTCTATATTTATCCAAACCCAACAACGGGGCGTTTCCAAGTTAGGTTATATAATATTCCTTATTACAGGCGTATCGCTATTTATAACGCGGCGGGTGCAATGGTAGAACAAAGAGGATTTGATATATCTTTTTTTATTGATAACTATCAAAAAACCGAATTTGACCTTTCCCGGTTTGCTCCAAATGTTTATACAATAGTGCTTGGAGACGATTATTGGAATTCAACAGTCGTCCATGGCGAAGTATTAATAGTGCGTTAGAATTCAAATCCCGTTTATTTAAACGGGATTTTTTCACAAATAGTGTTTGAAGAGTTAGAGCTATCTGATGCCACCAGTAAAACTGTTTGGATTGGTGGCGTTGACAGGGCATGTGGAAAACAACAGGCGGCACCACCGGCAAGTTGGAATCCAATTTATGATTCATGAGCAACTTAGCCATCTGAAGTATTTGTCAAGTTCTTCGAATACAAATATTATGTACTGCGGTACTGGCAAAAAAGGCATTCAGTGCTGATGCAGTCAAAAATAGTATACCAATCCTTCACAGCAAGCACGATGGTATCTTCCATTAATTATTGCCCCTGGAACTTATTATTTAACGCATTTCTTTATAAGAATTAATTAATCCATTGGTAGAAGAATCATGGGAACTTATCAGCTCATTGTTCTCTAATTCAGGTAAAATCTTATTGGCTAGTTGCTTACCTAACTCCACACCCCATTGATCAAAAGAAAAAATATTCCAGATGACGCCTTGCACAAAGATTTTGTGTTCATATAAAGCAATCAACTGCCCAAGTGTTGTAGGTGTGATCTTCTTGACTAAAATGGAGTTTGTCGGACGGTTGCCGGTAAAAATTTTAAACGGTGTAAGATTGGCAATTTCTTCAGCATTTTTTCCTGCTTTCTTTAATTCGTTCTCTACTTCTTCATCCGTTTTTCCATTCATTAACGCTTCTGTTTGAGCAAAGAAGTTGGAAAGTAGTTTTTGGTGATGATCGCCAATTGGATTATGCGTTTGTGCCGGTGCAATAAAATCACAAGGAATCAAAATTGTTCCCTGATGAATTAATTGATAGAAGGCATGCTGGCCGTTGGTTCCGGGTTCGCCCCAAATAATGGGACCTGTTTGATAAGTAACTTCTTCTCCATTTCGATCTACGCTTTTGCCATTACTTTCCATATTGCCCTGCTGAAAATAGGCAGCAAAGCGATGCATGTATTGATCGTATGGAAGAATGGCTTCGGTTTGACTCCCAAAAAAATTGATGTACCAAAGCGAGATTAATGCCATCAGCACAGGAATGTTTTTTTCAAATGATTCCGTTTGAAAATGTCGATCCACTTCGTAAGCACCTTTTAATAAAGCTTCGAAATTGCCATAGCCGACCGTTAAAGCAATGGATAAACCAATAGCACTCCAAAGCGAATATCTTCCGCCAACCCAATCCCAAAACTCAAACATGTTGGCTTTATCTATTCCAAACTTTGTTACTTCTTTTTCGTTGGTAGATAAAGCAACAAAATGTTTGGCAATTTGCTTTTCATCTTTTGCGTCTGTCAAAAACCATTCTCTTGCTGTATGAGCATTGGTCATAGTTTCTTGCGTGGTAAAAGTTTTTGACGCAATCAAGAAAAGTGTTTCTTCAGGATTTACTTTCTTCAATGTTTCAGCAATATGCGTCGCATCAACATTAGAAACGAAATAAGGTTGAATGCCTTTTATCCAATAAGGTTTCAATGCTTCGGTAACCATCAGCGGACCAAGATCGCTGCCACCAATTCCAATGTTGACAATGTATTTTATTTTCTTGCCGGTATAACCGAGCCATTCACCGTTGTGTACCCGTTCACAAAAATCTTTCATCTGGTTTTGTACACGATGCACTTGGGGCATTACATCTTTGCCTTCTGAATGGACAGACTTACCTGAAAAATTGCGAAGTGCGGTATGCAATACAGAACGATGCTCTGTTTGGTTAATTAATTCACCGGCAAACATGGCATCAATGGCATCTTTGACCTTGCATTCTTCTGCCAACTGCAACAATAATTTGATTGTATCCTGAGTAATTCTGTTTTTTGAAAAATCAATAACAATATTATTAAAACAGAAGGAAAATTTTTTGAAGCGATCAGCATCCTGCGCAAACAAATCACGCATGTGCACCTCTTTCATTTCTTCATGATGTTGTTGTAAGGCTTGCCATGATTTCGTGGTAGTTGGGTTAATAGTTGGGAACATAGTTAAAGCTTTTCGATTGTGTCAATTGTTTTAGCGATCATTTCCTCAGTTATATCTAAATGCGTTACCAGGCGAACGGAAGTGGGAGAGATAGCATGTCCTAAAATGTCTTCTTCTTTTAGTTTGTCTACTAATTGCTTAGCAGAATATTTATCGTTAAGATGAAAGATGATGATATTAGTTTCGACAGGCATTACATCTGCAACAAAGTCTTTCTTGCGTAATGCTGCTTCAAGTTGCTTCGCATGATCGTGATCTTTTTTCAAGCGATCAATATTATTGTTCAACGCATAAATGCCAGCAGCGGCTAAATAGCCAGCCTGCCGCATACCGCCACCAAATGCTTTTCTAATTCTTCTTGACTGCTTAATGAAATCTCTTGTGCCCAATACTAAACTTCCAACAGGACAGCCCAAACTTTTGCTTAAACAAATAGAAATGGTATGAAAAACCTCGCCGTACTGTTTTGGCGTTTCATTTTTGGCAACTAAGGCGTTAAATAAACGAGCCCCATCCAGATGGAAGAATAATTTATGTTCATCACACACCTTGCGAATGCGCTTGATCTCTTCAAAATCGTAACAACTACCGCCGCCTCTGTTAGAAGTATTTTCTAAGGCTACTAATTTTGTTCTTGCTTTGTGCACATCGTCTGGATTGATAGCCGCTTCCACCATTTCCGCACTAACTCGTCCTCTGTCGCCATTTAATAACTGAACAGACGCTCCGGAGTTCGAGGCGATGCCTCCGCCTTCATATTGATAGATATGCGCCGTAAAATCGCAAATCACTTCGTCGCCGGGTTGAGTATGACATTTAATAGCTATTTGATTGGTCATAGTGCCTGACGGACAGAAAAGTGCAGCTTCCATTCCAAACATATCTGCCGCAAGGGCTTCTAATTCATTTATGGAGGGATCATCGCCAAAAACATCGTCGCCAACTTTAGCGCTAAACATAGCATCCAGCATTTCTTTCGAAGGGCGGGTCACCGTGTCCGACCTGTAATCAATCACCATTCTTTAGATTTTGTGTGAAGTTAAGCTGCCATTCAATTGTATAAACTGCCAGTAATCCTTTTTTACTGCCTTTAAAATAGCGGATTAGCAAATCTGTAACCACTTAGTCGACTCGGCGTCACATATCCTGTCATCCAATTATCCTTAAAAATAACCGTTCGCTACAAAAACAGGTATTTTACATTACATAGTACCTACTTTTGAAATGTAATCATCAAAGACAAGTAGTTTAAATACATTGATATGAAAAGAATATTTATTCTTTTGAACCTCCTCATTCTTGGCTTTTTGTGCTTTGCGCAAACAGGAAAGATCACAGGTTCGGTAAAAGACGGAAGCCAAAAAACAGTTGAATCTGCAACCATCACCCTGCACCGCTCAAAGGATTCGGCTGTTGCGAAAGTGGTATTAGCGAACAAGGATGGCCTGTATGGCTTTGAAAATATTCCAGATGGAAGATACTTTGTGTCTATCAGTGCTATTGGTCACACAAAAGGCTATTCGGAAACGTTTGAAGTAAATCCCAACAATCCTTCAATAACATTAAAAACCATTGAGTTGATACCGCAATTGAAGCAACTTTCAGGTGTAATGGTTATTTCGCGTAAGCCATTAATTGAACAAAAAATTGACCGTACCATTATTAATGTTGAAGCTTCAGTTACGAATGTTGGTTCGTCCGCTTTAGAGGTTTTGGAAAAATCCCCAGGTGTTACTGTTGACAAAGACGGAAACATTAGTTTAAAGGGGAAGCAAGGTGTTCTGGTGATGTTGGATGGACGTCCTGCTTATTTAAGCGGCTCTGCTTTGTCGGACTATTTGAAAAGTTTACCTGCCAGCGCCATTGATCAAATCGAAATTATGACCCAGCCATCAGCTAAATATGATGCTGCGGGTAACTCGGGTATTATCAATATCAAATCAAAGAAAAACAAACAAGTTGGTTTTAACGGAAGCTTGACTGCCAATTATCAGCAAGGCATTTACTGGAAATCGAACAACAGTTTGAACCTGAACTACCGTACTGGCAAAGTGAACGTGTTTGCAAACTTCAATATGAATAAGGGTAATGGCTTCCAGCAATTAGATATCCTGAGAAGATTTAAGGATCCAGCTACCAAAAACATTACGGCCATTTTCGAGCAGGAAACCAATATGCGCAATAGAGACCTTTTTTCTACTTCTAAAACCGGAGCCGATTATTTTTTGAATAAGAATACAACCATTGGCATTGTAGCAACCGGTTTTACCAAGCCAGCCAAGTTTTCGAGCCAAAGCACAAGCTTTCTGAAAAATAATCAAAGTGTGATTGATTCTATTGTAACAGCACAAAGCAATATCAATGGAAACTGGAAGAATGGAGGCATCAATTTTAATTTTCGCCACCAGTTCGATTCAACTGGTAAGGAGATTTCAGCTGATGTTGATTATTTAAGTTATCGATCAAACGATCAGCAAAACTTTACCGATACAACCTATAATCCGGATTGGACTTTGCGTCACCAGGACTTATTGAGAAGCAAATTGCCAAGCACTATTAATATCTATTCAGCTAAAGTTGACTATGTGCAAACGCTGGGTAAAGATGTGAAAATGGAGACCGGTTTAAAAGTTAGTCATGTACAAACCAATAATGAAGCAAACTACTTTAATGTTTTTACTACCGGCGATGAAGTAGATTATTCTAAAACCAACAACTTCTATTACAAAGAGGATGTAAATGCAGCTTATGTGAACCTTAATAAGCAGTACAAAAAAATTGGTGTGCAATTAGGATTGCGTTACGAATACACTTCTTATTCTGGCAATCAATTAGGTAATGCAGTGCGTAAGGATTCTTCATTTACCAAAGCCTACGGTAGTTTGTTCCCAACATTATTTGTAAGCTACCAGGCTAATAAAGACAATCAATTTGCAGTATCGTATGGCAGACGTATTGACCGTCCGGATTACCAGGATTTGAATCCATTCTTGTTTTTCCTTGATCAATACACTTATCAGGCAGGTAATCCTTATTTGCAGCCTCAGTTTACCAACAACTTTGAAATAACACATACGTACAAAGGGTTTTTAACTACCTCTTTCAATTACAGCCATACGCTTAATTATATGAACGAAACTTTTGAACAAGCAAAAGAGCTGAACGGTGATAAAAGTTATGCAACGGTTGTTCGTAAAGGAAACATAGGTGAAAAAAATACAGGAGGTATTTCAATCAGTGCACAAGTTCTGGTTGCTAAATGGTGGACGGCGATTCTGTACTCTAATTACAATTTCAGTAAGTTTTCTGGTAGACTTAATGGTAATGGCGAATTAATAAATGTTGACGCTGCAAATCTTTTGTTCAATGTAAATAACCAGTTCCGTTTTAGTAAAGGCTGGACTGCAGAATTAAGTGGCTTTTACAGAACCAAAGGGGTAGAAGGACAAATTATTATTCAACCAATGGGAATGGCCTCTGTAGGAATCAGCAAACAAATATTAAAAGACAAGGGAACATTAAAATTGAATGTGAGGGACCTTTTCTATACAAACTTCCCAGTAGGCGATATCAATTTTGAAAATACCATGGCTCATTTCGAAAATAAACGTGATAGCCGTGTAGCCAATTTCTCATTTACCTATCGCTTTGGTAAGCCCATTAAAGGTGCACAACAAAAAAGAAAAGTAGGAAGTGCGCAGGATGAGCAAAACCGTGTACAGGTAGGTAACTAAATATGACGCAGGCAGCAATGCCTGCTTTAACAAGTTTTCACAAATGAATTTTTTTGTAAGCCTTAATTACCGCTGGTGTATTGGTAAATAAAAATCACCCTTAGAATAGCCTTCTGTTTCTCTCATCATAATTGAACAGAATAAAAACAAACAAACAAAAACCTTTGCAACAAGTTTTATTAACGATAAACCAACAAGCATGAAAACGATAGTTTCAACAATTATTGCAGTGCTGTTTTGCAGTTTTGCAAACGCACAAACAAGCACAAAAATTTTGGGCACGGTACAAGATGGTCAGGGAAAGGGCATCAACGCTGTTTCAGTTTCTTTGTTAAAGGCAAAAGATTCTTCACTGGCAAAAATGGCTGTTACGGATAAAAGCGGCCAATACGAATTTGTGAATGTGAAAGAAGGAAAATACTTTTTAGCTTTTTCTTCTGTTGGCTTTGCTAAACAAATTTCAAAAGCCATTGAAGTTAGTACTAACAATGTCGTTGCTGTTCCTGCAGTAACTCTGGCAGAAATTTCTAAAGAATTGACTGGTGTGACAGTGCAAAGTTCGAAACCATTAGTAGAGACTAAGATTGAGAAAATGATAGTGAACGTTGACGCATCACCAACTAATGCAGGCGCCACAGCAATGGATGTTCTGGAAAAATCGCCTGGTGTTACAGTTGATAAAGACGGTAATCTTAGTTTAAAAGGAAAGCAAGGCGTTATTGTGTTAATTGATGGCAAGCCTTCTTATCTCGGTGGACAAGACTTAGCTAATTTATTGAAGAACATGCCTGCTAACCAGTTGGATCAAATCGAGATCATGACACAACCCTCAGCAAAATATGATGCATCAGGTAATTCAGGTATTATTAATCTGCGTACAAAGAAGAGTAAAACGGTAGGATTGAATGGAAGCTTTAACCTTTCATTCATCCAGGCAGTTTATCCAAAATCGCCTAACAGTTTCAATTTTAATTACCGAAAAGGCAATATAAATTTCTTCAGCAATTTAAGTTATTCTTATTGGGAAGGTTTTAATGATCTGGAATTGAACAGAGTAAACAACGACACTGTTTTAAAACAAAAAAGCACGCCTCATTTTTATGGGAAAAACTACAGTGCAAGAATGGGTGTGGATTATTCCGTTAATAAAACAACAATTCTTGGTATTGTATTAAACGGCACCTATAACCCTCGTAATTCTGAAGTAAACAGTAATACGAATACCTATGATCAATTTGGCCAGTTCGTTTCCAGTAATTCGGCAGCATCTAAAAGTATTGATCCATGGAAAAATTTTGGTGGTAACTTGAACTTCCGAAAAGTATTAAGTAAAACCGGTGAGGAAATATCCGCTGATTTTGACTACGTACGATATATTTCTAGAAGCGATCAAACATCCAACAACTATAACTTCAGCGCAAACGGATCTCCTAAGGGCAATCCGTATTTGTTGAAAGGATTGATTAAACAAGACATTGCCATTTACAGTGGAAAAATTGATTATTCATTGCCGCTGAAAAACGAAGCAAAGTTGGAAGCTGGTTTGAAAAGTAGTTTAGTTTCTACTGACAATGACTCTCCATACGACTCATTGAATTATTCAACCATGCAGTGGGTTCGTGACCCTCGAAGCGACCATTTTAAATACGATGAAAACATCAATGCTGCTTATATAAACTACAGCAAGCAATTTCAAAAATGGGGCATACAAACTGGTTTACGTTTGGAACATACGCACTCTGTTGGTACGCAAATTTTATTGGAAAAAGAAATTACAAAAGACCTGGTACAGTTATTCCCAAGTGCTTATATAAGCTATAAAATGAATGATAAAAATCAATTTGCGCTTTCTTATGGCAGAAGAATTGAAAGACCAAACTACCAGGATCTGAATCCATTCCAGAGAATGCTGGATCAGTTTACTTACCAACAAGGTAACCCTTATTTAACGCCGCAGTTTAGCCGCAACATTGAATTGAGTCATAACTATCGCGGTGCCTTAAATACTACCTTGAATTACACTACCACAACTGATATTATCAATGATGTGATCAGGCAGAAAATGGTTGAGGATAAAAAAGTAACCTTCCAAACAAAAGAGAACCTGGCAAAGCGCAGAAACATTGGTTTGGCAGTTAGCTTAAACATGCCCATAACAAAATGGTGGACAACCAGCTTTTATGTAAATGCTTACAACAATCATTACGAAGGCATGATTGGTACCCGTCCGTTGAATGTTGATCTAACCAGCTTTATGATGAACACAAGCCAGCAATTCAAATTTGCAAAAACCTGGAGTGCTGAAGTAAGTGGTTTCTACCGTTCCAAATCTCAGGATGCAGGTATGATTGTAGCAGAACCTATGGGTGTTGTTTCTTTTGGTGCCAGCAAACAAATATTAAAAGGCAAAGGCACGCTTCGTTTGAATGTTTCCGATCCATTCTACATTCAAAAGTTCAGGGGTTATACAGTGTTTGACGACATTAATCTTCATGTAAATAATAGTTGGGATAACCGCTGTGTAGGTTTAAGTTTTACTTATCGTTTTAGCAAGGGCCAAAACGCACAGCCGCAGCGTAGAAGAACAGGCAGTGCACAAGACGAGCAGAACAGGGTAGGTGGTAACCAACAACAATAAAGATTTTAGTTTTTCTCATGTGCAACGTTTCGGTCCCTCTGGAAAGAGGGACCTCTTTTTTGAACTAAGTTTAGATTGATAGAAAGGATTGAAAAGATTTTGCTTAAACGATATAACTTCGAACATTGAATTTTAAACTTTTACTATGCCTTCATTTGATATTGTTAGCAAGGTAGACATGCAAGCCTTGGATAATGCAGTGAACGTTACCAAAAAAGAAATTACTAACCGTTTTGATTTCAAGGACACGCCTGTGGCAATCGACCTTAATAAAAAAGATTATAAGATTACTTTGGAAACGGACAATGAGATGCAGATGCGTCAATTGATTGATATGTTAATCAATAGGGCACATAAGCAAGGAATTGCTCCCGAAGCCTTCGATACTTCGAAAGGAGGTTTCCAAAGTGGCAAGGTTTGGAAACAAGAAGTTTCTGTTAGAAATGGATTGAAGCAAGAAGACGCCAAAAAGATCGTGAAGCACATTAAAGATACCGGGTTAAAGGTTCAGGCATCCATCAACGACGATTTGGTAAGGGTGACCGGAAAAAAAATTGATGATTTGCAGACCGTTATTCAGGCTTCCAAAGGGTGGAATCTTGGCATTCCGTTGCAGTATGAAAACATGAGGAGCTAAGCTTTAAACAACTGCTTAACAAAAATCTCCAGTAAGGAATCTAAAATCTAAAATGTTTTCCCTACTTTTGCGCCTTCGTATTGAAAAATCGTAAACAGCACGCCATAAACTGAATTTGTCATGAAAAAAGGTCTTCATCCAGAAAATTACCGTTACGTAGTTTTTAAAGATATGAGTAACGGATACAGCTTTTTAAGCCGCTCTACAGCAGCTACAAGAGAAACCGTTAAGTGGGAAGATGGTAACGAATATCCATTGATTAAATTGGAGATTTCCAGCCAATCTCATCCGTTCTTCACAGGTAAAAACGTAATGTTAGATACTGCAGGACGTATTGACAAGTTCAAAAAGAAATACGCAAAAAAATAATCTGTTCAGTTATAATATTAATCATCCCGCTCTTGAGCGGGATTTTTTATTTTTAAGCCTAATAGGACGGATATGAAAAAGATTGTTTTTACTGAAGAATTTTGCAGCTCCGAAAATTTGTTTCCGTTCACACTTACTCGGCAAATTCAAGATATAAGAGTAGGCATTTTAACTCTACGGGAAAAATGGGAAATGTATTTAGAAATCCCTTCGTTCGACAAGCAGGAAGGCGACTATAAAGACTTGGATAGGGCAATTGTTCTTGATCAGTCAATTGGCGACGATATTGTTTATCTCATTCACGGCAACTTATTGCCTACTCAAAAATTAGCGAAGCAAGTTAAGAAGTTAAAGCCCGGCGAGTTTCTATCCTTACCTGAAAAGGAAAATATGGTCTATTGCCTTTCCAAAAAAGAAATAATTGATCAAAATAGGATTAAAGTAAACAGGGCAGTAGAACTAAATGATGAGTTAAAGAAGATTTGTTATCCCTGGAATATATTTCAACTAAATGCTTGGGCCATTGAACAAGACGTGCAATTATTAAAGTCAAAAAAAAAATATGTAAAGCCTTCTGCCACTAATAAAACTACTAGTCCTGAAAATATTTTTATTGAAAAAGGGGCGATTGTAGAACATTGTTTTTTAAACGCTACGGAAGGACCTATTTACATTGAAAAAAATGCGGTTGTCATGGAGGGTTCTATGCTCCGTGGACCTGTTGCCATTTGCGAAGGCGCAACAATAAAAATGGGGACGAAAATTTATGGTGGTACTACTATTGGTCCAAATTGTACTGTTGGCGGCGAAATAAAAAACACAGTTTTCTTCGCCAATTCGAACAAAGGGCATGATGGTTATATTGGCGATGCGGTAATAGGCGAGTGGTGTAATTTGGGAGCCGGTACTTCCTGTTCCAATGTGAAGAACAACGCTTCCGATGTGTTTGTTTATACACCAAATGGTGCCATAAATGTTGGAGCTAAATGCGGTGTTTTGATGGGCGACTATTCACGTACAGCTATCAATACATCCATAAATACGGGAACTGTTATTGGAGCATCTGCTAATGTTTTTTGCAATGGGCTTACGCCAAAACATATTCCTAGTTTTTCCTGGGGCGCAGATGGCATTGAGCGGTACGATTTTAATAAGGCCTTACAGGACATCAAGAACTGGAAACGAATGAAAAAGCAGGGGCTTACGTCAAACGAACGAATAATTTTGAAACATATCTTTGACCACTACTAAACTTAATACATGCGAAAACAAATTGCTGCAGCAAACTGGAAAATGAATTTGACCTATCAGCAGGCTGAGAAATTATTGGATGAAATATTGAACGCAAAGCTTGAGATTGGTGTTGATCAGCAAGTGATTTTTGCTGTGCCCTATCCTTATTTAGTTATGGCAAACAGTGAAGTAGCGGATGAGATGGGATATGCCATTGCAGCACAAAACTGTTATAATAAGATCAGTGGCGCTTATACTGGTGAGGTATCGTCGTCAATGTTGCAATCCATTGGAATTAAATATTGTATCATCGGTCATAGTGAACGCAGAGAATATTTTAATGAAACAAATCACGTGCTTGCCGAAAAATTGGATCTCTGTTTACAGTTTGATATTACACCTGTTTTTTGCTGCGGCGAACCCTTGGCAATCAGGGAAGAAGCTACACAAAAAAGTTTTGTAGAAACACAGCTTCGTGAATCACTCTTCCATTTGAGCGCAACTGATCTCCAAAAGGTTATTATTGCCTACGAACCAATTTGGGCAATTGGGACCGGTAATACAGCCTCTTCAGAGCAGGCACAAGAAATGCATGCACATATTCGTTCTGTATTACAACAACAGTATGGAGCAGAAGTAGCTAACCAGATTTCTATTCTATATGGTGGAAGTGTAAAGGCAAATAATGCAAAAGAATTATTTGATAACCCAGATGTAGATGGTGGATTAGTTGGCGGTGCTTCGTTGGTTGCAAAAGATTTTCTTGAGATAATAAAAGCTTTAAAGCAATAAAACCCAATCCACAATATCACCTGGTGATTACGCCAAAAAAACAAGTATTAATGCGATGGCTAAAGCTAAGGGTTATTATCGACGGAATGTATATCTATCCGTTGCAGGGAAAAAAGCCTGTTGTGATACCTATGTCTATTGCACGTCCTAATATTGTAGCAACAGATGGCTATCATTTTACAAAGCCCATCCAAGTTGCTTATCAGACACGTGTTCATTATTTAAAAGTGAGTTATGCAATTGATGATGACCAATTAATTGCTGGTGGCATCATTATGTTTATGCTTTACCTGGTTGGATTTACTTCGGGTGTATTTATCATTACCTTGTTTAGTATCTCACCCTTGCTTTTTTTTCTTTACCTCTTTTACTTTAATCGGAAAGACTTTATTCGGATACAGGTTGCTTAATTGAATGTAGTTTTGTTCTCTCAAAATCACTGATCTTATCGATCTCTAAGATGGTTAAATTTTCTGTTGTATAATACATGGGTTTAAACTTGGCACCTTCAATAATCTCATCAGCCGTATATGATGTTCGGGCAATGACATAATTGGAAAAACCTTCATCGTACGCTTTTAAATACACTATAATTTCGGCATTTGCTTGTTTTAAATCTTCAATGCTCATTCCATATATAGGGCTATCCTGGTTAATAGGGTGAACTATAGTCCAGTTTAAGATCAATGCGTTGATCTTCGCAAATTCAACATCCAGTGTGTAAAAAGTATTCTTGATTTCGCCATCAATTTTTTCCTTCAACCCAATGGTTAACTTTACTTCAGCATCCATTAAATGGTTATTCTTATAAGGCACAGTACGAAACATTAATGCATTACCATCTTTAAAAGGAGCAATGACTGCAAAATCGCTGAAATGTAAAAAGGCTCTTGGTTTAGAAAAACGTCCGTAGAATAAACCACTGGCGAGAGCAAAGGAAAGCAAACCAAGAAAGGCTTCAAATGCAGCAATCGAGCTTACCAAAATACTAGATGGACTGATATGTCCATAACCTACAGTGGTAAATGTTTGCACACTAAAGAAAAAAGCTTCTGCAAAATTTATCCAATGATTGGGCTAAATTTTTATTCCATTCAGTTGATCTATTCCGATCGAATAATAAATAGTTCCAAAGCCAAGATTAATACCGATATATATAGCAAACAGCACCAGCCAAAACTTCCAGTGTGGCATATCCAATAAGATGTGAAACTAGCTCAAACGATCAAAAAACCTAACGCCTTTCCTCCTAATATTAGGCTTTCCGTCTTTGCGGTAAAAACGTCCGCCACTTTGTTTACTTTGCGCACCAAACCCCGTAGTTGAAATTGACGTGAACTTGTTTCTGCCATTTGCCATATCGCTTACAAATTAAGAATTATACAGAGATTTGCTTCACTATGCCTCGCAAGAAAATTTTATGGTTGGTAAGTTGGTATCCGAACCGAAACGACAAATTCGATGGTGATTTTGTTCAGCGGCATGCGAAGGCAGCAGCTATCCATAACGATATTCACGTACTGTTTGTAACAGCCCTAGAAGGATTGTCTGATGAAGAAATTATTGACGATACGAATTACTCTACGGGACTAACTGAACAGATTGTTTACTTCAAAAAGCCGCAGGGTATTTTACAAAAATTAAGAAAGAAAATGCGTTGGCTGCGCATTTATAAAAAATTAGCACATCAATACATACAGCAGCATGGCAAACCAGATTTAGTGCATGTACACATTCCATGGAAGGCCGGCGTGATTGCGTTGTGTGTAAAGAAAAAATTTCGAATTCCCTTTGTAGTGACGGAACATTGGGGCATTTACAATGATATTGTTGATGATAATTACAACACAAGATCATTTACGTTTAAAAGGATTGTGAAGCAGATCTTTGAAGAGAGCATGTTTTTCACAACAGTCAGCAAATTTGTAGGCAAAGGCATCCAGCAAGTTGTTACAGATAAATCTTATTCAATTATTCCAAACGTAGTAGACACTTCGTTGTTTTTTTATAAGGAAAAACAGCTTGCCCAACCGTTTACTTTTTTACATGTATCGAACATGGTTCCATTAAAAAATGTTGAAGGCATTTTGAATGCTTTTCATAAGTTGATAAGTTTTGGGGCGAATGCAAGATTAATCCTTATCGGTAATCGTGAGCAGACTTTTGTAAAAAAGGCAGAGGAATTAGGCTTGCTAAACAAAACCGTTTTCTTTAAAGGGGAGATCCCGTATCGTGAAGTTGCAGAAGCAATGCAAGAAGCAAACTGTTTTGTTTTGAACAGTACTATTGAAAATTCCCCTTGTGTTATTTCCGAAGCCTTATGTTGTGGCCTTCCCGTTATTACCACCAATGTTGGCGGTATATCAGAAATGATTGAAGAAACAAATGGCTTGTTTGTGCCTGTAAAAGATGATGATTCATTAGCTATTGCCATGAAAAAAATGATGGATTGTAACGCAGATTTCAATCCAAAAATGATTGCTTTTAATGCTGCGAAAAAGTACAGTTATTCTAGAGTTAGTGAACAATTCGACGGAGCATATAAATCTGCTACATCTGAAATATTCCATAGAATTCCCGAACGCTGAAGAGTGCGACGCCACAGGCGCTCCATAGTAGTGTTAAAGCCCGGCCCACATTGCCTTTATGCGGCTCAAATCCGTTACTTTTGCGCATCTCCGAAACGAGGCTCATACGATTATGAAGAATATCCGGAATTTTTGCATTATTGCGCACATTGACCACGGTAAAAGCACTCTGGCCGACCGTTTGTTACAGACCACTAATACCATTTCCGAACGCGAAATGATGGACCAAGTGTTGGATGATATGGATTTAGAACGTGAGAAAGGTATTACTATTAAAAGCCACGCTATTCAAATTAATTATAAGAATAAGGGCCAAGAGTATATTCTGAATTTGATTGACACACCAGGTCACGTTGATTTTAGCTATGAGGTGAGCCGTGCCTTGGCAGCTTGCGAGGGAGCATTGTTATTGGTAGATGCTACACAAGGCATCCAGGCGCAAACTATTTCCAATTTGTATTTGGCGATTGAAAATGATCTGGAGATCATTCCTGTTATCAACAAGATTGACATGGATGGCGCTATGATTGAAGAAGTGAAAGACCAGATTGTGGATTTGATTGGCTGCAAGCCCGAAGAAATCCTTTTAGCAAGCGGGAGAGCAGGTATTGGTATTGAAGAGATTTTAGAAGCCATTGTTGAACGTATTCCTGCACCAAAAGGAAATCCTAATGCGCCTTTGCAAGCATTGATCTTTGATAGTGTGTTTAACAGTTTTAGAGGAATTATTGTTTACTATAGAATTTTAAATGGCACGCTAAAAAAAGGCGATAAAGTAAAATTTGTTTCTACCGACCAGGAATACGAAGCAGATGAAGTAGGCATATTGAAATTAGGTTTGGCGCCAAAGAATGAAGTAGGAACTGGCGATGTGGGCTACATTATCACCGGAATTAAAAATGCAAAAGAGGTTAAGGTTGGCGACACCATTACCAATGCCTTAAATCCAACACAGGAAATGATTAAAGGTTTTCAGGAAGTGAAACCGATGGTATTTGCTGGAATATTCCCTGTAAACACAGACGAATTTGAGGAGTTGCGTGATTGCATGGACAAGTTGCAATTGAATGATGCTTCCCTCACATTTGAACTGGAAACTTCACAAGCTTTAGGCTTTGGTTTCCGATGCGGCTTCTTAGGATTGCTGCACATGGAGATCATCCAGGAGCGTTTGGAACGTGAATTCAACCAGACTGTAATTACTACAGTACCCAACGTAAGTTTTATTGCTTATACAACCAAGGGAGAAAAAATTATTGTTAACAACCCAACCGAGTTTCCTGACCCTGTTAAAACAGATAGAATTGAAGAGCCATTTATCCGTGCACAGATCATTACTAAACCGGAGTACATCGGTAATATCATGACTTTGTGCTTAGGCAAACGTGGCATCCTGATTAATCAAAGTTATCTCACGCAAACACGTGTGGAACTGATTTTTGAAATGCCTTTGACAGAAATTGTGTTTGATTTCTACGATAAACTGAAATCCCAAACTCGTGGTTATGCTTCGTTCGATTATCATCCGATTGGTTACCGAGAAGCAGACATTGTGCGTATGGACATCTTGTTGAACAATGATAAAGTTGATGCCTTAAGTGCCTTGATCCACCGCAGTCGTGCACAGGAGTTTGGTCGCAAGCTTTGTGAAAAATTAAAAGAGTTATTGCCTCGACAACAATTCCAAATAGCTATTCAGGCTGCTATTGGCGCTAAGATTGTTGCCCGTGAAAATATTTCTGCTATGCGTAAAGACGTAACCGCAAAATGTTATGGCGGTGATATCAGCCGTAAGCGTAAGTTGTTGGAAAAGCAGAAAGAAGGTAAGAAGCGTATGCGTCAAATTGGTAACGTAGAGGTGCCGCAGGAAGCATTCCTGGCGGTGTTGAAGTTGGAGGATTAGTTTCTGTCTTTCTGATTTTCTATTTCACTTAGAATGCTTTTAAGAAAGTAGCCACTGCGTAACTTATTGCCTATTTCTTGTGCGTTACTTTGCCATTTTCTATATGTGTTTTCATTGAGCATTTTTATGGTTTCAACCGCCTCAGTCCAAGACGTTACTGCCATACCTACTTCTTTTTGCTGAACCCATTCTGCCATGGCACTTTTGCGCCAAACAATTACAGGCATGCCTGCACTTAAGTACATAGAAAGCTTATGTGGTGTATTAAATTGTAGATAGTTACCAAGGCTATTGGTGCAATCTGTAATAGAGTCTCCGTCCCAGACTATACCGAAACTGCCTTCAATTGCTTCTGGCAGTTGCTCTGGTTCCACTGCTCCTAAGAAATGCACATTATAAGTTTTTTTTACTTCATGGTTTTGTGGAAGAGCTCCATAGATATAAATCTGCAAATTGGGATAAGATGCAGCCCAATCAGGTAAAAGTGATACGTAAGATGCTTTATTTAAATTAGCTACCAGTGTAATGGATGGCGTTAAAACACGTGGTTTGAAATAAGTTCCTGCTGTTTTATAATCAAACAACCACAACTCACTCATTGTGCTTTTAGGGATATCTGATTTCAGGTAGTTACGCATGGCTGCATTGTGCACAATGACGTGTTTAAAAAACGACAATAAAAATTTTTCTTTCTTAAGTGTATACTCATCTTCAAAACGTAAGCCTTCAATATCGTGTACTAAGGCAACAGTATAAATTCCTTTACGATAAAGAAGTTTTAGCAGCCATTGATAAACTCGCGGAACAACAGGAAAATGAAAAATAACTATGGTATCTTTGGGCAAAGTTATACTCCAATAGACTGTTTGTATCATTCTAATGACCTTTACCCACCCGTTATTTCTTTTTATAAATGGATATCGTAAAGGTTTATAACCCCATGACATCAGCCATTCTTCTACATGTTTGTTTACAACGCCTGCAGTATAATTCTCATTTTCGTGAACTTCACTTACAAAATAACGATGCATTGCGGTTGTATTTTTGTGACTTATTTTGATGGCATGCTGTTCTTAATAAAAAGCCTACGCAAACTACCTCTAACAAATTCTATGATTTCTGTAATAACTTCATTTTTAAAAAGTGCTTTTTGAATTAGAACAAAAATTAAAATACAGAGACTAAGGCTAGTAATAAAAATACTTGCCGGAGCAGATAAAAAATAACGACAACTATAAATAATCGGTACAAACAGTAAGCAATTAAAAACTATGTAAAATAGCTTTTTTCGATTCCAGAACAATTGGACTTGGCGAATGGCTAAAAATCCCATCATGATTGTAACAACCCATTCTGCAACTACGCATGCTAAAGCAGCGCCGTCTTCTGCATATTTAGGACAAAGGATTATATTTAAAACAATACTGATTAGACTTCCAACCGCCACAGCAATCAATGCATTGCTTTCCTTGCCAAAAGGAATGAGAATCTGTATACCGAAAATGTTACTTAAGCCAATGAACAATGGTAGAAAAGACAAAATCTTTATAACGCTTATTGAAGGTGCGTATTGATGCCCTGCTAGAAGAGCAACGATCTCGGGTGCCATCAAGTAAAATAAAAAGCCCATCGGAATAGAGATAGTTAAGACATACTGCAATGATTTGTTAACGAGTCGGCTTATTTCCGTCTTATTTTTAGATTCCATTAGAAAAGCAACTCTTGGTAATAACACGCCACCCATCGTATCAACAAAATTTTGCGAGAACTTAATAACTTTCAAGCCAGTTGTATAAAAACCAACGGCCAGGCTTCCTGAAATAATACCTAATAGAATGGTATCTAAATAGGTATATAAACTAACAGTGGCGGTAGTTAGAAAGAAGATAAGCAACGGTTTTAAATGTTTTATCAGCTTGAGTTTTCTTCCGAACTTAAACCCTCTTTTTATAACATAATAAATGTCAGTTACAGTAAGTAGTAATACCCCAAGAGTTAAAATGAAGTAGTACTGTATATAATCCTGAGATTGCCGTATAAAAATAAAAGTTGCAGTTATAGTAATAACTTTTATGACTGCGGACCTTAAGCTAAGGAACGAAAAATCTTCTAAGCCTTGCACAAACCAATCAAGTGCAAAGGAGGAAAAAATTATATTAAGACTTGCAAGCAGAATAAGTTTTTTCTCAGTATAAATATTAGCATTTAGATAAGCCAGCGTCAAGAAAAGTAAGAGACCTGCTAAGGAAATAATGAAGTGAATGGTGAGTAGCTCGGATGCAAGCTGTTTCAGTCCTTCTTGTTTGTTACGCAACTTTCCAACTTCCCGTACCCCATATAACGGGATGCCAAATGATGTAAATAATAAAATGAATTGTGCGGTATAATCGATGAAATTAATCTTACCGATATTCTGCGGACCTAACACTCTCGAAATGTAAGGGAATACAATAATGGGAGCAGCACTGTACAAAAAAGATACAGCTAATTGATATAGCAATTTTGGTTTTAAGCTACCACTCACTATAAAAAAATTGCGGCTAAGATAGCCGCAAAAAAAGTTCTTGCCTATTCTTCGTCTTCTTTCTTCTTGCCTTTGTTTTTATCGGACTTCTCCATCAGCTTTTTCTCATCACGATTGCCTTCTTTATCAAGGATGGGATCACCAACAGGCGGGTTACCCAAATAAGGATCTACATTCTTCATGTCAATCTTAAAGTTAAATACTTTATCTACATGAACCCATTTGCCATCCTGCCATTTAAAACCTTCATAATCCCCATCGGGGATGTAGGTGTATGGATTATCCGGTTCGTCTGTTTCAGATATCAAGTGATCAAACAGGATCATGTTTTCGTCAGGAACAAAGTTGACGATAGTACTTGCTTCTTTCTTGTATTCAATATAATAACGGAATTGTGTGGGTCGACGCTTGCCTGTATCTTGTTCAAACGAAAAGAATGGTCCGCCAAATTGTGGTTGATTTCGTTCGTTGAACGTTAGTACTTCAATCCACTTGCGGTTGCTACGTACACTGTGTTCATCAAAACCAAACAACGTATAATAGGGCTTACCTTTATATTCTGTCTTCACCATGTTATAATAAACCGCACCAATCCAATTGTCTTTGCCACGAACTGAATCCAAAGGGTTTTCTGAAAATTCTGAAAAATCACGAAGGGGTACCAATTTTAAAGAACCATCTGCCGTTTTGAATTGAATAGCACCACGTTGGCGAGAATAATAATCGTTTATGTATAAATTCCACGTAATGATGCGGAAGGTGCTATCCGGCGCATACACTTTACCTATTCCTTGTACTTTACTAAACGGATAGTAAAACGAATTTTTTACTTGTAATGCACGAACCAACGTTCTGATGAATAGGCTATCGGCACGCATTCTTTTGGCAGTAAGTGTATCGGAAAGGAGGCTTTTTGCAAGCGTTTTTAACGAATCTTCTTTTGCTTTTAAAACACGTACTTCTGTTGGTGTGTTCCGTTGAATATAGGCCGCAGGTGTTTGTGCAAATGCACAAATAGTCCATAAAAGCACAGCTAATAACAAAAATGTTTTTTTCACGGTAAGAAAGACGGTTTGTTACATTGCTAAGAACGTCAAAAAAAATGAAAAATTATCTTAAGAGCGACCGCAGCCGGCTGAATGGAGAAAGATTAACAAAGAAGCATTATGATAAAACCTTTGAAAAAGCAAAAAGGCTCTCAAACTTTAAGTCAATATCGGGATGAGGGAATGTTTGGTGGGGATTGGTTGTTGTGACAAACACGGTAAACATTCCTGCAGCTCTTCCAAATTTCATGTCGCTGGGTTTATTGCCAACGATGATGCTTTTAGATAGGTTGATTTCAGGAAAGTCAATCGTTGCCTGCAAAGCCATGCCTGGATTTGGTTTGCGGTTAGAATGAGTATCATTTACATCAGTACAATAATAGATTTTATCAATCCTGCCGCCTGCATTGGATATTTCTGCCTGCATTTTTTTATGGACCTCTGCCAAGTCGTTTTCAGACATCAAGCCTTTGCCCACGCCACGTTGATTACTTACGATAACAATCTTACCAAACCGCTGCGCTAATATTTGAAACGCATCTAAGGCACCCTCAGCGAAATGAAATTCATCGGGGTTTAGAACATAATGATCTACTCGCTCTTCATTGATCACACCATCACGATCCAAAAAAAGCGTCCATGAACGATCAATTGTCTTTAGATCAAGCAAAGGTCTTTGCAAATCGGTTTGCGCTTGTTGGTAATCGGATGGCATGCCAATATCAATAAAATAACCATCTTGTACAGCTCCAAAAAAATCGGCCGTTTTACAAAGTGTTTCTAAATAATCTTTTTCAAAAGAAAATTTTTGCGGAAACGAACGTTGAAGAAACTTTTCTTTAGCTAGAATATAAACACCACCGTTGATTAACCCTTCTTTATAAAACTGCTTTTCTTTGAAAGACTCGATTCTTCCATTGTCACGAACTTCCACAACGCCATAACGGTCAAATTGCTGCATTGACTTTAGTGCAAGCGTACACTCAGCATTGTGTTGCTGATGAAAAGAATAAACAGTTTTTCCGTCTATCTTAAAAAGTGTATCGCCATTAACAATTAAAACATGTGGGTGTAATGATTTAGACAACGCCAATTGAATTCCACCTCCTGTACCTAAAGGTTCATTTTCAACTGTTGTGGAATAATATAGGGTAGGATAATGTTCTGCTAAATAAGCTTCGATTGCTTCCGCTTTATATCCTAAGGAAAAAATGAAATGTTCGAGACCTTGCATGCGCAGGTAGTCAATCACGTAAGAAACAAAAGGACGATCAGCAACAGATGCCATGCATTTAGGCAAATCGGGTACGGCTTCTCGCAAACGAGTGCCTAATCCACCGGCGAGAATTATAGCTTCTTTGATCATGTTAAATTGAAAAATCGCTCCTCAACTAATTGACAAATGATATGGCCTAACAAAATATGAGTTTCCTGGATGCGAGGCGTATCTGTTGCTGGTATATTGATCAAAAAATCACTCAGATCTTTCATCACGCCACCGCTCATACCTGTAAAACCTACTGTGATAATGTTTTTGTTTCGTGCCGCATCAAAAGCCCGAACGATATTGGCAGAGTTGCCTGAAGTAGATAGGCCCACTAAAACATCACCCGAATTACCTATGCCTTCAATCAGGCGAGCATAGACAACATCATAACTATAATCATTCGCTACAGCAGTAAGGTACGATGTATTGCAGTGCAAAGCTTCGGCAGGCAACGCTTTACGATCAGTATAAAAACGTCCCGAGAACTCTGCTGCTAAGTGTTGCGCATCTGCAGCACTGCCGCCATTACCACAGAAGTAAACGCGGTTGCCATTTTGTAATGCATTTACCATCGCGTCAGCTGCATTGACGACTACATTTAGCAATTCCTCATCCGCAAGTACCTGTTGCTTTACAGCAATCGATGACTGTATAATGTCTTTAATTTTCTCCATGTTGATCAAAATAAATCTTAGTTCTAAATAGTCCATGTTTCTAAACCATGCTGTACAAAGGAATAGTTTTTATGATGACCACCAAAACGATCCAACTGCTTTATGACATTGTATTTTGTATTTCCGGGGCAATAAAAGATCATAAAACCACCGCCACCAGCACCGGAAATTTTTCCACCGGTAGCCCCAGCAGCTTTTGCTGTTTCGTAAATTTCTTCCATAAACGAATTGCTGATACCTTCTGCCATCTTTCGTTTTTGCCGGTAACCATAATCTAAAATAGCACCAAATTCATGCAATTTGCCACGCAATAAAGCCTCCTTCATCATTTGTGCTTGCTGCTTTAGTTGGTGCATGGCATCAATGGATATTTCATTTTTGGTAACTACATTCTTCGACTGCTGTTCAATGATTTTTGCAGACTCCCTGCTGGTAGAGGTGTAATACAATACCAAATTATTTTCCAGCTCAAATAGATATTTCTGTTTAATCCGCAACGGATTTACAATCACTTTATCACCACTATAGAACTCCATAAAGTTTACACCGCCAAAGGTTGCCGCATATTGATCTTGTCTACCGCCTGCTAATTGCAATTCGTTGCGTTCAATCTCATAAGCATAATGGGCAATATCATATTCGCCTAGTGGCAAGCGAAGCATTTCTGCAAAAGCGCCAATAATGGCAACGACCAGAGTGGAGGATGTACCTAAACCTGAGCCAGCCGGTGCATCTACAAAAGTGGAAAGTTTAAATCCACTTTTAATCGTTCCATAATCACGTTGGATGCAATTGTAAACACCTTTCAATAAATTCAAACAGCCATCAATAGGCAATGAATTAGAAAAATCAAACTCCTGCGTTTCGCTACGATCATTTGCTTCTAATACAATCTTATTTTCTGTCAAAGGCTCAATTGACGCCTGTGCGTATAATGAGATGGTTGCATTTAAAATAGCACCACCATATAGATCGCTATAAGGCGAAACGTCGGTGCCGCCGCCTGCCAAACCAATTCGGAGAGGAGCTTTGCTTCTATAAATCATAAATATTTTGTACTAAGCAGAAATACTAGTATGAAGCTTCTGTTGCGTCGCACTCTTGTACGACAACAATTCTATTCAGAAAGTTTCTTGATAGCTGCTGTCAAATTCTGCCACAAATACTTTTGTTTTTCATTGCGAAGATGAGGAATAAAATAGTTTTCGCCTAACTCGTAAAATTCTACGATAGCCTTTGCAATTGCATCGGGATTAGGTTCACATACCAAACCTACTTTTCTATCTGGAACTAGTGAAGGCAAGCCGCCAACGTTTGTGACAATCATAGGTTTTTCGAAGTGATAGGCGAGGGGCGTTACGCCGCTTTGGGTGGCATTACGATAAGGCTGTACCACACAATCAGCCGCACATAAATAATATTTTACTTCGCTATCAGGAATAAAGTTGGTTCGAAGAATGACACTTTCCTGCAAGTTGTTGTCTTGAATGAGTTGCATGTAAGGTGCTGCATTTTCGTAAAACTCACCTGCGATCAATAATTTGATTTTTTCTCTTTTGATTTCGTCATTGGTCATTGCTTTTAGCAAAAGATCCAATCCTTTGTAATTGCGAATGAAGCCGAAGAATAAAATGATCTTTTCTTCTTCAAACAAGCCTAAGTACTTGCGTGAAGCTTCTTTACTAATTGCTTCACCAAAATTATCATACAATGGATGCTGTACCAATTGTGCGGGCTTCGTTTTTTCAAACAACCTCAGGTCACTCAAAACTTTTTCACTCATGGTGATAAAAGCATCACAAGCTTTCAAAAAATATTTCGTGAATGCCGTATCACCCGGACGTTTTTCATGTGGAATCACATTATCGGCAATGCAAACCACTTTTGTTTTTTTATTTTTTTGGACAATGCGCAGAATAGTTCCTAATGCTGGTCCCATTAACGGAATCCAAAATCGAACAATAATAATATCGGGGCTTATTTTTTTTAACCGCTTACCTATTGTGAGCCAGTTCAGCGGATTAATAGAATTGATCCAGGTGTAAATCGTAATATTTTCTGGGGCAGGTTCATCACTGTATTGTGTAGTGCCTGGGAAAAGAAAATCAGGATATTGCAATGAGAAGGAAACAATAGATGCATCGTCACATTCATTTAAAAACTCTTTGGTCAAACGGTGATTGAAGGTCGCTAACCCACCTCTCAAAGGATGTGCAGGGCCAATAATTACCACCTTCATTACAGGCGAAGTTTATCTTCAATCAAATAAAAATTTCTTCCGGGTTCGTTGCGTGCAATCAACTCGGAAATAAAGCCGGCGAGGAATAATTGCATGCCGATGATCAATGCTGTTAATGCCAGATAAAAAGCAGGTCTGTTGGTTAATGGAAACTCGGCATCGATAAATTTGGAGATGATTAAATAAATGGTCATACAAAAACCAATGAAGAAAAAAATGCTACCCCATAAACCAAAAAAGTGCATTGGTCTTTTGGAAAAACGTCCAACAAAAGTGATAGACATCAGATCCAAAAATCCATTGACAAAACGTTCCCACCCAAACTTTGATACCCCATATTTACGGGCACGGTGTTCTACTACTTTTTCGCCTATCTTTTTGAAACCCGCCCATTTTGCAATCACAGGAATGTAGCGGTGCATTTCGCCGTACACTTCAATGCCTTTCACCACTTTTTTCCTGTATGCTTTTAAGCCGCAATTGAAATCGTGCAGTTTTATTTTAGAAACACTGCTGGTAACAGCATTAAAAAATTTAGAAGGTATATTTTTCGTTAGTGTATTATCGTAGCGTACTTTTTTCCAGCCACTCACTAAATCATAGCCATCTTCGATAATCATTTTCCTAAGTTCGGGAATTTCATCAGGGCTATCTTGTAAGTCGGCATCCATTGTAATCACTACATCACCTTGTGCGGCTTTGAAGCCCTCGTTCAACGCAGCAGATTTACCATAATTGCGTTGGAATTTAATGCCTTTAATACTTGGATTAACATTACTCAGCTGCTGAATGACATCCCATGAACGATCGGTGCTGCCATCATCAATCAAGATCACTTCATACGTATAATTGTTGGCTGCGCAAACATTATTAATCCAATCGCAAAGTTCAGGAAGCGATTCTTCTTCATTCAGGAGAGGGACAATGATTGATAGATCCATTAGAAAGCAGGTAGTGGTTTTTCTCTACGAATGGCTAAAGTAATCAATAAGCTTTTAACAAAATCCCAAATAAGCCCAGTGCCTGTTCCTAACAGAATTGTCCTGACGGTTGTTTCCTGTTTTTGTTTGGTAGCATCGCCGATCGTTTTTTGAATTTCGCTTTCCTGCATGCCCATTTTTTCCATTGACGTTCTTGTTTTATCAATGGTATAATCAAACAGTTTTTGCGTGAGGTTTTTATCCATTAGGTTGAATAAAATGTATGTGCCGATACCCACTACAATTGCAGCAATGATATAGGAAAGAAACGTGTACTGCATTCCTTCTTTCAAGCTTAAAAAATTCCCGTTTTTCTTTCTCAGTTGAAAGCCATAGACCAGCAAAACAATGATCATGTAAGGAATAAAACTCGCGATCAATTGTGTTTTTGCAAACGTGTTGAAGCCAATAAAATAACTGCCATACATGATAATCATGGCAAACAGCCCGTTCAGGATACCAATTTTAATTCCTTCCCGAACAAAGTTTACTGAAGGAAATTGTACTTCCAATGCATCATTCATAAGGCGCCAAAAATACTTCATCTTTGTGAATAATTCCGAGTGGCTTGCCGGTGAGGTTTTTTCCAACGAAAGGAGAATTTTTGGACTTGGAAAGAATATCGTTTTTGTTGAGTGTCCATTCTCTGAACGGTTGAAATAAACTTAGTACAGCTGAAGCACCTTCGACGATGCTTGTTTCCAAACCAAATATTTTTCGGGGAGCAGTGCTAAACAATTCAATCAAGCGTTCAACGGAAATTTGCGGCAAAACAGTTTTGACAACAGCAAAAGCGGTTTGTAAACCAATCATGCCTGGTTTAGCATATTCAAATTCCACTACTTTATTGTCAAAATCTTGAGGTAAATGATGCGATGCAATGCAATCAATAGTGCCATCTAAAGCAGCTTCTTGCAATGCTTTTTTATCTGCAGAAGTACGTAATGGCGGTGTTACTTTCAGGTTCGTATCATAGGTTTGCAAATCTTCATCGGTAAACCATAAATGGTGTGGCGTAACAGAGCAGGTAACAGGTAAGCCTTTACTCTTAGCAGCTTTAATTAATTCAATAGAACCTTTGGTAGAAATGCCTGTAAAGTGAATGGCTGAACCGGTATACTTTACCAACTCAATATCACGCCTGATCATCAATTCTTCTGCAATAGAAGGCTGACCCGGCAAACCCAAACGGGTGGAAACAATTCCTTCATTCATTAAGCCATTGGTACCAATGGAATGATCATTCGGTACTTGAATGAGCACACCGTTGATCGCTTTTAAATACTGCAACGCCTTCAGGTTAAGACCCGAAGATTGAATGCTGTTTAACCCATCACTAAACGCAATTGCGCCGCTGGCATGCATGTCGTACATTTCTGCCAGCTCTTTCCCTTCAGTATTTTTGGTAACGGTAGCTATAGGTAAAAGTGTAGTAGCAAAATTTTTGCTTCGTTGAACAATGTATTCTACTCCTGCTTTATTATGAATACAAGGCGTAGTGTTGGGCAATAAAAAAACATGCGTAAAGCCACCTGCAGCTGCAGCCTTAGCACCGGTTTCTAATGTTTCCTTCTGTTCATAACCCGGATCGTTAAAGTGTGAAAAGATGTCTACCCAGCCTGGTGAAACATGTAGGTCGTCGAAGGAAATCTCCCGATCAAATGAAACGTCCAACGTTGGAGCAATTTCTTTGATGATACCATTATTAATAAAAATATCTAACTGCTGGTTGTGGAGAGGAGAAGTAGGATCAACGATCCTTGCTTGCCTGATTAGCATTTTCATTAATGAACGAAGATAAAGCAAAGCTAAAACACTACGCACTGCTATTAATTAGTGTGGATTAACTATGATTCATTTGTCAATAATTCATATTGCTTACATTTGCATCCCTCATATTCGGGTGGTGGCGCAGCCCGGTAGCGCACTAGTATGGGGTGCTAGGGGTCGCTGGTTCGAATCCAGTCCACCCGACTAAAAGCATTGACGCAGATCAGTGCTTTTTTTATTTTAGTTTGCACTACAGTTATGACACACGAACGCAGGCAAAAAATTGAAGCAGTCCTTTCTAAACGCCAGAATGATTTAACTGTTGTCCTGGAAAATGTTTTTGATCCGCATAATATTTCTGCAGTTATGCGTAGCTGCGATGCAGTAGGTATTCAGGAGATTTATGTGTTGAATACAAAAATTACACCTCATAAGAAATGGGGCAAAAGAAGTAGTAGCAGCGCCGATAAATGGTTGACTATTCATCAATTTACAGATGCGGAAGAATGTTTTGTGCGGTTACGCCAACGTTATAAAATTATTTTAACAACACATCTTTCCTCAGATGCAGGTAGTTTATATGAACTGAATTTGACGCAAAGTATCGCTTTGGTTTTTGGCAACGAACATGCTGGTGTAAGCGATGAAATCCGGGCAAAGGCAGATGGAAATTTTATCATTCCACAAATGGGTATGATCCAATCGCTTAATATCAGCGTAGCTTGTGCCGTGAGCTTATATGAAGCATTTAGACAAAAAGATGCTGCCGGGCATTATAAGACACAAAAGCTCACCCTCGACGAACACATTGAATTAAGTAAACAATGGGGATTGTATGAAGAAAAAGCTGTTTAGTTTCTAAGTTTAAAAAAGTGACAACTTGTTTGCAGTTTTTTAAACTTAGAAACTACAATGCCAATATCCTTTTTAAATCTCCTTCACTCATTTTAAGCAAATTCACCTTTGGCAAGCGGCGGGTAAGCTCTTTCCAGTGGGCATCTTTGGCAAATACTTGTTTTAACATGGGCAAGGCTTTGTCTACCTGCTTGTTGTTAGCAAGAGTTATGGCTGTCCAGTATTGCATTTCTA
>PSMG01000002.1:39128-148146 GCA_040290035.1 Chitinophagaceae bacterium
CCATTGTTCATGTGGTCATACGCTACATGCACATTGTATAGTCGATGTAGTTCTTTCATAGGTTCATTGCTGTCGTCCAATCGCAGGTCTACTGTACGTTCATTCCAAGGCTCGCCTTTTGAAACTCCAGGAACAATTATAATGGCTGCCGATTGTTTGCCACGTATATTGCCACCTACACTTTGTGCTGCTCCCAGGGCAAGGATCATGCGCTCTGCCAAGGGTTTGCCTTTGCTCCCCTTGAAAGCGGCCGCCATAGCGCTGGGTACTTTGTTCGTTAGCATCATGTTCGACTGTACTGAGAAGGCCGTTCCCTTTATATGTCCTGCATAGTCAATACAATTCTTACCAGTATGTGTAGCTACGTTTCCTTTAGTATCAACAATGGCTATCTGGCGTACTTCACGTCCTTCGTCGGTTGCCAATAAACTGTCCAATGCCTGTTGTGCCGTCAAACCTTTGCGCAGCAAATTCAATCCACGAATACCAAATGATTTATTGACGAAGGACTGTGTTGCTACTGTACCAACGCCTGCCTCAGCCCAACTTACCGTAGTGCCTACCGAGAACCAATGGCTTTGTACGGCCACACCCATTTCGCCGGTAGCTTCATCTCTGGCTACAATAGAAAAAGTATGTGCTAACGGATTTTGGGAAGAATCTGTGCAAAAGGAATAACAGTAAGAAGGAAGGAAGAGATAGCAAGAGCGCCCTTTTCCATATTTAATGATTAAGACCTAAAATTAAGGATTGTGTTTATTGGAGGTGAATAATAGCAATGTAAATAAAGCCGGCCAGGAAAGCAACTATTTTAGCAGGAGCGTAGCAATAAAAGCTATCAGCTTAAAGCTTTCTTTTTCATCGTTTACGTTAATGAAAAGCTGCGCCAGCGAGATAGCTTTCTGTTTCAATACTTTTCGCATAAGCAAATTGGTAAGCCAATATAAGCACTCAGCGGAAGATGAACAAAGAGAACACCATTAACTTACCCACAGTTTATGCCTGGCTGTTGATTAAAATGTAAAGAATAGCAGCAAAAATGCTCAGGCAAAAAACAGAAATGATAAAGTTGCGGATGGGTGCTGACTTGATATCAGCTACTTTTTTAATAACGTTTTTCATGGACTTTGGGTGTTTGAAAGCTAAGATAGAAGACGGTTGTAAGAATGTCAATCCTTAACGGTCATTTCTTTTGCCGAATCGTTGAAATACGCAAAGTTTAGGGCAAAGCTTCAGGCAGAACTACGTTAGGCGGTGCTTAACCCTTCTATAAAACGCATCATTCGTTGGTAATGCGATCCTTTCCAATATACTTGTGAACAATGGTTGCATTGCCAGAAATCTTGGTAATAAGCAATAGTGTTCGGTAGTATTTTTTCTAATACTTTTTCTTTTGCGACCGGAGATAAGAGTCCATTACATAAAAGACAACGGCTGAAGGGCTGTAGCTTATTGATTAACTCAAACGCTTGCAATACCTGCTTTAATTGTTCGATAGGTTTCTCTGAATAAATAGCTAAGAATGAAAAATCTTTTGAAGCAAAGGCTTTGTTACGAGACAACAATACCCGGCCTTCAGCTAAGGCAATGGTTTGTAATTGATCGTTGGTGTAATGGTTTTGATAAACCGTATCAAAGCCTGATAGCCGTAAATTTTTAGCCAGCTTTCCAAAGTGTACCTCCGCAATAAACTTTTGGTGCATTACTGCACAGAATCAGGAATGGTACTTTTTAAAGCAACCGGTTTCAAAGTCAGTTTGCTCCTTAAGCTCATAGCTGTTTGATAAAGGAGGATGCCTAATCCGGAAATCATCATCACAAAAAAGAGCAGGAGAAAATAATCGTGCAAATAAAAGCTGAGGGAAACACCGGTAAGAAAATAAAAAAGAAAGAACAACTCTAGCAGTGTAAGCCAATCAACACGTTTAATTAAATAATTAGTATCATCATGTTGATCAGAGGATTTTGGTGTTCGAATAAACTCAGACTTCTTACCAAAAAAACCTTGCAATACAGCTACTGTATTTTGAACAGACAAAGCCAAATATACCAGCAGGTAGATGGAATAATGCGAAAGAAAGATTCGCTTGTTTTGAAAGCGTTTCGTCCCATTGTAAAATAAAAAAAATAAGTGTCATTAAGTTCAATGCATTCACCATGATATAGTTGGTTAATGATATAAATTCACATAGTCATTTCGTATGATCAAAACAGGAATAGTCACAATAGCATTCAGCAATAAAACAGGAAAGGTAAGACTGCTTAACAAGGGAAAAGACTGTGCACTTTTTTGCTAAAGGGCATTTTCAACTGCAGTAAATGCTGCACATTTTTTTTACAGGTTTGTGCTATGCCTTTTGTCCAACGGAACTGTTGAATTTTGAATGCCTGCATTACCGCAGGAAGTTCTGCAGGAACGGCAACATCATCTGCATAAATGATTTTCCATCCCTTCAATTGTGCACGATAAGATAGTTCCAAATCCTCACTTAATACGTTGCCATCCCAGCCGCCTGCATCGGCTATGCACTGCTTGCACCAAACACCTGCCGTGCCACAAAAGTTGGTAAAGTAATCAGCATGAAAGCGTTCGGCCAGCTCTACCGAAAAATACGTATCGAGTAAAATAGTTTGAATGCGTGTGAGAAAGTTTTGTTCTTTGTTGAGATGCGTCCAACGTGTCTGTACCAGGCCAACTGCTTCATCAGAAAAATAGAGAAGGAGTTCTTCTAGAAAATGAGGTGATGAGCGAAAGTCTGCATCGAAAATGGAAATGAGGTCGCCTTTACAATAATGCAGACCATTTTGTAAAGCACCTGCTTTATAACCGCTTCTGTTTTATTTCTCTACTTTAAATGCAAACACTACTAACAATGGATGGATCATGCGCATGATCATACTTGGGCTTTGCTTAGGTGCTACCATGCCCCTGTTTACATTGGCCATACAAAGTGCATTTCCTAAAGAACGATTAGGTGAAGTAACAGCCGGCTCCCAATTGTTTCGGAATGTGGATGGAACGGTGGGTACAGTAGTGCTTGGCGATATTATGAATAGTCGCCTGACCAAAGAAATGAATGGACTACAGCAAGATCCATTTGTTGCACAAATGAAATAGTTTGATGTGAGTGCTACCCTAAGTCATTTTGATGGAAGTTTTATACAGTCTGTTTTAAACCAGGAAAACCAGCAGCACATACGTACTATGTTGGTAAAGTTGCCGCAGGAATATCACGGTGTTGCATCGGCCAACTTCGCTCATTTCATTCAGTCGGCCAGAGTGGCTTTTAGCCATGCTATTGAAAAATTTTTTTTGAAGCTGTCTGTTTGATGTCCATTGCTTTTGTAATTGTGTGCTTTTTGCCCCAAATTCCCTTGCGTGCAGCCAACCATCCTGTGCTTGATGAGACGGGAATGGCTATTGAAGATGAATTTGCACAAAGTGATAGTGATCGTCAGCCCCGAAAACAGACGGCTAGAAATGATCGGACAGCCTCCTGAATTTTTGGAACGATTTTTTGATTAATTCCTCTAAAGTAAGGATACTGTTTTAAGAAGAACATAAACCGTTAAACGAAATTTTATGGCAAACACTACCTCTAAACCCACAACGTTGAAAAAAGTTTTGATTGTAGAAGACGAAGGCGATATGTGCCTGTTATTGAACATTATGCTCAATGGAAAAGAAATGGAATTGGATCACGTAAAAACCATTGAAGCAGCAGAAGAATATTTACAAAGAGAAAAGCCTGCGGTAGTACTGTTGGATAATAAACTTCCTGATGGTTTTGGGCTGGAATTTATTCCCTATATCAAGAATAATTATGCAGATACCAAGATCATTATGATCTCGGGCTTTGATGGAGCAGCCAAGGATGCTGCTATTGAAAGTGGCGCTGACATTTACCTGGAAAAGCCATTTACCAAAACACAATTATTTGAAGCAATTACAGGTATGTTGAACGAATATCAACCCGTTGCTTAATTTTCTTTGTATTTTTTAAAATTATGGTTGAAAAGCAAAATATAAACGGAAAGGATGTTTGGATTAAAGTGGATTCGCAACCAACGAATCGCTCTAATCCAAACATTATCCCTACCGAATATTTTACGGCCAGCTATTTTCCTGCAGAGCCATCTTTAGATGCAGTGGAAGGAGAAATAATTAAGGATAGCGATGGTCAACCGCACTTATTTGAAACGCCTGTGGCTGCATTAGCCTATGCCCGAAAAACGTCGGAAAACATCAAGCTGAAATTTTTGTAAGCTATACTTCGGCTACTTCAAACCAATACTTGAAGAAAGTAACAATCTTATTTTTTGTTTCCTCCAAAGTATGCGGCTTTTGTACAAAGGAACTTGCACCTAGTGCATAGCATTGTTGTTTGTATTGTGGCAAATTATTCTCACTTATGATAATAATCAGGATGTTTTTGTATTGTTCATTTTGTTTCAGTCTTTGCAATAAGGAAAGGCTATGTTCCGGAACAATGTTGTAATCCATAATGATCAATGCAGGTAACGGATAGGCAGCCAAATAATCGAAGAGGGTAGCACTTTCGCTTAAAAATTCAATAGGAACATCCGGGTGATGCCATTATTCGTGTTACCCGTTCGTATATCTGTGGTTCTGATCTTTACTTCTATCATGGGCTTGTTCCAGATACCCATGTAGGAATGACATTCGGCCATGAGTTTACAGGATCTCGTTTCCACAATGAGTATTCACTTTGCAATACACTAATGGGATAAACAGCATGTGCCTTGCGTAAAGTATCCGGGTTTACTTCGCTCAGACCAATGGCTCTTATCTTTCCTTCCTTCACCAGGTTTGTCATAGCACCAACGGTTTCTTCAATTAGAGTATCCAGATCTTTGCGGTGCAAATAATACAAATCAATAACGTCAACACCCAGGCGTTTCAAACTTCACTCGCAGGAAGAACGAACATATTCCGGTTTACCGTTGACGCCACGCTTCGATGGATCGTTTGGGTCACGTACAATTCCAAACTTTGGTAGTAAGTGTAATGTTGTCTCGGAAATCTTTAATGGCCTTACTTACCAATTCTTCGTTGGTATAAGGACAATACATATCTGCCGTATCAAAAAAGGTGATTCCTAATTCGTATGCTTTGTGAATGACTTCAATTGATTCTTCATCATTGCGTCTTCCATAAAAATCGCTCATGCCCATACAGCCTAATCCTAATTGAGAAGTATGTAATCCTTCTACGCCTAAATTATTTGTTCGCATAGCCAAGGTTTTATCCTACAAAGAAACAGAAAGAAAAGGCGTACGAATGGATGTGCTTTTGCATTCTTAGCCGGTGGATTGTATTTTCGAAATCAAACACTACTTGTGAGTAAGGGAAGATTAGAAGCATTTAGTGATGGCGTAATTGTCATCATTATTACCATTATGGTTTTAGAATTAAAAGTGACACATGTTGATTCGTGGACATCACTGAAACCTTTGCTACCCATTTTTGTAAGCTATATTCTAAGCTTCGTGAATGTGGGTATTTATTGGAACAACCATCACCATATGATGCATGCAGCGCATAAAGCAAACGGGGCTATTTATGGACAAATGCACACCTGCTCTTTTGTCTTTCATTAATACCTTTTGCTACCGCATGAATGGGCGAGAATAATTTCACCACAGTACCTGTTGCTTTGTACGGATTAGTATTATTTATGGCGGGAGTTGCTTATTATTTTCAGCGCATTGTTTAACAGATTGTCATGGTAAGGATTCAGCCTTTACAAAAGCACTGGGTAAAGACCGAAAAGGAAAAATATCTGTCTTTATATATGCCATAGATATTGCCTTGTCTTTTGTGCATCCAATGATTGGCTTTGCGTCTGATAAACGATTTGAAAGCGAGTTTTAATTATTTTTCGATCCAAACAACCGAGTTGCCGGTACCAAATTCATTTTGTTCCCACAGCTTGTTATTAGGATCCCTGATCCAATCCCCATCCACAAAGAATTTGTATAAATGTTTGCCTATACCTAAATGTACCGGGAACACCCAATCATCACCTTCTTTTTTCATAGCGTAGGCTTGCGGATCCCAATTGTTGAAGTCGCCGGCAAGAAAAACACGCTTTGCATTTTTATATCCTTTCAGTCTGAAGGTATAATTAGGTTCGATGATCAAAAAAGAATTGCCTGACACAGTCGATGATAAAACACTTGCCGGATCGCTCATCCACTTTCCATCAATAATGAACTTGTACTCGTAATTGCCAGCGCCAAGCGTATAAGGCAGTTCCCAACCAGTGGCTGTTTTTGCCAAGTATAATTCATCTTCACGCCAGCTATTGAACGAACCAGATAATACTACCTGCCTGGCATTAGTGAAGCCATTCAATTTAAATAAGTAAGGCTTGCCAAAGCGAATAACGGAATTATAACCTCCAGCACCATCGGGCAATTTTTCTTTGACGCCTGCATCTTCATACCAGTTGCCATCCACAACGAATTTGTATGTATGTGTGCCTTCGGGTAGATACATGGCCAGAATCCAACCTTTACTCACTTTGGTCATGGGCAATTCTTTCTGGTTCCAATTATTGAAACTGCCTGCCAGGAATACTTTTCGGGCATCGGTAAATCCATTGCAAACAAACAGGGTATTGGTCATGTAGTATACCGAGTTGATATTGCCTTGGCCATCATTTTCTCTTTGATAATTGTCTGTATCAATGCTCCACTGATCATCGATGATGAATATGTAATACCATTTGCCCGGTTTTAAATTTACTTGCGCTATCCAGCCATCTGCAGTTTTTTTCATGGGTAAAGCACCAGGGCTCCAATTGTTGAAACTGCCTGCCAGCATTACCTTTCGTGCATTGGTATTGTTCTTTAAGAAGAAAGTAACCGTGTTGCCATCTACCGTAAATATTTTGTTGCGAAACTTATTAATGCCAAACCTGATATCGCAAACCGGAATAGGATCAGACTTATTATTGATGGTAATACGTTTGGCACTGTTGTTCATGCCTTCTGCAGCTTCCAGCTTTTTGCTGATGATGGCGATTGATTCGGTGTTTTGTTCAATCTTCCAACCAAGTTTTTGCAGCGTAGCAAGATTGTTGGATTTAATGAAGTCTTTTAAGTTGAGGTCCTTTAAATCGAAATCCGCAATAAAATTATTTAGTTCTTGCTCTGTTGATTTTTTGTTGATACGCAAATACATCCTTCCATTGCGCATCATAAAATCGTTTTGTGCATACAAAAACTGTAATTGCAAAAAGACGAAGATGAAAAGTATTCCCCTCCGCAACCAATATTTTATGGTGCTCCTGTTCCTCATTTCCAGATATATAATTTATGTTTTACAAAGTTAAACCCGATCTTATGCATAGCTAAGAAGTCAAAGCCCAATACACCATCCACACAGACATTGTGAGAGAAACATGTTTTTTCAAGATTAGTAATAGTAACGCTTAAATTATTCACTGCATATTCGCCAATCTTTAAGCCGTTCATGCTTCCAAACAAGGCGTCAATCTTTTTATCGCCGGCGCCGGTAAGCTTTATCTTTCTTGTAATGGATACGTGTTCAAATACTTTATTAGGCAAACGGCTATCTAAGATGTTTGATTCTGCTGCACAATCAATCACCAGTCTTAATTTTTTACCTCCCAGTTTGGTACTCAACATAATACGGTTATCCATTAGATCAAATGAAAAACTATGGTATTGCTGTTCATCCTGAAGCATCGTGTGCTTGTAGGTATCAGCTTCTTTTTTGCCAATGCGATGAAGGTAAATAACCATTTTTTCAAAATCGATGATTACCTCACATTGTTTAAAAAGTTCAATTCCTAACAAACCCAGGATCTTAACACCTTTTGCATTTTCGATATTACCAAGGTTGGTCAGGTTGGTTTCAATCTTATGGTAATTAAACGAGCCGAAGTTTAAATCTTTGATCAGCGTTTTTCGAATAAGGGCAGACGATCCCGTAATGCCTGATTCTTCGCCATCGCTGGATTGCGTAATAGGGTAATCACGGAAATAAGTAAGGTTCAACACCAGATCAGGAGCACCGGTATCCAAAACAAAGTTTCCTTCAGTGGTATCAACCTTTGCTTTTACCAACATTAAATTACCTACACGGTTAAAGGGAATTACGCAGGAGTTGTCATCGCTGGTAATTGTTTGAATGTGAATTGACAAACGACTGAAAGCAGCCGCCGGCTTGAAACTGCAACAACTAATCAGCAGTAAAAGAAGGGTGATATGAAAGAAGCGATGCTTCATTGCGTGTGCAAACTAAAAACTGAATAATTTTTCATGTTTACCTTTCCTCACATTTAAGAGTTTTTGACGCTTAAAGAAATGAAAAGGTTACAGGCACTTGTCGCAAGGCACCTTTTTATTGCCGTAATTATAAACCTTCTTTCAAAAGCAATTGTGTCATCTTTACGATGAAATAAAAATTATGACTATGCAAAAGATCTATCCCTTCTTATGGTTTAATACCAACGCTGAGGAAGCAGTGAACTATTATATAAGTATTTTCAGAGATTCAAGTATTGATAAAGTGGCAAGGTATGGCGCTGCAGGTTCTGGTCCTGAAGGTAGCGTGATGACGATGGAGTTTACTTTGTTTGGACAACGATTTGTGGCGTTGAATGGAGGGCCGACTTACAAATTCACTGAAGCCGTTTCTTTTGTGGTGGATTGAGAATCGCAAGAAGAAGTGGATCGCTATTGGGATGCATTAACTAAAGATGGTGGCCAGGAAGTAGCTTGCGGATGGTTAAAAGACAAGTTTGATTTATCATGGCAAATTGTTCCTTCTATTTTACCGAAATTACTTTCTGGGCAAGACAGAGCAAAGGCTGGAAAGGCAATGCAGGTGATGATGAAAATGAAGAAACTGAATATTGCTGAATTAGAAGCTGCATATAATAGTTAAGTAAGCTAGTGGATCTTGCTTTAGACGATGATGGTAAGTTGGCGATTATAGAGTATGTTTTAAATCGAGTTAAAAGACTTAATTATCTGTTTGGTATTCGGCACCTTCATCATCGTCTTCCCAATCAACGCCACTTTGTTTACGGACAATAGCAATCAGTTTATCCATTTTCAATTGCAGATTACTGATCTCCGATTGCGATTTTAAATTGACCTGGTATTCAATTTCTCCCCTAATACGGTCGTTCTCTGCCTGCGTTGACTGTTCAAGATCAAAATGGTCAGCAAGAAAGAAGTAAGGGTAATTAAAAAGCCTAAGAAGAAAAAAGTAGGCGGCTTATCGATAAAGCTAACTGGTGTTCGATAATTGTGTTTGTAAATAATTACCTGCCTTGTGATCCAACCTACAATAATGATGATGTATAAATAAACGACAATACTACTCGTTAAAAAATTAACCAGGTGGTCAATGAAATTTTAAAAGGCAGTTCGTTTAGCTTCCAATTGTTCATTTATATCAATGACCCGTTACATGCCTGCCGTGTTAGCCCGCAAACGAGAGGAGAGTACTTGCAATAAACTAAAGCCAAAATCGGGTTGGCGTTGTAAAAAGTGATGGAATGATTTCCTGTCTAGAGTAAGAAAAGTTGTTTCAGTAGTAGTTCGAGCGGTTCCGGAATGCGGACCATTATCAATCAATGAAAGTTCTCCGAAAAAAGAACCTTCCTGAAGTACGTTTAAGTGTATTTCCTTTCCCTCATCTTCGGTATAACTAATTTGCACTTTGCCTTCTAAAATGATATAAAGGTGATCGCCCTTTTCGTTGATCCAAAAAATTGTATGGTGTGCAGGATAACTCTCTTTCTTTAAAAACGTAGAAAGCTCTTGCGAAGCAACCTCATTCAAGGAGGCAAAAAGAGGAATCTTTTGAAGAACAGAAATAGGCACTGGGTTGGCCATAGCAATGTTCGTCTATTCGTTAAAGCCAAAGCCAGATTCAATTACATCCCAGCCCGGCGGAACTTTATTGTCTTTTTCTTGTTTTTGGGCCTTTTCTTCCTGAACTATTTCCTTTGTTACCGGCTGTGTTTGCTGTTCGTCGTCTTTCGTTTTTGGTTCTTCTTGTTTTTTATTTTCTTTCATCGTCTATGTTTTCTTGGTAAAGAGAAAAAACTATGCCACTTCTGATTTAAAACAGTAACTAAGTTTCGGGTCGTAAGTAAATTTGAAATGAACATTTCAGTAAACCTCATTTTAAATTTTAGCATTGGAAGAGCTTTCGAAGAAAACAAAAGTGGTCATTATCGGTGTTGGTGCGGTTGGTTCTACTACTGCTTACACATTGTTGCTACGAGGCAGGGCTGATGAAATAGTGTTGATTGATGCAAACAAAGCAAAAGCAATTGGCGATGCCTTGGATATGAATCATGCATTGGCCTTTGTACCAAAAGCTAAAGTTTGGACTGGCGATTATGCAGATTGTGCCGGCGCCGACATCATTATTATTACAGCTGGTGCAGCACAACATCCCGGTTAAACAAGAACGGACTTGCTAAAACGAAACATCGGCATATTTGAAGGAATTACCACAGAAGTGCTAAAGTATAACCAAGATGGTATTTTGCTGATTGCAACCAACCCGGTTGATATCATGAGCTACTTCACTTGGAGGCGTTCTGGGTGGCCGGCGCACCGGGTAATTGGTTCAGGCACTTTGTTAGATAGTGCCCGTTTTCGTTACCTGATTGGCGATCATTTAGCTATTGATCCGAGAAGTGTTCATGGGCACATTATTGGTGAGCATGGCGATTCTGAATTACCTCTATGGAGTCTGGCAAATGTAGCCGGAACAGAGGTTTCAATTGATGATGAAACAAGACAAACTATTTTTCAAAACACCCGTGATGCAGAGTATAAGATTATAGAAGCGAAAGGTTCTACGTATTATGCTATTGCTTTGGCTTTAGATAGAATTTGTACAGCCATACTTCGCAACGAAGCTGCAGTGTTGAATGTGTCCACGTTATTAAAAAATTATCATGGCATTAGTGATGTCTATTTAGGTGTGCCATGCGTGGTTGATAGAAGCGGAGTAAGAGAAGTTTTAGACTTGAAAATAAATGAAGCTGAAGAGCAATTGCTACATCAGTCTGCGACTAAGCTACAGGGATTGATCAATTCGATAACGGTGTAAATAAAAAATGAAGGTAGCCTAAGCTACCTTCACCAAATTCACTATCCAATCTTCACCTAAAAGAAAATGAAACCTGTTTATAATTACATTGCATTATTCTTCTGATGTAGTTCATTATTACCAAAGAGGATGCCTTTTTAGTAATAGGTTTTGATTAATGCTTTTGAGCCTATAAATTATAAAAACTGTAGAAAAGATGCGACAGATTGAGACGCATTTGCCTCCCCATCGTTACTTAGCTGATTAAATATGATGAGGAGGGAGATTAGGAATAGCAATTGTATTACTACCATACAGTTGTACTGTTTTTAATCATGAAGGAAGACGGCCCTCTTTTGAGGACTTCCTTTAAGTATCGATTCTAAAATGAAGCAAAATGTTTATCGTAGTAAAAGACGGCATTGGAATAGAAGTAGCTTGTCAAAAAGAAGAACTGGTGGTTACTCCTTTTTATATTAACAGTGAATTAAACGATAAGGCCAAAGAAGTAGCAGACGAGCAAAGCGATGCAGCTATTGCTTATTTGGAGCAACAGGAGTCTAAAGACTCGGAGCAATTGCTCCGAACTTATTTTGAAGGGAAAGGATGGAAGATAACTGATTGCTAGATTATCATTTGCCCGGTTGAGAAGGTCTTACTTCCACTTTGCTGGGCAGCGTTCTTGGATGCATGTGCAAGAGATCAGACACGATTTGACCGATATCTTCCGGTTGTATTTTCCATGCATCTGCTTCGTTTGGTGTATGATTATTGAAATAGGTAGCAACAGAGCCAGGCATAATGGTCGTTACTTTAATTCCATATTTTCTTAGATCGAGCATAATGGCTTGTGTAAAACCTACCAATCCAAACTTGCTGGCATTGTAAGCCGAAGCAGTTTCGAAAAAATTAGTCCCTGCAAGACTAGCGATTGTGACAATATATCCTTTTGATTGCTTGAGTGCATCAATACTTGATTTTACGGTATGGAATACGCCTGTAAGATTTGTATCAATAGTTTGCTTCCAATCTTCTTCCGTTAATACATCAATTGGTGCAAAATGTCCAACGCCTGCGTTGGCAATTACCACATCTAGTTGTCCAAAATGATCGAGTGTGGCTTTAATTGCAGCTTGCTCTGAAGCCATCGAGCTTACATCAGAACTTAATGCAAATACTTTCGATGAATCGTTTGATAAAGATTTAGCAGCCTCTTGTGCTGCCGATAAACTTCTGCTGGTGATGACAACACGCATGCCTTCGCTTACTAATTTTTGTGCTATGCCATAACCAATGCCTTTGCTCCCGCCTGTTATATATGCTACCTTGCCCGTGAGATTGTTCATAAAAAATGATTAAGGATTGTAAAGGTAGAACCAGAAAGGCTATCATTAACCTGAACAATCAAAACAATACTATACTCCTTTTTCATCGAAGGAAAGCTCAATACTCTTTCTTTCGGTCAATACTTTTCGATAGGCCACACCTGCAATATCTAGCATTCGCTTGCTGGCAACAGATACATCGGAACCGTTGTATTTGTCGCTTAAGTAAATTACTTCTTTGATACCTGATTGAATGATGGCTTTGCTGCATTCATTGCAGGGAAACAGCGCTGTATAAATTCTGCAGCCGCTGAGATCCATCCCAATGTTATTTAGGATCGCATTTAATTCAGCATGACAGACGTATGGATATTTGGTGTTTAAGAAATCCCCATTCTTTTCCCAGGGAAAATCTTCATCGTTGCAGCCTATGGGTAAGCCGTTATAACCGGCGCCTACAATTTTATTTTGACCGTTCACAATACAGGCACCTACCTGTGTACTTGGATCTTTACTACGTCTGCCGCTAAGCAGCGCTACTCCCATAAAATACTCATCCCAACTTATATAATCAGTTCGTTTTGACATAGATGATAGCTAAAGTTTGAAGATAATAGTTATTCTGATTGATTGTCAAGGTTAGCATGGTACTGATGAAATCTTTTTATAATTCTATTGGCATTTAGCAAAAACTATAAAGTATCAAAACTGCGTTAAGAACTAAATCGAACCTGATGACGAACCGTTTTCTGCTGCTGCTTGCGGCATCCACTTTTTTATTATTCTCTTTTGCCAAAAAGCCTACTTCGGTTACCAAAGTTGCAAAGCTTAGTAAATCATTGATCTATCCTGTATCTGGAAAGTGAAGCCATATTGGTAGTTTTTGGGGTGTCGACCGCGATGGTGGAAGCAGAAGTCATGAAGGCATTGACATCTTTCCTAAGAAAAATATGCCAGTAGTGGCTGTTTGTGATGGAATAATCAGTGCCAAAAGAAATAGGAGTATTGGCGGCAAAACACTGACGCTGCTTTCTGATGATTATAACTGGGAAGCTTATTATGCACGCCTGGATAAGCAACTAGTGCGAAAGGGTCAATATGTACATAAAGGACAAGTGTTAGGAACAGTAGGGAACACAGGCAATGACAAGCACACGCCATCTCATTTGCATTTCGGCATTTACAAATGGGCAGGAGCTGTCAACCCATTACCGTATGTAAAACATTCAAAGAAGATTAGCGTTGTTACAAAACATAAACTCAAGCATAAAAAAACCAAGAGGAAATCAAAGTATTGATTGCTATATACAGCATAAAGCCCACTAATTGAGTGGGCTTTCATTTATAGCTTAATAAATTTAATATCGCCGCCTTCCCAAAATAGCTCCCCGTATTAATACCACAACGAAGGTAAACACTGCGGAGCCAATTACAGCCCAGATAATAGGAAAGGTTTTGCCACCAACTTGTATGGCAAAGATCTCGGGCAAATGAAACTTACCTGCAAGCCACAGACCGATGTAGGCGCCAATAAAGCCCACAACAATGGAAACAAAGAAGCCACCTAAATCCTGATAGGCATTACCTTTTTGAATTAAGGTACAAATACTATACTGTTTATTAGCTATTGACTAATACAAAGTGGTAGATTCTTAAAACTTAATTCAGGGAACTTATATAACTACTTGTTTTATTTGAACCAATGTTTCGATGAGCTTGCATTTGCGGGGTCGAACAAACCACTATCCAGTGGCACATAAATTTTTATCTGGTCATAGCTTTCTACCTGTACCAGCTTGCCGTTTACATAGATATCCACTCTTGTTTCGGTAGAACCTTTGGTTAGGTTTTGCTTGCCTTTCAGGCGGGCATCAAGCGTTTGACCTTTTTTTGATTCAACCAACCTTGTGAACTACATGTTCTATGTATTCACCCAAATGGCATTGCTGCTATCGCTTTCATTGGATCGGCCTATTACATAGGTAGGAGCACCATCCCAGGTAGTGGCATATCCTTTACCTACATCATAAACTTTCGCTGCTAAATAATACAGCACCGAATCAAAGGGTTGGTAATACATGCCGCCAATGAAGAAGATGAACGGATTAGTATCGGCAGCTACATTGCACAATTGTTTATTCTGAAAACGGTACACCGAATCTTTTTTGTACAATACAAAATTGCCTTTAGCAGGATCTTCAAAATAGATGCGTAAATCGTAGGGTAGTTTTAATGTTTCGTGCCAGGTAGCTTTTCGGAAAAGCGAATCGCCCCGGTAAACTTCTTTGGTCTGTACAAAGGTCATGTTCTGGTACCAATGCCCGGCGTTTTTAGCATATAGGGCTTTCAAATAATCAAGCTCTTTTTGTGCATGGGCAAAAGAGCAAACAAAAAGACAAATAACAAGGCTGCTGATACGATATATAAACAGTAATTAAGTGTAGGTAATGAAGATAGGGAGCAGTGGCTTATTTGACTAAAGAAAATAACCAGTGGTCTTTTTTAAGTATCAATTATTGATTACCTGCAGTTGTAGCTACGAAGCAGAGGAAGAAACAGAATAATAAAAACATAACAGGTAAATGAAACATTTTACGCAATTCAAACAGCCTTTCATACAGTTCATAACACAACTGCTTTTCAAACCATTATTCTTTGTCTTTTTTTGCAGAGTAATCGATTAAGGGTTAGACGATTCGTTTTTTGAACCATAAACCTTATTATTTAAAAGTATTTGGCAAATCAGATTGTGTGAACGGATTTTCTTAGCCTAGTTTTGCAAACCTTTTTAAGGGCTTTGCAATTGTTCGGAACACATCGGGTTTGCTTGCTAAAAAACTTTATGATGAACAATAACAAAGAAAGGGCAACACAGGTTGCCGTGAACGAGAAAAGAACAGACAATAGTAGCGCAGAAAAAATGTCATCAGATGCTGATGATACAAACACCCGCAGTTTCGGATCCGCAACGTTGTGGCGCATTCGTAAAAATGCACGATCTTTTAAGATACACAACCGGATGCCCCGATTGTAACCATTCATTGATCTGTATAAACGGCTTGCCATAAGCAAGTCGTTTATTGTTTTGCTATAATAAACAATCGAAGTTGATAAGGCTCGTCCTTTACCATAGCGCATTGGTACAAAAATTGCAACCGTAGGCATAGGATATTCCTTACACTTCATTTTAAATTGTTTGTTATGGACTACGAGGTTCCCAAATCAAGATTTTACAAGACATTAATGACCGGCTTGTTTGTTGGCTTAACCGTAACCATGCTTTGCCTGCTGTTCAACTACATCTACCGCGAAAGCACGGGCTTTGCTATGTCGGCCATCATTAATATCACTACCATTATCTTTTTTGTGAATGTAGTGTTCCTGGTGGTGGGCTTGTTGTATTACGGCATACAGAGTGTGGCCAAAGGGGAGCTGATCTTTATCATACTCATGGTGTTGGTAACGCTGTTTTGCATCTGGCGGGCTACCTATGCTCATCGAAGTGATAATACTATACTTAATACTGAATTCAAGACCTTGCTCATTGGCGATATTTCCATCATGGGTTTGGCAGCGGCTTTCTTGTTGCCTTTCCTGTACCACAACCGCATGTTTGAAGAGAAGGTAATTTAATAGCGTGGTCAGGCTTTGGCCGTTAATATTTTATAGCCTGTTGGCTACTGTCAACAGGAGGGTAAAAGGTTTTTTTTGGCAAACCTTCTACGTTTGTGCCGCAGAAAACCGTTTAGCATTTTCCAATTTTCTTTCTATCTTTACTCAGTCTCTTTTTTAAATGCAGGGTATTTTTTCTCTTCCTGCAGTTAGTAGCCATGTTCGGCCGTTAATCAGTTAGTGTTTTTTGTTCAATGTTTCGGTTAGTGTTTATTCAGTAACTCTTTAAAACATGTTGTATGAAACTCTCTGATTTTGTTTTGCTCAACGAAAATGAAAAGAAACAAGTGGTACTAAACCAGGGGGTGCTGGTAGCTAAACGAAAAGGCGCTACCTCCTTTGTGTTCCTGTTCCGGATGGATGGCTTTTACGTTGAGGCAATTTTCAACAACGCCACCAAACAGGTAAAAGAATTTCGCATGTCGCAGCAAACCACCATGCTGCAGCCTTATCTCGAAAGTATTTGCATTGACGATTTGTTAAGTTAAGAAGTCAGTTTGTTTGCCCGAGTCTTTTGCTGAACCCGTGTTTGCACAAAAGATTCAGGGCTTGCAACACCAACTCAATATTAGTTGTAACTGTATTTGGTACTACCTGTTTTCTGTAGCTTGTTTCACTGCTACGGCTTGTCCATAAAGTATAGCACCATTTATACTAATAATTGCTATTAAAGCCTATTGCGGATTCTTCATTTCAATAAGGCCATAAGTTTTGTCACCAGTAGTACTGTCAGTTCTCACAAGTTCTGATGAATGTACTATACCTTAGGTGCTGAAAATAGCATCAAGCGATTCATTGGTGATATTGTTACCAAGATTGCCAATGTAAATATTCATGTTGTATTTCGTTGAGACGGAAGCTAAAATCGGAAGCTGCTGAAGATAGTTTTAATGCATAGCACTAGCAGAAGGTAAGAGACAATTGGTTTGTTAACCTTTTATGTGTGTTTTAATCCAGTAACGAAATAACAAAGATATAACCAATAGCAGTCTGGAATATGAGGAACAATATCATCATTAACACGGCAGGTCCCAGTTTAAAACCAGCTGTTTCGTCATTTCCCTGCAGAAAAAAATATTTTATCGACTTCATCATACAATTACAGGTGTGAATACCGTGCCACATAAACTACGTCGCGGTAATAGTTATGCAAGTGAACTAATAAAGTCATTGCGGTAATAAAGCAGTACCTTCAATAGTTCTTTGAGCCTACACCAGTACCGGTACTTATCCTGCTCCAGGCATTTTAGCTATCCTTACTTCTTGTTCTACTCAATTTTACACTCGGTTCGCATACGAGCATGTTTGAAGAAAACAGTTCTGCAAAAAAATTAACACGCAAACTATGTTTCAAAAATTTTACGTTAGCAAGCCCGATGAATTTAATGCTGCAGCATATCCAAAAACTAACGGCAACACTACACCAAATGGTGGTACAATTGGCTAACTATCCTGCAGGTCCTAAATCAGAGATGATTCTTTCGTTTGTACAAACCATTTCCTCAAAGTATCACAGGTTGCAGCGCATCCCGAAGTGTCAGCGCTGATCATTGGCAAGTCGTTGACTATGCATATAATGGAAGATCTATTTGCCTCGAGCAAACAAAATCCACTGTTCAAAAAACAGTTAGCCGTGTGTATTCAACAGTACTTCTTTCAACTAAACTTATGATTTGTTTATTAATTAACGAATACTATGATACCTACTAATGAAATTTAAATCATCACGGTGCCGGTAGCACATTTTCGAACGGATAATTTAATTACTGTAGAAGATGTAGGCTTTAAAATATATAAGGAAAACAATCATTTCAAGGCTATACCCTTGCTGTCAAAAGCAGACTTGCTTACTACCGGTCTGCCCGAGGAACTGCTGTTGGTTTATATAAGTCACTGCATAGCCTCCGCAAATAATATGGAAGATGAATCCCTGGAAACGATCAAAAAAATTGTTCAGGAACTGGAAGTGCAGAAATTGCTGTAAAAAAATAAACTTTATGATACCATGCAATGAATTAAGATAAGAAATTATGTTACGGTTGATGGCAACATTCAACGACTAGGAATGATCAACCACACCGCGGTGACAACCGAAGATGCTGCCAATAATAGCCAGGAAGAAAATAGCCCGACAGCTATTCAGCCGGTAATGCTTACCAACGATGTGCTGAAAAAGGCCGGTTTTATTTTTCCACCCGTATTTCAAGTTCTGGCAACTGATCATCACCGACATCAAATCGGAACTGGACGTTAGCCCCGATTATGAAGTGATTGATTTTATGCGCCGGCCTGTTGTTAAAAAACTAACCTAGCTACACCAATTGCAGAATATTTATTTCCTGTTGAAAGGAAGGGAGTTGGTATTTAATAACGACATCGCTGTTCGGGACAAACAATATAAATATAGCTAAAGGTCAAAGCCTGTTACTATTAAAGTCTCACCCTGTGAGTTTTTTTAATTAGTGCATCATGGCAAAAGATGCCTAACTCATAGCAATTTACAAACGGCATAAAAAAACGCATGCTCCTTTCAGAGCACACGCTAAAAAACAACGGTTGCTTTGCGTTTTTTATGGAAAACCTAATTCCGTTTATCTTTTTTATCCAATACATGTCCCACTACGGCACCCGTGCCTGCACCCAGCACACCACCAATAACGGCGCCTGTTCCGGGGTTTCTTTTATTGATCACGGCACCACCTACTGCGCCGGCCACACCACCAATTACAGCACCCTTAGCTGTTTTGCTCCAGCCTTTCTTCTTAGGTGCTGCATCGGTAGTATTATTGGCTGTTCCGGTAGTAGAGGAATTGTTCTGCGTGCTTGTTGTATGGTGAGCTATTCTTGTCGTATTGTGTGTTACAGGGACCACAGCAGCTACCGCTGGCTTAGGCGATAATTCTCTTATGGAGTCAAGTAGCCTGTTGGCCTTCCATGCTGCATATGCCGTATCAGTTTCGGACAGTTTTATAGTTTCTGTTTTAGGGTTTGACTGGCAAGAGGCAATAAGGATAGCAAATGCGATAGGCGTTAAAACTCTTTTCATAATTACAATAGAATGGTGATTATAGGTTGTGGACTGTTGTATGGTACGGTGCAAAGAGAGAAACTTGGATGATTAATTTCGTTTGCCCACCATAGTGGCAAGTATCTGTTTTTGACTTTCTACTTCAGCAGAAAGGGCTTGCTGCTCCTGGCTATTTTCAGCGATGTTTTTATCCAGAGCTATTTTTTTCTTTTGCAGGTTTTGGCCATCAATTACCAGGTTTTTATACTTGTTTTCTGTTTTGGTAAGCACCACGTTCTGCTCTTTTATTTTTTGCTCAAGGTCATAACTGCTAATCGTTTGTACCAGGCCGTTAAGATAGTCTTTGGCCTCCTGCATATTCATATAATGCAGATTGGTAGCAGTAGCGTTTTCATCCGGAGCCGTAAGCAACATTGATACCGTGGTGAGGTGTTTTTCTTTCCTGCTTTTGCGTTCTATTTTAAAATAGAGGTCGGCGTTCACACTATCGTTGGTTACCGGTTGCGTATTACGATAGGTAGTAAAGCCCTTAATATCCCCAACTTTTGATCTGCCTTTTTTGGATAGATAATCGTTCAGTGCATCTTCCACTACGGCAGGAGGATAATTCAATTCAATAACGGCGGCAGGTTGCAGCTTTTTCAAACTGGTTACTGTTCCTTCATGCGATTGCGCATAACTGAGTGTACTGGTTAACAATATCACTGCTGATACAAGCATTTTTTTCATAATTTTTTTTATTCTGATTAAATAGGGAAGAATGTAAGGAGTTATAGCTGTTCGGTAACGAGAGCGGATGATTACAAAGTCTTTCCTTCTAGAATAGGTGTAAGATAGTCTTATTAATCGGTTATCACATTTATATTATAATTAAGCGTACGCAATTTATTTGAATAACAAAGCATGTGTGTCCTCCTGATCTCTTTTAAGAGGCATGAAGCATATTGTCACCTAAGCTTGTCGAACCATGACAGGCTGCGCTCTGCACCTTTCGACAAGCTTAGGGTGACAGCAGGGCTCATAGTCACAGCATTCCTCACTTTAAAGCAAAGAATGGGCATTGTACAAACGAAAAAAGCCATCCTACACGGATGGCTTTTTCTTATTTCTATTATCGATTTATGTTATTGTACAATACGGGCAACCGGATCGCTGGTGACCGATGTACCATTTGTACCTACGGCCACTACACGGCACCAATACTTAGTATGGCTTTGCAGTCCATCCAGCACGGTTTTGCGCATTGTACCTGTTCTGTTTTGCTAAACCGTATTTGACGTTGTCGGGAGCATGCTGGTACAGGTAGCTTACCGCACCTGGTACACGGGTAAAGGTCAGGAACAACTCACCTGCATTATGCCCATCACCTAATTTAAGGTTTTGTGCCTTGGTTACTGGTGGTGTAGGCGTTGGTTGCTTGGCAATGTGAAAGCCAGATGATTTGGCAATTAGCTCGTCGCCATTGGCGATGAGCTAATTGCCAAGGCTGTGCAGGAGATCTACCAGGTCGGGCTTTCTTCTGGTTTTTAAAAGCCTTGTCGTAGTCGCTGCCTGTTTGTGCCACAGCTATGGCAGCTGTGTAAAGCAGTAAGCGCAGCTTGCACGTTAGTAAGGGTAAGCGTAGGAAAATTAGCATTTCCGGTCATGGCCGTAAGAATGGCACTGGTGCGTACAGGAAGTTTAGCATCCGACAGCTTGTCGAAGCTATTGGTAATGCATAGAACGGGCATTGGAATTTGGGTTTTAGTTTTTTAATTAATGGATATTGGTCTTCTCAAAAGTTAGCAAACGTTCAGATCTGATAGTGCAAAGATTAAAACCCGTTTACATGCGTACAAACTTAGTTTTTTGCAATTTAGGGTAAATTTGCGCCTTATTTTTACATAAGTAATTGATAGTAAATAAAAAGCAGGGTCTTAGGTCATAGGATAGAAGGTGCAAATTCTTTGCCTCCTGTTCGTATTACAATCGCACCATAAACTGAAAGAAAATAAAGCCCCAGATTTCTCTGAGGCTTTATTTCAATTTTCAATTATCCATTTTCCATTAATAACGATACATCTCCGGCTTGAACGGACCTTCTTTTGGAATACCTAAGTATTCAGCTTGAGCAGGTGTTAATTCATCCAACTCCACACCGATTTTAGATAAGTGCAAACGAGCAACTTTCTCATCCAAATGCTTTGGCAATACATATACTTTGTTCTCGTAGCTATCGCCATTTGTCCACAACTCAATTTGCGCCAATGTTTGGTTAGAGAAAGAGTTTGACATTACAAACGATGGGTGTCCTGTTGCACAACCTAAGTTAACCAAACGGCCTTCTGCCAACAAGATGATGTCTTTACCATCAATATTGTAAATATCCACCTGAGGCTTCACAGTATCTTTTGTGTTACCGTAGTTGTCGTTCAACCAGGCAACATCAATCTCAATATCAAAGTGACCAATATTACAAACGATCGCTTTGTCCTTCATCAGGCGAAAATGCTTTTCCGTAATCAAATCACGACAACCAGAAGCGGTAACAACAATGTCTGCTTCTTTCACTGCATCAATCATCTTCTTTACTTCAAAACCATCCATTGCTGCCTGCAATGCACAAATAGGATCGATCTCGGTAACAATTACTCGGCAACCGGCACCTGCTAATGAAGCAGCAGAACCTTTACCCACATCACCATAACCACCTACAACAGCAACCTTACCAGCCAGCATTACATCAGTAGCACGGCGGATCGCATCTACCAACGATTCTTTACAACCGTATTTGTTATCGAATTTAGATTTGGTAACAGAGTCGTTCACGTTAATAGCAGGAACAGGTAACGTACCTTTCGCCATTCTTTCATATAAGCGGTGAACACCCGTAGTCGTTTCTTCAGAAATACCTTTAATGTGTTGGATCAACTCAGGATATTTATCCAATACCATATTGGTCAAATCACCACCATCATCAAGGATCATGTTCAGTGGACGCTCAGGCGAACCAAAGAACAAGGTTTGCTCAATACACCAATCAGCTTCTTCAATCGTTTGCCCTTTCCAGGCAAACACACCAATACCTGCAGCAGCAATAGCAGCAGCAGCCTGGTCTTGCGTAGAGAAGATGTTGCAAGAGCTCCATTTCACTTCAGCACCCAAAGCCACTAATGTTTCAATTAACACAGCAGTTTGAATGGTCATGTGCAGGCAACCGGCAATGCGGGCCCCTTTTAACGGTTGAGAAGCAGCATACTCCTGGCGAATAGCCATCAAGCCTGGCATTTCAGCTTCTGCCAAACGAATTTCTTTGCGACCCCATTCAGCAAGGCTGATATCTTTCACCTTGTAAGGAAGTTTGAAGTCAATGTTTGTTTTTGTTGTAGTAGACATTATTGAGAATTTAAATTTGCTCCACAAAGGTACATCCAGTAGAAAGATATCCTACTTGTCAATAAAAATTTAGAATGAAGTTGACAATTAAGGTTATTTTGTAGCATAAAACACTTTTTGGCTATGGCTAAAGTGCTACAAACAGAACAAATGCCCATCCTTGATAACAAAGACCTTGAAATACTCAAACATCTGCAGCAAAATGCCCGTATTACCATTAAAGAGCTTGCCGATAAAGTGCATCTCAGCACTACGCCGGTGCATGAGCGTATCAAGCGTATGGAAGAGAGCGGCGTCATCACACAATACGTTACGCTGGTTAATGCAGCCAAAGTAGGAAAAGGGCTAATGGTGATCTGCTATGTATCGCTTAGGCAACACAGCAAGAATGCCGGTGCTAAATTCATCAAAAGCATAATGGAAATGAACGAAGTGTTGGAATGTCTCACCATCTCCGGCGAGTTTGATTTCATGCTAAAAGTAGTCACCGAAAACATGGACAACTATTATCATTTTCATGTAAACCGCTTAAGCGAAATCGAGAACGTAGGCAATGTGCAAAGTGTGTTTGTTATGGGCATTGTCAAAGACACTTTGCAAGTAGTGTTTTGAGTGTTACTGTAAATTAGCCTTCTCTGAAAATGCACTGTTTTATTAACAACCCTCAGCATAATCGATTTACTCGCTACATGTTGTCTCTACCACCCGTCATTCCGAACGCAGTGAATGAAGAATCTCTGAATGCATTCAATAAAGCCTCAAATACAAACCTTCCCTCCTCCCACCTAAAACCCTCTTCCAGCGCCTTATTACGCATTACCTCCAAGCTCTTTATACTGTAAAAAAAGGATAGCGCAATACCCTTGCCTCCAGCCCCTCACTCCATCAAGGCTCATTACCTATGGTAAACAAAGCCCACACCTTCACGCTCTTTCCCCGTGCACTGGCCCCGCTGCACATGCGGAGCAGTTGTGGCAGTGGATCCTTTTTGGTTACTTTTTGGACAAACAAAAAGTAACGGAGAGCATTTTTTGTACTATCCAGTAAAAAACCTGTAGCACACTTATACCACACCCGTACTTAGTCCGACTCTGGCCGTGTCCTTATTATGTTAAGCAACTCATCAAACCTCCCACTTCTTACTTCATCCTTCGTACTCAAAGAATACCCTAAGGCACTTTTACCCACTTCTAAAGCAGGATAGTGGCACTTTAAGGCACCCTTTATTATGTTAAATAGAAACTTACTTATCTATTCCCTTAGCTTTTTCCCGAACCACCCACTGCAATGGGAACGAAGTTTTTCTTTAAATACAAACACTTGATCGTCTACGGCTTTTCGCTTGCCGTATTATTGCTGCTGTTACAGTTTTTGGAGTATCGGCTCATTATCATCAGCCACTCATTTGAATTATACATTACCGCAATTGCTATTCTTTTTACGGTACCAGGCATTTGGCTAGCCAGGAAATTAACCAGGCCCAAAATCATCACTCAGCTAGACACAGTGGTGGAGGAAAAAGAAATCATCAAAACTGTTACTGGAAATGCCCCAATAAGTATTGACGTATCTGCCATCGAAAAGCTTGGCCTTAGTAGCCGTGCGGTAGAAGTACTGCAACTAATGGCAGAAGGATGGAGCAATGCCGAAATTGCAGAAAGGCTCTTCATCTCCCTGAATACAGTAAAGACTCATTCCGCACGACTGTTTGAAAACTTAGATGTAAAACGCAGAACACAGGCAGTTGAAAAAGCAAAGCGTATGAATTTAATAGGGTAGCATGGTACTTTAGGATGATTTTTATACTTTATCCGCCGAAATCACCCGAAAGTATGAACCACTTTCCCTGTGAATACTACAATTTGGTACGCCATTAAATAAACCAAAACATGAAAAAAATTAACTTGACGTATGGACTCATTTCCGGAGTGATTGTCTCTGCCTTTATGTCCATCTCCATGATCATTGCCCACAACAACCCGGCTTGAGAAGGTGGCGCCGGCTCCATGGTGGTAGGCTATCTTTCTATGCTCATCGCCTTCTTCACGATCTATGTTGCTGTCAAAACCTATCGTGACAAATACAACAATGGAACAGTTTCTTTTGGCAAGGCATTGATCATTGCACTCATTGCTTCAACCATGTATGTCATTGCGTGGGCTTTTGTGTACAAATTCATCATGCCCGATTTCTGGGACAACTACGCAGAGCATATGCTAAAGTAAACACCGGCCGCCAAACTACAACAAAAGACAGCAGAGATGGTTAAGTATAAAGAGATGTATAAGAGTCCTGTATATTTTGCCCTGTTCACGTATATGGCGATATTGCCTGTTGGTATTTTAGTTTCCTTAATTGTTGCCTTGATACTGAAAAGGAAAGGAACATCCAAAGTGGAATTGGCAACAGCATGATCATTTTGCCAGAATACAGTTGAAAGTGGTCTTAAAGGGCCGCTTTTTTATTTCTTTAGGTGCAATTTTTGTAATGCAACTGAATCTATGAGTGCATTATTTCAACCACTACAAATACGCGGTATACAATTAAAGAACAGGATTGCTGTCTCACCTATGTGTCAATACTCAAGTATAGATGGCTTTGCCAACGATTGGCACCTGGTGCATTTAGGGGCAAGAGCAGTTGGTGGTGCCGCTTTGATCATTGCTGAAGCAACAGCCGTCACACCAGAAGGAAGAATTACACCGGATGATTTGGGTATTTGGAAAGAAGAACATATTCCTTTTCTTAAACGTATCACTACCTTTATTGAGCAGCAGAATTGTGTTCCCGGTATTCAGCTTGCACATGCAGGACGTAAAGCATCTCATGCATCTCCCTGGAAAGGCGGCGAAGCATTGAGCGATGAAACAGCTTGGCAAACTATCGCACCAAGCGCTATTGCTTTTAAAGAAGGTGAGCCGATACCTCACGAAATGAGTGTCACAGAAATTAAGCAATTGGTAGAAGATTTTAAAAACGCTGCACGTCGTGCTTTGGAAGCAGGGTTTAAATTAATTGAACTGCATGCAGCACATGGTTATTTGTTGCACGAATTCTATTCGCCATTAAGCAACAAACGCAATGATGAATATGGTGGCTCATTCGATAACAGGATACGTTTGCTTGTAGAAATTGTAGATACAGTTAGAAGCATTGTGCCACAGGACTTCCCACTCTTCGTTCGCATCTCTGCTACTGACTGGATTGAAAGAGGATGGAATGAGGAAGACTCGGTGCGATTAGCAAAAGTGCTCAAAGAACACAGCGTTGACCTGGTTGATTGTTCAACTGGTGGAAATATAACTGGTGTGAAGATTCCATTAGTGCCAATGTATCAAACGCAGTTTGCAGAAAAAATAAAAAAAGAAGCAGGTATATTGACTGGTGCTGTTGGTTTAATAACAACACCGCAAGAGGCAGAGAGTATTATTGCAGAAGGCAGAGCTGACTTAGTCTTATTGGCAAGGCAAGAACTTCGAGATCCTAACTTTCCGCTAAGAGCCGCAAACGAGCTAGGCCATGACATGACTTGGCCGGTAAAATACGAAAGAGCCAAGAAAGGTTTTCATTAATAGATGCAGGTTAATTTTGAACCCATGTCCCAACTTCCCCAGTCGCTAATTAATTCATTGCAAGGCATTGAAGGCTTTGATGAAACGGCTTTCAGGCAAGTACACCAAAGCGATGAACAGGTTACTTCCATTCGCGTCAATCCTAATAAAACGCCAGTAGTTAATGGCCGGTTGGGAATAGGCATTCATTCATTATCCTCTATTCATTACTCACCTGTGCCTTGGACCGATTATGGTTATTATCTTTCACAACGTCCTTCTTTCACCTTCGATCCCCTCTTTCATGCCGGAAGTTATTATGTACAGGAAGCATCGAGCATGTTTTTGGAACAGGCCTTGAAACAAACTGTAAATCTTTTACAGCCATTAAAAGTATTGGATCTCTGCGCAGCACCAGGAGGTAAGTCTACGCATATACAATCGTTGATTAATAATGAAAGTTTATTAGTGAGTAATGAAGTGATTAAAACACGTGCAAACATCCTCATTCAGAACATCACAAAGTGGGGAGCTAATAATATCTTAGTCACAAATAATGATCCGCAACACTTTTCACGAATGGAAGGCTTTTTTGACGTACTTGTAGTTGATGCTCCGTGTAGCGGCAGTGGCTTGTTTCGCAGAGACGAAGAAGCAATCAACGAGTGGAGCGAAGATGCAGTAATGCTTTGTTATGGCAGGCAGAAACGTATTCTTGCCGATGCATTGGCTTCATTAAAAGAAGATGGAGTATTGATCTACTCAACCTGTAGCTACTCGAAACAAGAGGACGAAGACATTATGGATTGGCTGGTGCAGGAGATGGGAATGGAAAATGTGCAATTGAAAGTGGAAACTGAGTGGAATATTGTCGTTACACAAACCATTCATGCAGAAGGCTATCGCTTTTATCCGTATAAATTAAAAGGTGAAGGCTTTTTTATTGCTTGTTTTAGAAAGAAAGAAGCATCTGATAGTGGTAAGCAAAGAATGGTCAAGCCAAACAGCGCAACAGCTAAAGAAGAAGACATAATCAAACCATGGCTTAAACAGGCTGATTTATCCTTTATTCATTTTCGTGAAGAAATCATCGCTTTGCCATCACTTTTGTTGCAGAATTTTTTGCTAGTTAATGGCACAATGAATTTGTTATATGCTGGCATGCCTTTAGGACAAATAATGAAAGATAAATTGGTGCCTAATCATGCTTTAGCTTTAAGTATTATTCTTTCGGACGAAATAAAAGCAACAGAATTAAGTTATGAACAGGCTATAAAATATTTGCAGCGGGCAGATTTAGCTTTAGAAACGAAAACCGCTGGATGGCAACCCGTTTCTTTCCACAAACACAATTTGGGTTGGATCAATGCGTTAAAAAACAGGATCAATAATTACTATCCCAAAGATTTACGTATTTTGAAACAGACTAATAACGCTGCAAGCCGCAATTAACGCATATTTGCAGCCCAAATCAATACTATGAAAAAGACATTATTAATTGCTTTTGCCGTCTTTATTACTTCATTTGGTTTTGCACAGCAGTTGTTGGTGCACAACAGTGGCAATAATTTATACATTGAGCACAAAGTTGCACCTAAAGAAAATTTTTATTCCGTTAGTCGTTTATACGCAGTTGCGCCAAAAGAAATAGCGGAATACAATAAACTGGATATGAAGCATGGACTGACTATTGGGCAAGTGATCAGGATACCATTATCTACAACTAATTTTTCGCAAACAACTGATACAGGCAAACCTGTGTATTATGAAGTTGGAGCTAAGGAAGGTTTGTATCGTGTGAGCTTGAAGAATAATAATGTGTTGATGGCAAACCTGCGCAAATGGAATCATTTGCAGAATGATAATATTAAAACAGGAGAGAAGCTGATTGTTGGTTTTATTAATGCCGATGCTTCACAAAATGCTGTTGCAGTAAATAATGCTTCTGCTAAAACGGAAGTGCCAAAAGATGTAATCAAGAAAGAAGAAAAGCCTGCTGAAGAAAAAAAACCTGAGCCGATTGTTGAAAAGAAAATGGAAGAGAAAAAGGCAGAACAACCAAAACCACAGCCTATTGAAACAAAGCCTACGCAAACACAACCTGTTTATGCGGGCACCTATAATAGCAATGACGGCGGTTATTTTAAAAAAGAATTTGAACAGCAAACCAAAGCGCATCCTGTTACCAAAGATAAAGAGGCTACTACCAGCATCTTTAAAACGGCAAGTGGCTGGCAAGATGGTAAATACTATGCAATGATTAATGGTGTAGAGCCAGGAAGTATTATTAAGATTGTAAATCCTTCTAATAATAAAGTAGTGTATGCAAAAGTATTGAGTGCCATCAGCGGTATTCGTCAGAATCAAGGTTTGGATCTGCGGATTTCGAATGCTGCTGCTTCGGCATTAGAAGTGCAGGATACTGAAAAATTTGTGGTGAAAGTAAACTATTAGTTAAGCTAACAATCCATTTATGAAGCCTCAATATTTGAGGCTTTTTCATTTGTTATCAGCTTAAGAACTTCAATTAAGCTTTACTTGCGACGCTCCGTTCGGCAACAAAATATTTATTTAACAAAGTCCTTTTCTTCTATCATTATTAATGATAGTAAAGAACCCAATAGTCTTTCAAGAGAATTACCAAAAGTTGAAGAGTGCGACGCAACAGTAGCTAAATAGTAAAACCGAAGCCCGGGTCAAGATCATCTTTATAATTTTACAACCATGCAAGCAATTAATACAGCAATCCTTTCTTTTGGCATGTCAGGCCAAGTGTTTCATGCACCATTCATTCAGTTACATCAGGGCTTCCGGTTTTATGCCGTTTGGGAACGATCAAAAAATATTGCGCAAGAAAAATATCCGCATGTTAAAACCTGCCGAAGGCTGGAAGAAATACTTACGGATACGGAGGTGGAATTAGTGATTGTAAATACTCCTAATTACACACATTATGAATACGCTAAAAAAGCACTGCAAGCAGGCAAGCATGTGATTGTTGAAAAGCCTTTTGTAGTGACGGTTGCTGAAGGTGAAGATCTGGTAAAATTGGCCAAGCAAAACAATTTAGTCTTATCTGTTTATCAAAATCGACGTTTTGATAGTGATTATAAAATTGTAAAAAAGGTAATTGATGAAGGATGGTTAGGGGATATAGTCGAAGCAGAGTTTCACTTTGATCGGTACAAAGAAGAATTAAGTCCGAAGATGCATAAAGAAGTTCCCGGTCCGGGCACTGGTGCATTATATGATCTGGGTTCACACATTATTGATCAAGCTTTGCAATTATTTGGGATGCCCGAAGCTGTTTTTGCAGACATTCGTATCGTTCGTCCTGTTTCCAAAGTAGACGACTATTTTGAATTGCTTCTGTACTATCCTCAGTTAAGGGTTCGGCTGCATTGCAGTTATTTGGTTCGTGAAAATTTGCATTCTTATATTCTACATGGCAGCAAAGGCTCTTTTTTAAAACATCGCACCGATGTGCAGGAGCAAGATTTGCAAGCTGGTAAATTGCCAAATACATCTGAATGGGGTAGAGAGCCAGAAGGAGAAAGAGGTTATTTGCACACAGAAAAAAATGGACAGGTTATTAAAGAATATTTGATTTCAGCTTCGGGTAATTATATGGCTTATTTTGAAGGTATTTATCAGTCTATCCGAAATGCTGCTCCCTTGCCCGTACCTGTCGAAGATGGCTTGAATGTAATTCGTATTATAGAGGCTTCTTGCCAAAGCAATTTGAACCGCTCTGCAGTTACAATTTAAATTAGGAACTTAGTTGTTGGAAGGCCTTGGAAATCTTAATGGCAATCCTCTAAAAGCCTTAACAAGTAAGGGTTTGAACATTTTTTTAACGCCTTAGTAAAGGTTGTTTTGGCTTTATTTTGGTTTCTTTGCACCCTTAATTGAAGCTAGTTTTATAGCACCAATCTACCTCACCTTTAAAGATTATCGAAAATGAAAAACACTCAATGGCAAAAAACTGTTACGGAGGATAGTGCCAAGAAAATATATGTGGTTTTAACAGAAGAGAAAGCAGTTGCAAAACCCCCGAAAACAACTGAAAAGGAAAAGCAACTTGTCATTGGTCGACGTTATTCCATAGACGACAATGGTGGTGGTTATTTAGGTTTATAATCTACTATGATAAACATAAAAAAAGCAGTTCTTCTGAACTGCTTTTTTTATCTGGTGCCCAGGACTGGAATCGAACCAGCACATCCTTGCGAACGGCAGATTTTGAGTCTGCTGCGTCTACCAATTCCGCCACCTGGGCAATCTTAAAAAGAACTTTGAGGGGTGCAATGTTACAACTTATTTCAATTGTTGACGCAAACGCTCCAAATATTTTTTCTTGAAATAGTAGTCTTTTACTTGCAGCAATTCTTCTTGGGTAGTAACACCGTCCTGATAATGCTCCAAAATTTTTTCAATAGGTTCATAAATTTCTTTTTCTAGTTCAGAAAGGTAGTGGTATAATTTTACCTTCGTGTTGGGGTCCTCGTCGAATTTGGCCTCGGCAAACGATTCGTTCAGTTCCATCATTTCCATTAGAAAGGCCGGATCCAAATTATACTTTTCGTTGGTTTCTAATAATCCTTTTTCGCTTAATATATAAGCAATAGTTCTATCCTGGTTAGTTAGCGTTTTGTAGGCTTTGTTTAACAAAGCGGAAACTTCTAACGACTTTTGCTGTTCTTCATCCGATGCGTTTGCAAAATAATCCGGGTGATATTTCCTGCTCAATTCAAAAAACTTCTGTTTCAGCAAATCCTTGTCTGGATTGAATTGTACCGGAAGCTCAAATAGTTCAAAGTAGTTCATAATAATTCCACCAAGTCTGATGCAAAAGTAAACCCAATCGGGGAGACCTATTTATAAAGAATGACTAATTATATTGCAGTGCATGCGCAGCGGAAGAAACATAGTACTTCGCCTTTTTGCTTCAAAAAGAATTCGCTATTCGGTGGCGGTGATTACATTTCTTTTTTTGCTTTTTATGATTGTTGTGATCCGAAATTTTATTTTACTATCACCGGATAAATTATACAGAGAAGCATATATACCTTTTGCTGTTTCAACCATGAATGGCAATTATCAAAGAACTTCTGATTCTTTAGAAATCAACTATGAGCAGGGTGCTTATACGAAGATCATTCAGCTAACAAAACAGCGAAGACCGTTTGTCGATAAAGAACATTTTCTCATTGGACTATCCTATTTGCAATTGCATGATTATAGTAAAGCCATTGTTCACTTACGTGAAGTTTGCAATCACAGCAATCGTTTTTCAAATGATGGCCAGTTTTACTTATCGCTGTCTTATCTGATGAATCAAGATTATGATGATGCCATTCAGTTAATGCAAAATATTTATGATTCAAAAACAAGTTCTTATCAAAATCGCTTCTCTGAAAACTATATACACAAAGTGAAATTGCTGAAATGGAAGTAAGCCGGTTAACTTTACACTATGATCAAAATCGGATTAATTAAGGAAGAGAAAATACCTGTAGATAACAGAGTTGCATTGACACCTGAACAATGTAAATGGGTGATGCAACAATTTGCCAATGTGCTCATTGTTGCCCAACAGTCTGATGTCCGTTGTTTTTCAGATGATGAATATAGGCGAGCCGGAATTAGCGTGGTAGATGACTTGTCCGATTGCCAAATTTTGTTGGGTATTAAAGAAGTTCCGGTGAAGAATCTCATTGCTGATAAAACCTATTTGTTTTTTTCACACACAAAAAAAAAGCAGGCATATAATCAGCCATTAATGCAAGCTTTACTTGAAAAGAACATCACCTTAATCGATTACGAGTGTTTGGAACATGAAGACGGACAACGTATTATAGGCTTTGGTTTTTTCGCCGGTATTGTTGGCGCACATAATGGCATGATGGCTTATGGTAAACGTACAGGCAGTTTTGATCTGGGAAGGGTTTATAAAAATCACAGCTTCAAAGACCTCATTCATACTTATTTTGGTTTGAAAATTCCGAATATAAAAATTGCAGTTACAGGGTCGGGCAGGGTAGCCCATGGGATAATTGAAATTATGAACTTAATGGGTGTGATTGAAGTAGAAAAAGAAGAATTTCTGGCCAGAGAATTTTCATATCCGGTGTATGTGCAGTTAAAAGGACCCGATCTATATCATCATAAAGAAAATAGAACGTACATTCGAGACCATTTTCATCTGCATCCGGAAGAGTATGAATGTTTGTTTAAAAACTACTTGTCGCAAACAGACGTATTAATGAATGGCGTGTATTGGGATGTAAACATTCCTAGACTGTTTGACATGAAAGAGGTGCAGCGAGATGATTTTCGCATTCAAGTGGTGGCGGATGTAACAGATGATGCACAAGGATCTGTTCCCATCAATTTAGGCGATCAATCAATTGAATATCCTATCTATGGTGTGGACAAACAAACCTTTCAAAAAACTGCTCCCGGCTTGTCAACTTCTGTTGATGTAATGGCCGTTGGGAACTTGCCCAATGAATTACCCCGGGATGCTTCGCAATATTTCGGCGAACAGCTAATTAGGTTGATTTTACCCGATTTACTTACTAATAGTTCAGATATTATTGAACGGGCAACTATTGTAAAGAAAGGCAAGCTTACACATCATTTCGACTATTTACATGATTATGCTTACGGCACTATAAATACAAATAATAGTCTTGCAGTAAACGAATAAACTCTGGTGTATATTTCTGTTGGTCATCTCTAATCGAAAGTGCTTCTTCTATTAAAGCTGAAGACTTTTTCTCTATTCGAATCATCCAACGGAATGGCGTGTGATTTACCGATTGCCTGACGATCACTGATTTTGTTATAAAAAGATTTTCGTTCAGCAATAGCTGTTCTATTTCATCCTTTCTTTTATAGGGAAGTAGTAAGAAAGCGCAACCATCTGTTTGGAGTTTTGAGTTTACAATAGTAAATAAATGATGCAGCTTTAATTGCTCACTGTGATGAGCAATATTCTTCTGTTTATTATTTGAGCTTAATTCATTTTCATAAAAAGGCGGATTGCTGATTATAATATCATAATTATCACTTTCAAAACATGATATATCTGTATGAAACACTTTGATTCTTTCTTTCCATGGAGAAGCTTGAATGTTTTCGAATGCTTGTACAGCCGCATGTTTATCTATTTCTATCGCATTAATAAAAACTTGGTTTTTCTGCGCAGTCATCAATGCCAATAAACCTGTGCCCGTCCCGATATCAAGGCAATTAATTGCTCTTCTGTTTCCATTGCTTATTTTTTCGGCACACCATGCGCCAAACAAACAGGCATCGGTGGTTATTTTCATTGCACACCGATCGTGGTAAACTGTAAATTGTTTGAACTTAAAAAAGGGGTTTGCCATTACCAGGTTGCTCTTGCGCTTGGTGAAATAGAAAGTTCAGCGAAATCATTGGACTGGTATTTATAATAAGCCGTAATAGCAATCATTGCAGCATTATCGGTACAATATTGAAAGGCCGGAATGAAAGTTCGCCAACCTTGCCCTTTCCCTAATTGCTCAAATTCAGCCCTTAAACCATTATTAGCAGACACCCCACCTGCGATGCATAAATCAGTAATACCTGTTTTCAAGGCTGCTTTTTTAAACTTATTTAATAAGATAGAGACGATGCGCTTTTGTATAGAAGCACAGATGTCTGGGAGATTATTCTGAATGAAATCCGGATCTTGCTTTGTTTCTTTTTGCAAGAAATAAAGAATAGAGGTTTTCAATCCGCTAAAACTAAAATCTAACCCTTCAATTTGTGGCTCTGCAAAAGAGAAACAATTTGCATTGCCCTCTTTCGCATATTTGTCAATCAAAGGCCCGCCGGGGTAGGGAAGACCTAATAGTTTTGCTGATTTATCAAAAGCTTCGCCAGCTGCATCATCTAATGTTTCACCAATCACTTCCAGTTTATTTGGGCTGGTTGCCTTTACAATTTGGGTATGTCCGCCACTTACTGTTAAACACAAAAATGGAAATTCTGGTTTCGGATCATCAATCAAATTAGCCAATACATGCGCCTGCATGTGGTGTACAGCAATGAGTGGTTTGTTTAAAGCAAGTGCCAACGATTTCGCAAATTCAGCACCCACCAGTAAAGAGCCAATCAATCCCGGAGCTTGTGTAAAAGCGATAGCATCTATAGCCTCTAAACTGGTACCAGCTTGTTGCAAGGCTACATCTACAACAGGTACAATATGCTGCATGTGTGCTCGACTTGCTAGCTCTGGTACAACACCGCCATACTGTTCATGCACCTTTTGATTTGCAATAAAGTTGGATAAGATTTTGCCATCAACACAAACCGATGCAGACGTTTCATCACACGATGATTCAATAGCTAATATATGAATACTCAACTCAAATAATTTGATGTAAAAATACTAGTGCGATCGTATTGCTACTACAGGATCCATTTTGGCTGCTTGTGATGCCGGAATGACTCCTGCAATAATGCCTACCGCAATACAGATGAAAATAGCCAGTAACATTAATGAAGTAGATATAAATATGGGAAACTCTAAAGCATGCGTTACGATCTGTGTTAGGCCAAAAACAAGCAAGATGCCTATTGCACCGCCTATGATGCACAAGAAAGCAGACTCGGTTAAAAACTCAGCCAATATCACTCGACTTTTTGCACCTAATGCTTTCTTCAAACCAATTTGTGGTGTACGTTCTTTCACCGTAACAAACATAATATTGGCTACCCCAAACATTCCCACAATTAATGATAATGCTGCGATGGCCCATCCGCCAATGTTGATGCTTACAAAAGCATCACTCAGGGCATTGCTAATGTCGTTGATATCGTTAAGGGCAAAGTTGTCTTCTTGTGTTGGGCTAAGTTTACGGATGCTGCGCATCGTACCCCGCAACTCATCTTTCAATATTTTGCTGTTCAAGTCATCCCGGCCCTGAACCATGATCAAAGGATCTGCCCTTTGTTCGTCCATAATGCTTCTGGCAAATTGGTAAGAAAGAATAATGCATTTATCTAGTTGCCAGCCGCCAATCATCTGTTTACCTTGTTTTTTTATCACACCAACAACCGCAATTTTTTTGCCTCTCGTGGTGATCAGTTTCCCAACAGCAAGCGGTGCCGCACCAAATAATTTCTCAGCTATTTCATTACCGATTACCGTCACAGGCGAACCAGTTCCAAACTCAGCTTCTGTAACATAACGGCCGTAGGCAATTTCTACAGGTTGTATGTTGGAGAACTCCTCTGTAATGCCGTAGATCATGGTGCCGCTCAACTGGTTGCCACCATACTCTATATTGTCCGAAGCATCAATTTTAAAGGCCACAAATTTGGCGCTTGGTGTCCGTTGTTTAATCTCTGCTAACTCTGCGTATTTAGGCAATGGTCGTTTTCCATATTTCCACCAGGGATAATCTGGACCGCCTCCCGAATACTCCCACTTATCTATGTAAATCGTATTGGTACCCAAGGAGCGAATTTCATGTTGAATATTTGTTTCCAAACTGCGAACTGTTGCTAATACACCAATAATGCAAAAAATACCAATGGTGATTCCAAATAATGATAGAAAAGTGCGCAACTTATTTTTCCAAAGTTCTCCAAGAGCCATTCGAAAACTGCTGCTGATGATTTCTATAATACGGCGCATAAAACAAATGTACAATTAAGCCCAACACAATAAAGCAATGGTTGATGAATGGTAGTACCGGCGTCTGTAACTCTGATTGATCGTCTGTTGCGTCGCAATCCATTCATCGTTTGGAACTTTGTGCAACAAAAAGACGTTTAAAAAATGACCAAACCTGCCTATCTGCTGTTAATTTTACACCATGGTGAGCCCAATTCAAAAAATAGAATTTTCGAAATATGTCGATGGCCTGGTTCCGACCGTAGTGCAAGATTATATCACCAGCAAGGTGCTGATGGTGGGTTTCATGAACGAAGCATCTTTACAAAAAACGGAAGAAACAGGCTTGGTGACGTTTTACAGCCGTAGTAAAAAACGTCTATGGACAAAAGGAGAGGAAAGTGGTAATCACATGTATTTACGCCAGATTTTAGTGGACTGTGATTATGATACCTTGCTAATCAAAGCAGAGCCAAAAGGTCCTGTGTGTCACACAGGGGCGGATACTTGTTTCAGTGAAAAGAACCATAAGGATGATTTTTTGTTTTACCTGCAGGATATAATTCGTCTTCGTATAAATAGCAATGATCAAAAGTCTTATGTACGACAATTGTATAACAAAGGCATTAACAAAATGGCTCAAAAAGTAGGTGAAGAGGCCGTGGAATTGGTGATAGAAGCGAAGGATGCTAACAAGGAGTTATTTTTGAACGAGGCGGCCGACCTGCTATTTCATTATTTGATATTATTGCAAGCGAAACAATGTTCTCTGCAAGATGTTATCAACTTATTGCAACAACGACATCAATCAAAATAATATGAAGCAATTATTTTTTACTTTATTACTTCTTCCATCATTACTATTTGCACAAACAAAAGGTTTTACCATCACCGGTAAAATTGCAGGCTTAAAAGATGGCGAAGTAAAGCTAACCTCCACTCAAGATCAACCCCAAACCATTGCTACCGGTACATCTAAGGCCGGCGAATTTTTGCTGACGGGTTCTGTGCCCGAGCCAGGAATGTATTACCTCGCTATTGGTAAGGAGCAACCACAACCTATTTATGTGGAGAACACAACCATGAAGATTTCTGGTGTTGAAAAGGATATTAAGAACATAAAAGTAGAAGGCTCAAAATCTCAGAAAGATTTTGAAGAGTTCAAGAACATATTCAACCCGCTTTTCAACAATATGAATTTATTGGCGGCAGAAATCAACAAGAATGGCAGCGAGGAAAAAAGAGCCGGTTTGATGCAGCAATACCAGGAAGCTACTAACAAGCTCAGTGATGCAGTAGAAAAGTTTATTGCGGCGAAGCCAGTGTCTTATGTTTCTCCTTTTCTGTTGTTTGTTACCGCACAAGCTTTGGATAATCCAATTGTTATTGAGCAACGTTTCAATAAACTGGCGCCAAGCATTCAGTCTTCCCAAATTGGTACCAGCTTAAAACAATACATAGAGTATAACAAAGTAGGTATCGTTGGTTCAAATGCGTTAGACCTTTCCTTACCTGATACAAATGGACAAACTGTTTCGCTGTCTTCCTTCAGAGGTAAGTATGTGTTGCTGGATTTTTGGGCGAGCTGGTGTCGTCCCTGTCGCATGGAAAATCCAAACGTAGTAAAGGCTTACAATAAATTCAACAATAAAAACTTTACTATTGTTGGTGTGTCTTTAGATAAAGAAAAAGCTCCCTGGTTGGATGCTATTAAAAAAGACGGCTTGACCTGGACCCACATCAGTGACCTACAATTCTGGAATAGCGTTGCTGCTCAAACCTATCATGTGAGTAGCATTCCGCAGAATTTCTTGATTGATCCAAACGGAAAAATTATTGCCCGCAACTTACGTGGCGGAGAATTAGAATCTAAGTTGTGCGAGATATTAGGGTGTAATTAAATTCCTTATTAAATTAATATACAGAGCCTCAGCTATGGAGGCTTTTATTTGTCCAACTTTTGTTCTCTGATTATCGCTGGTGCAAATAAAAAATCCCATTGCTAAGATGGGATTTCTGAAGTTTAAGAAAAATATAGTCCTAGAATTCTCTATTTGGATTGAAGTTTTCTAATTCATTCGCAACCGCAGTTAAGAACGTAGCACCCAGGCTGCCATCAACAATGCGGTGATCATAACTCATGGATAAATACATCATGTGACGAATGGCAATGCTATCTCCCTGCGCAGTTTCAATTACTACAGGACGTTTTTTAATAGCACCTACAGCAAGAATAGCTACTTGCGGCTGATTAATGATTGGAGTGCCCATCAAGCTACCAAATGTACCAACATTCGTAAGCGTGAATGTACCGTCTGCAATATCCTCTGGTTTTAATTTGTTGTTACGGGCACTATCGGCTAAGTTGTTTACTTGTTTAGCTAAACCAACAAGATTGAAGCCGTCTGCATTCTTGATCACAGGCACAATCAAATTGCCGCTTGGTAAAGCCGTCGCCATACCAATATTGATGTCTTTTTTTACCACAATGTTGTTGCCATCAATAGAGCTGTTTATCAAAGGGAATCTTTTAATGCAACGAACAATTGCTTCGATGAATAGGGGTGTAAAAGTGATTTTAGTGCCTTCACGTTTTTCAAATTCTTTCTTCACACGATCACGCCACATCACCAGGTTAGTAACGTCAGCCTCTGTGAAAGACGTTACATGCGGAGAAGTATGCTTGCTACGGACCATGTGATCTGCGATCAACTTGCGCATGCGATCCATCTCAATGATCTCTATATTCCCAGAATAGGATGGTGTGGAACGTGTAGCCACCTGGTTATTTTCTTCCACCTTGTTCATTGGAATAACCATTTCGTTATTGGTAGTACGTTGCTGGTTGTTGGCTGGCGCTAATGTCTTTCCATTTCTACGATCGCTTACAAATTGTAAAATGTCTCTTTTGGTTACACGACCTTCATTGCCGGTGCCATTGATGTTCTCCAACTCAGTCATGCTTACGCCTTCTTGCGCAGCTATATTCAGCACGAGAGGAGAGTAAAAGCGATTGACCCTGTTATTAGAAATTCTGGCTTCACCGTTCGAAGTTTGTGACGCAGTAACTTGTTGACTCTTGGCTTCACCATTGTTTTGAGATAAATTTTGTGCAGCAATAACTGGCTGTGGATCATTAACCGGAGCAGTTTGACTTTCTGCTGCGCCTGTTTTAATACGTGCAATTACAGTTCCGATGGGTACTACATCATTTTCCTTGAATAAAATTTCTTCAATGGTACCTTCTCCGGTAGAAGGCACTTCGCTGTCCACCTTATCTGTTGCAATTTCTAATACCGTTTCATCCATCTTCACCGCATCGCCTAGTTTTTTATGCCATTTCAAAATGGTTGCTTCCATGATGCTCTCGCCCATCTTAGGCATTATTAAATCTACAGTAGCCATAGTATTTTTTTAATCAGCAATCGTTTTTGAAGTGCCAAAAATAAGCAAACGACCGTAAACCTATTTTTCTTCTTCCAATATAAACAGGCGAAGCATATTCAGTGCGGCATTGGCCGTAAGTTGAATGTTTCTCTGACGATCGAAACGGTAGAAAAATTTAGCAGCTTTTACTTTATTTCGGTTGGCTACGGCTATCCAAACAGTACCGACAGGTTTTTCATGAGATCCTCCTTCTGGTCCCATGATGCCGGAAGTAGCGATGGCATAATCCACATTTAATGTTTGTACGGCGCCTTTTGCCATTTGGGTTACCGTTTCTTCGCTTACAGCACCATGTTGAATTAAGGTTTCATGGCTTACACCCAATACATGCTCTTTTGTCTCGTTGGCATAGCTCACTACTGTTCCTTTATAACTTTTTGATGCACCTGGACGAGCCGTAAGCAAATGAGCAATATAGCCGCCAGTGCAGCTTTCAGCCGTTCCTACAAACAATTTTTTTTCTTCTAGTAATTTTTCTAACGCTTCCTGCAGACTTATATCTTCATCAGCTACCAACCAATCTTTTACTAATGATTGCAAGGTTTGAAATTGTTCCGAAACCTCTTTGGTAACAAGTTCACTATTGTCTCCTTTTGCTGTTAAGCGCAATCGAACCATACCGTAAGCCGGCAAATAAGCTAGCTTGATATTCTTAGGTAGAGCTTCTTCAAAATTCTTAATGAGTTCTGCAATTTCTGATTCGCCTTTTCCTGCAACCAAAGCTGTTTTATGAATAATGAAAGGCAGCAGAAAAGTTTCTCTCAATTTTGGAACAACACTATCAGTTATTAGTCCTCTCATTTCATGCGGTACCCCCGGAAGCGAAACATAGATCACGTCTTCTTTTTCGAACCACATTCCTGGTGCAGTGCCTCGTTTGTTTTGTAAAACGGTACAATTATGAGGGACTTCTGCCTGTTTTAAATTTCGTTCAATAAGGGGACGGTTTAATCTTGTGAAAATATCTTTTACATTTCGCAAGGCAGCATCATTGATGATGATGTGCGAATTGAAGTACTCGCACAAGGCAGGTTTTGTAATGTCGTCAGCTGTAGGTCCTAATCCTCCTGTAATAATGATGATTTGGTTGTCTTTGCTTTGTACTGCAAGTGTATTGAGGATTTCTTCTTTTACATCGCCTACTGCAATTCTGCGTTTCACCCAAACACCTATCTTGTTTAATTCCTGTCCAATAAAAGCGCTGTTGGTATCAATGGTTTGCCCAATCAACAATTCATCGCCAATGGTAATGATGGATGCATGCACTTCATTCATAATCGCCTAATTTTAATGCAATATTATTATTATGAGAGTTGTTTTTTTGTTTTTACTCTTCGCCTTTGCTAACAGTTTATATGCACAAAATGTTGCCGACAAATTGGAAAATGCCTGGCAAAAGTTTGAAAGTGATTCACAACTACGTAGTGCTCTCAGCTCTTTATATGTGGTTAATGCAAAAAACGGAACTGTTGTTTTTGATAAGAATTCGAGAATTGGATTAGCCACTGCATCAACGCTTAAAATTGTTACTGCAGCCAGTGCTTATGAGTTGTTAGGCAAAGATTTTCGGTATGAGACAAAGTTTGGATATTTAGGAAAAGTAAAGAGCAATATTTTGTATGGTTCGTTGTATGTGCAATCAGTTGGTGATCCGACATTGGGCAGTTGGCGATGGAAAACAACAAAAGATAGTTTTGTTTTAGGAGAAATAAGTGAAGCAATGCAAAGGGTCAAAATCAAATCGTACGGAGGAAGTATCAATATAAATGAATGGGTTGGTGAACGAATTCCGGACGGTTGGATATGGGAAGACTTAGGAAATTATTATGGAGCCGGGGCGGCTGCATTTAATTGGAGAGAAAACCAAGTAGATGTTTTATTGAAATCCGGAACCAAAATCGGAGATCGTGTTGAAATTGTGACCTTAGAGCCCAAAACCTCTACACCTATGTTACAATCATTTGCTACCTCTGCAGCTAAAGGCACAGGAGATAATGCTTACGTTTATTTTCCGTTAGGCAGTTCGAATGGTGTTGTCAGGGGAACTATTCCGATCAATGAGAATAATTTTAAGATTTCTGCTTCTATGCCTAATCCTGCCTTGTTTTTTTCTCAATCATTGTCAAATTATTTGATAGTAAAAAACAAAATGACTTCTGTGCATTATGAAGGAGTGAGTGAGGATACTACTTTTTTATTTTCTCATTTATCTCCTTCTGTAGACAGCATCGTTTATTGGTTTTTGAAAAGAAGTATCAACTTATATGGCGAAGCGCTGGTTAAAACAATTGCTTATCAAAACGCAGGTATTGGTTCTACTGAGAAAAGCGTTGAATTAGTTAAAAAATATTGGAAAGACAAAGGCATTGACCCCGTGGAATTAAACATGGTTGATGGTTCGGGTTTGTCGCCTTTAAATAGAGTCACGACGCATGCACAGGTGCAGGTGTTGCAATATGCCAAAAACCAGCCTTGGTTTAGTGGTTATTATGACGCCTTCCCGGTGTACAATGAAATGAAAATGAAAAGCGGAACGATTAGAGGTGTAAAAGGATTCTGCGGTTATCAAAAAGCAAAAGACGGTTCTGAATACATCTTTTCATTTCTGGTAAATAACTACAATGGATCTTCAGCATCGCTCATTCAAAAGATGTATAAAGTATTAGACGAATTAAAATAAAGCAGCTAAATTTTTCAACCAAAACTTAACTTATGCCGCAGCAGAATTTGAAAAATCATACGCAAATTGTTTGGAGTTATTATATCTATACAGGTATTCCTATTTTGATTTTAATTGGAGCCGGTATTCATCATCTTATTAAAGGCAAACATCATTTTGCCCTAATTATATTGTTGGTGGGATGGATATTATTAAGCATGCTTTTCCGTTCACGCAGTTTCGCTTTGAAAGCACAAGACAGGGCCATTCGTGCTGAAGAAAACTTGCGTCACTTCGTTCTTACAGGAAAATTGTTTGATAAACGATTAACGATTGGTCAAATCATTGCCTTGCGTTTTGCATCGGACGAAGAGTTGCCTTCATTAGCGGAAAGAGCAGCAGGTGAAAACCTATCCAATAAACAAATTAAGGAAGCCATTCGTAACTGGAGGGCAGACACTTATCGTGTCTGAATCTTGCCTGATTAAATTATAAAGTGCTTTTATGAAAGCTCTTTTACGAAAAATCATTTTCCGATAAACCGATCCAAACTTACTTTTCCCGGACCTGTGAACAGTAAGGTGAGAAACGCAAACAAGTAAATACCGGCTAATTCACCTCTTCCAAAGAATTCGCCATTGTGTGCATAAAACAAAGCAACACACATAACTATAACAATTGGGGTGCAGGCTAATCGTGTAAACAAACCAAGAATGACAAACGCCGCACAAAAAAATTCAGCAAAAATAACCAGGGATAACGATATGGTAGAACCAATATGAAAAGGATCAGAGAAATGCTGTGCTTTGGCAGAAAAATGTTTGATCTTGTCTAAACCATGCATCATCAATAACAAGCTACCTGCACCTAAGCGTAACAGTAAGGTGGCAAAAGAAAAGGCTGTATCCGAACAGCGGGTGCTGAATAATTTTCTCATAGAATTGAATTGTTCGCAATGTTAATGAAACAATTTTAAATGAAAAGCGGCTTTACAAACCTTTGTTAAATGCAAAGAGAATGTAAATATTGCTGATGAGTTGGAATGCTATTTGGTCTGCCTTAAAATAATTCGAATATTTACAACGTTTATCCCTCAACGGCAAAACGGAACTTCATGAAGAAATTTATTTTGATTGGCTGTCTTTCTTTCGCTGCGCTTTCTTCTTTCTCTCAACAAACCTATCCATACAACGATTTCAGCTCTAAGCAACAAAAGTTTGAATTGGCTAAAGAATATTTTCAAAAAGGCCAATACAACCTTGCTTACCCATTGTTAAAGGAGTTGCAGGAAGGCTGGAAAGAAACCGATAAAGTGAATAGCGAGATTACCTCGCAAGAATTAGACTACTATACTATTGTTTGCGAGTTAAAACAAAACGAGGGCAGGGGTGAAGCGGAAGCCAAGCAATACATTGATGTGGTGAAGAACGATGCCCGTGTGGAAATGATGAACTTTCATCTGGCAGAATATTATTTCCGCCAGCAAAATTTTGGCTATGCAGTTGCTTTGTATGAAGCTGCCAACATATCTAACTTAAGCAATCGTGAAATAGCTGATCTTAAATTTCACCAAGGATATTCTTATTTCACGTTGAAGCAATTTGCAAAGGCAAAACCGCTGCTTAATGCCATTCGCCAGGTAAAGGATGACCCGAACTACATGGATGCCAATTATTACTATGGTTTTATTGCATTCATGGATAAGAACTACAATGAAGCGTTGGAGAGTTTTCGAATAGTTGAAAATCACCCGTCTTACCAAAATATTGTTCCGTATTACATTGCACAGATCTATTATGTGCAAGGGCAAAAAGATAAAGCTATTGCTTATGCAGAAAATCAACTACAACAAGGCAAAGCAAAGTATTATTCTTTAGAATTGAACCAGCTTTTAGGTCATGCTTATTTTGAGCGCAAAGAATATGCAAAGGCGCTGTCTTATTTAGAAAATTATGTAACACATTCCGGTAAGGTTCGTCGTGAAGACATGTATGAACTTTCGTACGCTTATTACATCAATAAAAATTATCCAAAAGCAATAGAAGGATTTAAACAAATAAGTGGCAATCAAGATTCATTGAGCCAGCATGCCATGTATTTATTAGGCGATGCTTATTTAAAAACAGGGCAAAAAGCAAATGCCCGTAATGCGTTTTTGTTTAGTGCTTCTAACAATAGCGATGCTGCGCAAAAAGAAATTTCAAGGTTTAATTATGCTAAGCTATCGTATGAATTAGGCTACCAGGATGAAGCCTTAAAAAGCCTTCGTTCTTTTTTGAATGACTATCCGAACTCGCAATACATTACAGAAGCCACGGAGTTGTTAGTAGGAGCATTAGCCAACACCAACAATTACCGAGATGCATTAACGCTTTTAGAAAGTTTGAAATATCCATCTGTTAATGCTAAAAAATTATATCCACGCATTTTGTATGGACGTGCAACCGAATTAATCAACGATGGAAGATTAAGAGAAGCAGATGCTTTGCTGGACAAAGCTTTGAAAGACCCGAACAATGCATCGGTTTTGCCTTTTGTGAATTTTTGGAAAGGAGAAATTGCTTATCGCAACAACAATGTGGATGATGCGATTAAATACTATTATGCTTACATGAACGCAGGTGCTCCACCAAATGGTGAAGCCAATGAAAAAACGGTTAAGTATAATTTAGGCTATGCCTATTATCGCAAAGAGAACTACAAAGTAGCGCAAACCTTTTTTGAGCCTCTGGCAAGAAATGTTTCGTTAAGTTCTGATGCGCTTACACAAGATGCTTATATACGTACAGCTGATGTTTATTTCATGAACAAGAGTTTTGCGCAGGCAAAATCTATGTACGATAATGTGATCAATTTTTCATGGCCGGCTGAAGATTATGCTATGTACCAAAAGGCAATGATCACAGGTATTAATAATTCAACCGATAAAATCACTTTGCTAAACAATCTCACACGCAAGTTTCCACGATCGCCATTGGTGGATGATGCCAATATGGAAATTGCAAATACACATTTAGCGCAGGAACGTTTTCGTGAAGCTATTCCTTATTTGAACAATGTGTTGAAGGCTACCGGCAACGCCAGTTTCAAGCCCCAAGCTTATTTAAAATTGGGTGTAGCTTATTACAATTTAAATGATAACAACAATGCCATTGCTAATTATAAGAAGCTGGTTTCTGATTATCCTAATTCGCCAGAGGCAGAAGATGCATTGGATGCATTGAAGACAATTTATATAGAAACTAATCATCCAAATGAATATGCCGATGTGATGCGTAATGCTGGTAAACCACTTTCAGTTGATGTGGAAGATTCTTTGACTTATGCTGCGGCACAACTGCAATATGAAAATGGTAAAACAGATGCTGCGCTTGCTTCATTCAACCAATACTTGCAAAAGTTCAGTAACGGTGCACATTCTATTGAAGCAAATTATTACCGTGCAGAAATCTATAATAGTCGTAAAGACTTCAACAATGCATTAAATGCTTTCGCCATTGTTGCCGAACGAGCGCCAAACCCATTTGCTGAAAAAGCTGTATTAACTGCAGCACGGATTAATTTCTTTGAACTAAAAAATTACGCAGACGCAGAACGTTATTTTGCCCAGTTGAAAATATTGACTTCAAGTCAGGAGAATAGGTTAGAAGCCATGCGCGGATTGTTGCGCAGCCAATACTTACAACAAAAATGGCAGGCAGCAGTGGACAATGCAAAAGATCTGCTGGCCCAAAAAGGCGTTAGCTCCAATGATAAAGCGTTGGCAAGTATGGCGGTTGCAAAAGCAGCGCAGATTAGTGGTCAATATGATGTGGCAATTAATAATTACAAAGCGGTAATAGTTATCAATAAGGCTGCTTTGGCAGCAGAAGCTCGCTATGAAATTGCCAATAGCTGGTTTGCAACTGATCATTTAAAAGATGCAGAGAAGGCGGCTTTTGAGGTAGTAAATAAATCCGGTTCCTATGATTTTTGGGTAACTAAAGCCTACATTTTATTAGGAGATATTTATTTCAAACAAAAAGATTTTTTCAATGCGAAGGCTACCTTCCAAAGTATTGTGGACAATAGCTTAAATGCGGAATTGAAAGCAGAAGCGCAAACCAAGTTGAACCAAGTCACAGAAGCAGAGAAATCATCAAGTAAAGTAGGACAATAAACAGCAAGCCATGATCAAACCACAACATATACTTTTTGTTGCAGCCATTATTTTTAGTTCAGCTTCTTTTGCGCAGGATACGTTGCGCAAAAGAACGGTGAATGTGACTTCTTCTTTTAAACCTGTGTTGAAAGAAGCAGCAAAAATCAACTTCACAGCTGCGCCACCAAACGCAGATACAAGCAGGCCCAATCTTCAGTACAATATTCCCAATCAAAATTTGTTATTTGCTTATCAGCCCGGCTTGCTCAAGCCTTTAGCGTTAGCTATTGATAGTGGTGGACGTTGGGATAATTGGAGTTATTTTAAAGCGGGTTATGGCACACTTAACTCGCCTTATTTTCAGACCGGTATTTCATTGGGCGATGGCAAAACAGCAGGCTTGAATATTTATGCGGAGCATTTTTCTGCGAAGGGAAAAATTCAAGACCAAAAAAGCAGTAACACAGGTGTTGATCTGAATGGATTTATTCAAACCGGTAATACAGAAATTGACGCTCGTTTTGGCGCACGAGATGATCAATACCGTAAATACGGCTATCAGCCCAATACAGTAAAGTTCACTGATGATTCGCTGGATGTGAAGTACAGAACTTTCTCTTCTCGTTTTGCAGCACACAATATCAACGAAACAGCCTTGGGTATTTCCTATTCGCCGGAGGTAAAGGTCGATGCCTTCCAGGACGGGTTAAACAATAAAGAAAGCAATGTGTATTTTAACCTATCCGTTCGTAAATATGTAGGCAAAGTGTTTTCTGCAGAGGTGTCTGTGGATGGAAATTTTACTAATTATAATCCTGCAGTTGGCGCAACGATTAAAAACAATTTCTTTGAAGTATCGCCATCACTTCTATTTAGTACTCCGAATGTAAGTCTTAAGGCAGGTATCCGTCCGGCATGGGACAATGGCGCTTCAAAAATTTTCCCGAACATTTTGGCTGAGTTTACGTTAGATAAAAAATTGGTATTGCAAGCAGGGTGGACAGCTTCACTACGCAGCAATACGTTTCAATCATTAGCTAATTTCAACCCTTGGATATGGGCGCCAAACTATTCCAACAATTCAAGTATCACCGAACGATTTGGAGGCATTAAAGGAACATTAACTGATCATTTTACCTATAGCGCAAAGCTTGGTTATAATACCATTACCAATCAACCTTTATTTGTAAATGATACGGCAAGCGGAAAATCATTTTTGGTACTGAATGAAGCGCAAATGGATGTTTTGCGCTTCAATGGCGAATTTGGCTTTAATGTAGGGGAGAAGTTTTCGCTTACCTCCAACTTTATCATTAATCGGTACGTGAATTTGCAACGTTACGAAAAAGCCTACGGCTTGGTTCCTTTTGAATTCAGAACGGCTTTGCGTATACAAGTGTTGCGTGATTTGTATGTAAAAGGAGATTTATATGCATTTGATAAGCCTTGGGTTCGTTTAAAGAATGGATCAAATGTGCAGGGAGACGGTGCAATGGATCTGAGTGCAGGTCTGGAATTCGCAATTATTAAAAACCTTAAAATCTGGGGACAATTCAATAATATTTTGAACAAAGAATATCAGCGCTGGAATCAATATCCAAGTTATGGTTTCAATTTTATGGGAGGTTTAATACTTTCGTTCAATCAAAATCATAAATAGTGCTGTCAGAACTTACAAGTTATTTGTTCCATCACCATAAGGTTGTCATTCCTGAGATTGGTTGTTTTGAGTTGCATCAGCATGCGGCACAATTAGATTTTGCAGAGAAGTTGCTTCATCCGCCTTATTACTCTATTCAATTTTCACGCAACGATACGGTAGATAAAAAGCAGTTTGCTTATTTCCCCGAAGAGTCGCTCGAAAAGTTTGGTAAACAATTACGCAGAAAGATTGATAACGAAGAAGTGGAATGGTCGGGCATTGGAAAATTGTCCTCTTTCGAAGGTCGGCTTTCTTTTCAACCCAATTTTCACAATCGCCTATTAACAGATGTTGAAGCGCATAAAGTAATCCGAAGAGAAGAAGAACATGCTGTATTAAGAGGCGAACAAGAGTTTTCATCGACCCATTTGCGCAATGAAAAGCTTATTGTAAAAAAGCGTTCTTATGTTATCCTGGCTGCAGAAATTATAGGTTTAATCGCCATTGCTTATATCGTTTATCATTTTTATACAAATGGACTTCAACCTTCTTCCAGTGGCAACCAACAAACAATAGAAGTCAACTGGGATAAATAAGCTGTCATTCCTTTACTTTGCGCCATGCTTTCAAACGACCGTGTACATTATTCCCAATGTCCTGTTTGTGCCAGCAAACAAATTAATCCCTTGTTTGCTGTAAAAGATTATTCTGTTAGCAAAGAAGATTTTGTGATCTGGCAATGTGGTACCTGTACACTTCGTTTTACGCAAGACGCCCCAACGGAAGATTCCATTGCGCCTTATTATAAATCGCCTGATTATATTTCCCATACCAATGCAAAAAAAGGTTTGTTGAATAACCTGTATCAACGAGTTCGTAAGTATACATTGGAGCAGAAGGCAAAATTGCTTATTGAACAAACAAAAGCGGCTAACGGTAATTTGTTGGATGTGGGAGCAGGTGTTGGTGCGTTTATCAATGTAATGCAGCAAAAAGGCTGGACGGCTCAAGGAATAGAACCAGATTTAGATGCCCGTCTGATTGCTCAGCAAGAGTTTGGGACAGAACTGAGCGATACGGCCGTATTTTACAATTTGCCGGCACAAAACTTTGACGCCATTACGCTATGGCATGTATTAGAACATGTGCACGATTTGCATCGTTACGTAGAGCAATTAAAAAACCTGCTTGTACCAAACGGAAAAATATTTATTGCTGTTCCTAATTATCAATCAGCGGATGCAGCTATTTATCGATTAAAATGGGCTGCGTATGATGTGCCCAGACACCTATATCATTTTTCGCCTACATCCATGCAAGCCTTAATGGAGCGACATGGCCTGAATATCATTGCCAAAAAACCCATGTGGTTTGATAGTTTTTATATCAGCTTGTTGAGTAGCAAGTATAAAAAGGGAAGTTTGAGTTGGATAGGTGCTTTTATTAGTGGCTTACGTTCTAATACAAAAGCAGCGATCAATAAAGACCGCTGCAGTTCCATTATTTATATTATTTCGAAATAATTATTTCCCGAATTGTACTTCATATAACTGTGGCCAGTTCTTTCCAGTTACATAAATCTTTTTTGTTGTGGCATCATAAGCAATGCCATTGAGTACATCTGCCTGTGGATAAGAGCTACGAACTTGATTGACCAGGTTCGTGAAATCATATTTAGCTACAACCTGACCGCTGTTTGGATCTATTTTGTAGATATAGTTTTCTTGCCATTGATTAGCATAAATAAAGCCGTCAATGTACTCCACTTCATTCAGGTTAATGATCGGGTTACCATTCTCAGTAACGCCTTGTGTTTTTAACAAACGAAACGTAGCAGGTTCATAGAAATATAAATTGTTGCTCCCATCTGTAGCAATTAGGTTTTTGCCATCATTGGTTAACCCCCAACCTTCCGGGTTAAGATTCGTAAATTCTTTGATTTTTTTAAACGTTTTTATATCATAAACAAATACGGTATGCTCTTTCCAGGTAAGTTGATAAGCTGTATCATTTAAAATGGTCAAACCTTCGCCAAAATATTTTGGATCTAATGAAATACTCATAACCGGCTTTCCAGTTTTCAGGTCTATATGTAAAAGCTTAGAGGAACCATAGTTACCCGTGCTTTCATAGAGATTGCCTTTATAGATCAACAAGCCTTCGGTAAAAGAAGAGGTATCATGAGGAAAAGAAGCTACAATACTATGTCCTGATATAGCCATAGTATTAGATGTATTAGTTGTGGTTCCCGTGTCCATATCATTGGAAGTATTGTTATTGCAGGATATGAAACTGCAAATGCCCGCTAAAGCCAACAACTGGTATAATTTTTTCATCAAACAAAAATAATAGTTGAAGGTGAAGTGGTTTGTTAAACAAAAATGGATTTCCTATTTGCATTTTTGAATATTTGCCAGTACATTTGTTCCATCACTTCCTCTTTTCCCGTATCCTTTCAAATTCCGCATATTATTTTTATCCTGAATAACCCCATTTCCAAATTCTAGAATTACCATACGTATTATCCATATTCTGTTCTCCCAATATCATTTGACAGGCTAACCGATCTATCCCTATGCGAGCCGTGTAAACCCGGACACAATGAGAACAGTTTTACTCGCAACTCTTTTATTAGGATCATTGCGGCTATTCGCACAACGTGAATGCGCTACTCACCAGTATACAGAACAGCAAAAGGTGATCGATCCAACTTTTACGCAGAAAATAATTGCCACAGAGCAATTCATTCAGCAGCATCAAACATCGGTTACAGCCAGAGGCGCTGACGCATCGGCTAATCTAAGTGTCATTCGTGTACCCGTTGTTGTTCATGTTATTTATAACAATGGAAGTGAAAATATTTCTGATGCACAAATTCAATCACAAATTGATGTATTAAATAAGGATTATCGACGTTTGAATGCTGATACGGCGAATACACCCGATCGTTTCAAACCATTTACTGCAGATGTACAAATAGAATTTGCTTTAGCCACAGCAGATCCAAACGGACGAGCAACAACAGGTATTATTCGTAAATACTCTAGTACTCGTTATTGGTCAATGGATGATAAGATCAAATACTCTTCGCAGGGTGGTGACGATGCCTGGGATGCAAAAAATTACTTGAACATTTGGGTGAGTAACACTCGTAATTTATTAGGCTATTCAAGTGAACCAGGTTGCGATCCAGCTAAAGATGGTATAGTGATTAATTATTCAGCATTTGGAACCATTAGTACTGTGGCACCTTACCACTTAGGCAGAACAGCTACTCACGAAGTAGGTCATTGGTTAAGTTTAAAACATATTTGGGGTGATGCAAATTGTGGTGATGATTTAGTGTATGATACACCATCACAATCTATGTATACTTCAGGTTGTCCAACTGGTGTTCGTGTTACATGCAGTAATGCTCCTTTAGGCGACATGTATATGAATTATATGGATTTCACGAATGACGCTTGTATGAATTTGTTTACCGAAGGGCAAAAGCAACGCATGAGGAGTTTGTTTGCAGCAGGTGGCCCACGATATACCTTACTTACTTCTAAAGGATTAAATCAGCCTTGGAATAAAGAAGCGCCTATTGTAGAAGTGAAAACACCTACAATTTTTATTAGCATTTTCCCAAATCCTGCCACAGATCAAATAACCTTGTCATTGAATGAAAGTTGGATTGGTAAAGAGGTGCAAATCATTAACATGAATGGTACTTTGGTAGCAAAACAAACAGTAACCAATGCTATTCAAAAAATAAACCTCCAACGATTTGCTGTAGGTGGGTACATTATCCAGGGAAGCAATGGCGATGTGTTGTTAAGGCAAAAGTTTATCAAAATGAATTAATCATCATTACAGAAACTTCTTGAGCAACTACGGGAGCCAAGGCAACACCCATACCACTCATACGTACAGCACAAAAAATATTCGGTTCCAATTCTTTTATAATGGGCAGTTTCTCGCTGCCCATTGCCATAATACCAGCCCAACGATGTTCAATGGTATATTGTGCTGTGTTATTAGGCAACACTACTTCAATCAGGTACTGTTCCAATTGCTGTTGAATGAAATCAGAAGTTTTTATGTCATGCGTTTCTTCATCCATGAAAGCTTTATTTCTAGCGCCTCCTAATAAGACGCGATTACCTAAGTTGCGGAAATAATAATAACCTTCATCAGAATGGAATGTTCCTTTCCAGGTCAGATTGTGAATGGGAGAAGTGAGCAACACCTGGCCACGGGCAGGAACAATATCAATTTCAGGCACCAATGCCTTTGTGAAAGCATTGGTACAAAGCAATAATTGCTTGGTTAAAAATTTCATCGGATGATTAGTGGTTAAAGAAATTTGGCAATCACCCCGTTCAATGTTCTTTACGTCTACCGAAGTAAAAATTTGCACACCCAACGATTGTACTTTCTGAATTAAAGCTTGTAATAATTTACCGGAATGTAAATAACCTTCTAAATTATTTTTTACTAGGTGTTTTGTGTTTCCAAACCCGAACTTGCTTATCTCTTCATCTGCTAACTTGTAGGTCTTCTTTACATCAGTAATGGGTTTGATTAAAGAATTAATGTATTCAGTCTGATACTGTAGCTCTTCTTCTGAAGAAGTATTGTCATATAACTCATAACCGCCACATAGTTCAAAGTCAATATCGTTTTTATTAAAATACTTCTGAATTTTCTTTAATCCCTTATAACGCATTTCGATCAACGCCAACATTTTATTAATGCCCATTTCTTGACCATCACGAACTACTTCGCTTAAACTACCAAAACAGGCAAAACCAGCATTGCGACTTGAAGCGCCAGTGGGTATCAGCCCTCTCTCAATAATGGAAATTTTTAATTTTGGATGTTTCTTTTTCAAATAAAAAGCCGACCACAAACCAACAAAACCACTGCCTACAATAATGATATCCTGCGGTGCATAAAACGCTTCTCTTTCCCAGATGCTAATCATATTCAAATGTACTTTAACCCTCTTTTAAGTTCAAAGCAATTATATTCGGTGCAGAAAACGATTCTATGAAAAAAATAAGCTTACTATCTACCGCTTTTGTGCTCTTTACTCTTTCTTCGCAAGCTCAATTTGGAAATATTTTAAGAAAAGCCACCAGCGACAGTTCCGCAAAAGGAGTATTAAATAAGGCATTGAAAACAAATGCTACTTCTTCACTTAGCACTGATGAAATTGCTGCGGGTTTGAAAGAAGCTTTGAACAAGGGCACACAAGTTGGTACGCAAAAATTATCTGCCGTTGATGGTTTCTTTAAAGATGCCGCCGTTAAAATTTTATTGCCGCAAGAAGCACAAAAAGTAGAAAGCACCTTGCGCAATTTAGGTATGGGCAATTTGGTTGATAATGCTATTTTATCAATGAATCGGGCTGCTGAAGATGCTGCAAAAAGCGCAGCTCCCATCTTTTTGAATGCCATTAAGCAAATGACCATTAATGATGCATTGAGTATTTTGAGAGGCAACGATCTGGCAGCAACGAATTATTTAAAAGATAAGACCTCATCTCCATTAACCGAAGCGTTTCGCCCCATCATTGAAAGCTCTTTGCAAAAAGTAAACGCAACGAAATATTGGAACACATTATTTACTACTTATAATCGTTTTAATCCAAATAAAGTGAACCCGGACTTATCGGCTTATGTCACGGAAAAAGCATTAACCGGAATTTTTTACCAAGTAGGACAGGAAGAACAAAAGATTAGAAAAGATCCCGCTGCACGAACAACTGAGCTTCTGAAAAAAGTATTTAGTAAGTCATAAGTGATTATAAAAAAGAGTAGCAATTGCTACTCTTTTTTATAATTATTCTTTTTACAAAGCAACGCCAAATGAAACACCAATACGGTAACCTGGCAATGCACCATTAAAATCCGCAGTTACTATTCTGTTTTGCTGGTCTACTTTTACGGTAGTATTATTTTTTACGAAGGGAAATTTATTGATAAAGTCCCTAATGTCTCTCTCTGCTTCCTGTGCCTGAATCGAGTTCCATGGAATAGTATTAGTTACTTCTACCGATTTAAAATTGTTTCTAGCAGAATTAATTTCAGGTCCTAAAAAAAACAGATCAATAATAAATCGTTTTCCAATAATAAACTGTGCACCAAGCTGAGCACCGATGCCAACACCATTGTAATCATTGGTAAAATTCATCATTACGGTCTGGCCATTCAAGGTTCCTAATCCTGTGCCTTCGCTGGCATGGTGTACGTATTTAAAATAAGGTTCAAAGTATAAGCCAAGCATGTGCTTCTTCCTTGAAAGATAAGTGCGATAGCCAGCCAGAAAAGAGGTGGCTTTCATGTTGAACACAGCATCTTTGTCTTCGTATTGAAAGGTGTGATGAGCAGTCACAGGAATGCCAATTTTAGCTGTCAATGAATGTTTGTCACTGAAGCTATACTCAGCTTGGAGGCTAATATCACCCAGAATTAAACCTGTTGGTGCCCATTTGAAAGCAACATTGGGGCTATAAGTGTCCTGTGCTAAAGAAGTTTTAACAAAAATAAATAAGGTTATTGATAAGAAGATCTTTTTCATAGTTGGAGTAGTTGTTTTGTAAGAGTATAAAAATTAAGCCACCGCTGCATTAAAAGAAAAAGGATTGTAATTGCTTACAATCCTTCAGATATCGTTATTATATTTTTATAAGTGAATAGCCTCATCGTAAGCCACTTCAATAGCATCTTTCACACTTTCGCTGATGGTTGGGTGAGGATGAATGCTGTTGAGCACTTCATGATAAGTTGTCTCCAGTTTTCGGGCTACCACTGTTTCTGCAATCAACTCTGTAACGTTATAGCCGATCATGTGTGTGCCTAACCATTCACCGTATTTTGCATCGAAGATTACTTTTACAAAACCTTCTGTATGTCCTGCGGCAGAAGCCTTACCCGAAGCGCTTAATGGGAACTTACCCACACGAATTTCGTAGCCAGCCTCTTTTGCTTTCTTTTCTGTATAACCGACAGATGCAATTTCTGGTGAGCAATAGGTACAACCCGGAACATTGCCATAGTCCAATGGCTCTGGTTGATGGTTGTATTTCTTTTCGTTATATGCAATGTTCTCTACGCAGGTTATGCCTTCTTTAGATGCTACGTGTGCTAATGCCTGGCCGGGAACACAATCGCCAATTGCATAAATGCCCGGTACAGAAGTTTGGTAATATTTATCTACGGAGATTAATCCTCTTTCTGTTTTAATGCCTACTTGCTCTAAGCCAATATTTTCAATATTTGCCTGAACGCCTACTGCACTTAGTAATACATCTGCTTCCAGCGTTACTTCACCGTTTTGTGTTTTTACGGTTGCTTTCACTACATTGCCTGAAGTATCTACTTTGGTTACTTCAGAGGAAGTCATGATGTCAATGCCATTCTTCTTGAAGCTCTTTTCTAATTCTTTAGAGATATCATCATCTTCTACGGGTACAATCTTCGGCATGAACTCAACGATAGTAACTTTTGTACCCATGCTGTTGTAGAAATAGCCAAACTCAACGCCAATAGCACCGCTACCTACAACGATCATTGATTTTGGTTGCTGCGGCAAGGTCATCGCTTCGCGGTAGCCAATGATCTTCTTTCCATCAATAGGCATAGCCGGCAATTGACGGCTTCTGCCGCCGGTTGCGATAATGATATGTTTTGCTTCAACTGTTTGCTTGTTATTATCGGCGCCGGTTACTTCAATCTTTCCTTTGCCTAACACTTTACCAAAACCATTGATCACGTCAATTTTATTCTTGCGCATCAGAAAAGCAACGCCTTTGCTCATTTTATCAGCAACACCGCGACTTCTTTTGATCACTGCTTCAAAATTGTGTTGACCGGAAGCTTCGATACCGAAGTCTTTTGCATGCTTGATATATTCATAAACCTGAGCACTTTTTAATAATGCTTTGGTGGGAATACAACCCCAGTTCAAACAAATACCGCCTAAGCTTTCTCTTTCAATAACTGCTGTTTTAAAGCCTAATTGCGAAGCACGGATTGCAGCTACATAACCGCCGGGACCCGAGCCAATAACAACAACATCGTATGCCATTTAATTTCAGATTTTAGATTTCAGATATAGATTGAAAGCACCGTCTATGACTGAATGATCAATGGAGCTTTCAAAAGCGGCACGAAGCTACTTTAAAATGAGGTAAGCGCAAAAGCCCTGTAAAATGTTTGGCCTCTTCTGTTTAATATAATGTAATGTGCCTATTTGTGCCATTATCCTGCCTTGAAAGTGCCTTAAGCCATTAAGTGGTTACGAAGGAGGGAGTAAGAAGTCGGAGGTTGGATGAGGTACTTAACATAATAAAGAGTAGGACTGAGTCGGACTAAGTACGGGTAAAATACGGGTGTTCTATGGGTATGGTATAAGTAATCTGTGCTTTAACAAGGAAGAATAGGATGCAGGTAATATTTTTGCAGTGAAAAGACATGGCAGACAGTCAACAAAAAGCATATCTGGAAGGACTAATGGACTTGAAAAAGTTGTGCACCATTAAGTTTCGTTCGGTAGAAGGAGGGGTAATAATTATTAGAGGTCATATTATAAAAATAGATACGGTTTCTGGCAGAGATGTGATTGAAACTGATGCCGGAATGGTGATTGGAGTAGATCAATTGATCGCTATTAACGACAAAAGCTTTGAAAATTATTGCTAATATTTTCTAAACATAGAAATTTCTCTATCATAACTGTCCTATTTTAAATTGATTTCCTTACTTTTGCCTCCCGAAAAAATCGGGACAAAATTTTCAAGTCATGGCAAGAGTATGTCAGGTTACAGGTAAAACGCCGGTTGGTGGTAACAAGGTGTCTCACTCAAACATCAAAACAAAGCGTCGCTTTTTACCCAACTTACAAACAAAGCGTTTCTTCTTAGCTGAAGAAAACAAATGGATTACGTTGAAGCTTACTACGGATGCTATCCGTACGATCAACAAAAAAGGATTATATAACGTTGTAAAAGAGTTAAGAGCTCAAGGTCAACATATCTAAACTAATCAACAATGGCAAAGAAAGGAAACCGTGTACAGGTAATTTTAGAATGCACTGAGCAAAAAACAACCAGTGTTCCTGGCACCAGCCGTTACATTACTGTAAAAAATAAAAAGAACAATCCTGAGCGGTTGGAGTTGAAGAAATATAATCCAAACCTTAAGAAGGTAACTGTTCATAAAGAAATTAAATAAGATCACTGTCTAAACTCGTTATACCATGGCAAAAGCAGCATCTAAAAACGCGAAAGTAAAAGACGTAAAAGCAGCCGCTGAAGCAAAAAACTGGACGAAGGTAATTCGTGCCGTTCGTAGCCCTAAAACTGGCGCTTACACGTTTAAAGAGCAAATCGTTCACAAAGACAAAGTGAAAGATTTCTTAGCGCAGAAATAATCCTCTGGGGTTAATAAATTTTTTAAGAGAGCTGCCCAATAAGGGCAGCTTTTCTTATTTGCATGTAAGGATTAGCGCTTAGTTGATAACTCAACAGGCTTGTAGAACCAAATTGAACTCATCGCTCAGTAATGCTAATCAACTTATTTTTGAATAAGTAAACAATCAAAGCAATGCAACTTATGACACCTTCCTGGGTACTTATTATTTGGACTCTTTTTTTGTTGGATGATTTGGCACTCTGGCTAATAACATTGATTGATATAGTGCGAAGTGAGTTTAGCGGAAGAAATGAGAAACTATTGTGGGAATTGATTGTACTATTGGCTCCTTTTTTAGGTGTGATTTTATACTATTTTACAGGCAGAAAAAATAAATTAAAGTTTAGCTGATGGGATTTTTCAATAAGATTTTTGGTAAGAAGGAAAAAGAAAGTTTAGACGAGGGTTTACAAAAAACAAAAGAGAATTTCTTTTCAAAGGTAACCAAGGCAATTGCAGGCAAAAGCACCGTGGATGAAGAAGTGCTGGACAGTTTAGAAGAGGCATTAGTGTCTGCCGACGTAGGTATTGATACAACAATAGCCATTATCAACCGCATTGAAGAAAAAGTTGCAAAAGACAAGTATTTAAATACAAGTGAGCTCAATAAAATTCTGCAGAAGGAAATAGAAACGACCTTAGTAGATGCGCCTTCTGCAAACACTTACGATTTCCATTCTGAATTACCCACCAAGCCTTATGTGATATTGGTAGTAGGCGTGAATGGTGTTGGTAAGACAACTACTATTGGTAAGCTCTCTTACAATTTCAAAAAAGCAGGTAAGTCTGTCCTGTTAGGAGCAGCCGACACATTCAGAGCAGCTGCTGTTGATCAATTAACTATCTGGTCAGAACGAACAGATGTGCCTATTGTAAAACAAGCAATGGGCTCCGATCCAGCTGCTGTTGCTTTTGATACAGTGCAAAGTGCCGTCTCCAGAGGGTCGGAAGTGGTGTTGATTGATACAGCCGGTCGCTTGCATAACAAGGCGCACTTGATGGAGGAGCTGAGCAAGATTAAACGCAGTATTCAAAAAGTCATTCCTGGTGCTCCTCACGAAGTACTCCTTGTACTGGATGGATCGACCGGACAAAATGCTTTGGAGCAAGCCAAACATTTTACTGCCGCTACGGATGTTACTGCATTGGCTATTACAAAGCTTGATGGCACTGCGAAAGGCGGTGTTGTTCTGGCTATTGCCAACCAGTTTAAAATACCCGTTAAGTTTATTGGTGTAGGTGAAAAAATGGAAGATCTGCTTGTGTTTGATAAGCACGAATTTGTAGACAGCTTATTTAATTTGAAAGGAGAATAAGTTTCATCACACAGTTCTAGCAATTCATTTTCGTAAAGCTTCAGTTTGTTCATTTTTGAGAAGCGGAGTATTGCATTGGATCTTTCTTTTGCAACCTCAAAACCCAACAAAAATGAAAAAGATTATTTTAGTTCTTGCAGGTATTGCATGTATTGATTCTGCGTATGCTCAAAAAGGTTCAACTTACTCCAACTCCGTTGGACTTAAAGTGGATTTCGGAAACGATTATAAAGCCTTAATGGGTGTTTCCGGAAAGCACTTCTTTAATAAACACAGCGCAGGTGAAGCACAAATTAATTTTGGATAAGGCCTCACCATGATCGGTGTGCAATATGAATATCATGATGACATTGCCAATGCCGATGGCTTAAAATGGTATGTAGGTATCGGCACTGCCGTTGCCTTTTCGAAATATTCTTATGCTAATTACAGCTAATTCTGGGATCATTATTACTACAGTAGTTCCAAATCAACTGACTTCTTAATTCGTCCGGCTGCCGGATTGGATTACAAAGTTCAGAATGTTCCCCTGAACTTTTCTTTTGGCTGGAGCCCCATTTTTACTGTGACCCATGGAACCGGTTTCACAGCGGCCCGTTTTGGAATTGCAGCGAGATATGCCTTCTAATTGAAACTTTAAAACTTATATAGCCTCATTTCGATGAGGTTTTTTATTGTTATCTTAAATCTGTGCGAACAGCTTTTTAGCTATCGCATAATCTTACCTTTGCGCTTCGCATGAAAGCAAGAACTCTTAAAAAAGACAAAGTCAATATCATTACACTCGGCTGCAGTAAAAACATGGTAGACAGCGAAGTGTTGAGCGGCCAATTAAAAGCGAATGATATTGATGTGGTGCATGAAAGCGCTAAATATGACCATAACATCGTAGTGGTGAATACCTGCGGCTTTATTGACAAGGCCAAAGAAGAAAGCGTGAACACTATTTTGGAGCAGGTAAACCTGAAGCAAAAGGGCAAACTGGATAAGGTTTATGTGACCGGTTGTTTAAGTCAACGCTATCGTGATGATTTGGAGGAAAGCATTCCGGAAGTGGATGCCTGGTTTGGCACAATGGAATTGACTCTCATCTTAAAAAAATTTGAAGCTGATTATAAAGTTGAATTGTTAGGCGAACGTTTGCTGGCAACCCCACAACACTATGCCTATTTAAAAATTTCGGAAGGCTGCAATCGGACCTGTGCTTTTTGTGCAATCCCTTTGATGCGCGGACAACATGTTAGCCGTTCTATTGATGATCTGGTAAAGGAAGCCGAGCATTTGGCAAGTCGTGGTGTAAAAGAAATTATGCTCATTGCACAGGAGCTTACCTACTATGGTTTAGACCTATACAAAAAAAGAATGCTGGCTGACCTGTTGAAGCGATTAAGTGATGTAAAGGGCATTGAATGGATACGTTTGCATTATGCTTACCCACATAAGTTTCCGATGGAAATTTTGGAGGTAATGCGTGAACGTGATAACATCTGTAACTATTTAGACATGCCTTTGCAACATGCGGCAGATAACATGCTAAAAGCGATGCGTCGACAAATCACACGGGTCGAGATGGAAGAATTGGTGCAGGAGATAAGAGAGACAGTTCCAGGCATTTGTTTGCGTACCACACTCATCACCGGCTTCCCTGGTGAAACAGTAGACGATGTGGAAGAACTGAAGGGATTTTTAGAAAGACAACGTTTTGAAAGAGTAGGCATCTTTACTTATTCGCATGAAGAAAATACATCGGCATACGATTTAGTGGATGATGTGCCTGCTGATGAAAAACAAAGACGTGCTGAGGATATTATGGCCGTTCAGCAGGAAATTAGTTTTGAAAAAAACCAAGAGAAAGTAGGGCAAACATTTAAAGTATTGATCGATAAAAAAGAAGCAGGACGTTATTTGGGAAGAACTGAATTTGACAGCGTGGAAGTAGATAACGAAGTAATTGTACAAACTCAGGATAAATTAAAGCCGGGTGATTTTGTAAACGTGAAAATTACCAAGGCATATGATTACGATTTGGAAGGTGAAGTGATTGCATGATGTATAAGGTGCAAGTTTATTGACTCCGCTGTAGCGGATTTTTTTTATTTAGTGAATGGCAGTGACATTTACTTTTTTGATGCCTTTTAAATGAAGTTCTATATGCCTATCGTGCGCCTTATTGCCATACTCTGAAATAATTTCAAGTATATCATAATCAATAAAATTGCATTCGCTGCCGTCAATGGTGAGTATGGAATATTCAGGAATTCTATCTAATGCATCTTTCAGTTTTACCTTGTTTAAAAACGTGACATTGGTATTTAGCTTGATCAGCAATATTTCTGTTTCATGTTGTTTATTTTTTTGGATCTTATATTCTGCCTTAAAATTATTTCGAATAATAAAATAGGTAGACACTAATAAGCCAATACTAACGCCAATCAATAGATCTGTCAATAGGATCACAACTATTGTGAACACGAAAGGAAGAAACTGGTTCCAACCCAAAGCCCACATGTTCTTATAAAGCTTTGGCTTTGTAAGGTTGTATCCAGTAACTAACAAGATAGCTGCAAGTGCTGCATACGGAATTTTATTTAGAAAAAATGGGATTAGCAAGACTGTGAGCAACAGGAAAGCGCCATGTGTAAAGGCAGACATTCTTGTTCTTGCGCCTGCATCCACATTTGCCGAGCCGCGTACAATGACTGCTGTAATGGGAATAGCCCCTAATAGACCGCAACTAATATTACCAATGCCTTGTGCAAGCAACTCTCTATTTACTGGTGTGATGCGATTATGCTTATCTAATTTGTCTATTGCTTCAATACTTAAAAGTGTTTCCAAGGTTGCAAGCAATCCAATAATAGCTCCCTGCTTTAGTATTTCAACAGATGAAAACAATTTTGATAAATCAGGAAAGACAATATTGCTCAAAATATTTGCAGGGATGTTTACATGCTGAGTTGGTTTTAAAGAAAAAGAATTTGCGGTATAATCGAAAATGAGGTTAACCAAAATACCGATCAATACAACGGCTAATGGTGCGGGAATCATCTTTATTCTTTTCGAAGAAGAACGCTGAAGCAAGATCATAGCAACTAATGAAGTGATGGTGATAATCATTGCAGCCCTCGTTGTATGCTGGTTAAAATAATGTAGGTAGGCCTGGATGTTTTTTTCTTTAAATAAGCCTAAGAAGCTATTTGTCCAAAAGTCAGGTTGATCATATCCTAAGGCAACCGGAATTTGTTTCGCAATTAAAATAATTCCAATAGCTGCGAGCATTCCTTTGATGACAGCAGAAGGGAAATAATTGGCAATTACACCAAGCTTTAATAAGCCTAAAATCACTTGGAACAATCCCGCAATAATCAGCGCTAAGAGAAAGGTTTTGAAATCGCCCAATGTAACGATGGAGGCTGCAACGACTGTCGTCAATCCTGCTGCAGGCCCTGATACACTTAGAGGAGATTTGCTCACGAGCGAAACAACTATGCCTCCAATAATGCCAGATAAGATGCCCGCATATAGTGGAACACCAGATGCCAATGCAATACCAAGACAAAGTGGAAGCGCTACTAGAAAAACCGAAAGGCCAGCAGGCAGGTCATGCTTTAGCCAGAGAAGACGATAATACCGTAGTTTTCTTTTCATGGATATGCCTGTAAAAATATTCTAAGCTTACCTGCTGCATTTTGATTGATGTCATAATACTAAATTTAAAGAATGGATAAGCCGAGTATAATATATAAAAAGGTTCGCATTAAATCAATAGCAGAAGAGGTAAAAGGCTTTAAAACATTTGTTTTTGAAGAAGGACATGGCATTCAATACAAAGCGGGGCAGTATTTGACTTTGGTACAACAACACGGCGACGAAGAAATTCGCCGGTCGTATTCTATTATTTCTTCCCCCGCAGTAAATGAGCTATTGGCAATAGGCGTGAAGCGCATTGAAAATGGTTTTTTTTCAAGACAACTAATTGATCACGCATCAGTAGGGGATGAATTGATCACGACAGGCGCTGGTGGTTTTTTTGTGCTACCTGATGATATCAAAAACTACCAGACACTTTTCTTCTTTGCCGCAGGTAGTGGCGTTACGCCTATTTATTCGTTGATAAAAGAAGCACTACTCACACTACCCGATTTATTGCTTGTACTTGTTTACAGCAATGCTTCGGAAAACAAAACGGTATTCTTAAAAGAGCTAAATGCTTTGCAGAAAAAATATTATGGCAGGCTTATTATTAAATTTTTGTTTAGCAATAACTCAAATCTTTTAAGAGCCAGATTGCACCGTGATTTGTTAGTTGGCTTTGTTCAGCAATACAGCGCAGGCAATTCACTTTTTTATATTTGCGGACCAGAATCGTACATGCGTCTATGTATCTACACGCTTCATGAAATAGGTATCCGGAAAGAACATATTAAGAAGGAGGATTTTGTCATTAACAAAGCAATAAAAAGAGATGCTTTACCACCAGACAAAGGAGATTACATGGCTTATATGCAATTGAAAAACGAAGAGTTTAAAATTGTAGTTCATTATCCCGATTCAATTTTAAAGGCTGCCAAAAAGCAAGGTATCAGTTTGCCCTATAGTTGTGAAGCCGGCCGATGTGGTAACTGCGTGGCGAAATGCACAGAAGGCACTGTATGGCATTCATACAATGAAGTATTAACCGAAAAAGAATTGGAACAAGGTTTAGTACTCACTTGTGTTGGTCATCCTGTTGGTGGAGATGTGTTCCTCGAAATTAAGTAGCAGCAAGATATTGCGTACCAAGTTTATGATCAAACGAATTATTCCTTCATCCGGTGAAGCACTGCCAGTAATAGGCTTAGGTACGTGACAAACGTTCGGTGTTGACACGACGCACTATTCTTCTTTACAAAAAGTGTTGGAAACTATGCATGAATATGGTGGAACAGTCATCGATAGTTCTCCCATGTATGGTCGCTCAGAAAACGTAATTGGTGATATTACCGGCACAATGCCTGAACAAAACAATTTCTTTTATGCAACAAAGGTTTGGATAGAAAGCAAGAATGCAGGAATACAACAAATGCAATCATCAATGCAGAAAATGCAACGAAGTGTTATATATTTAATTGAAATACATAACCTAGTTGATTGGCAGACGCATTTAAAAACATTAAAGCAATGAAAAGAAGAAGGTAAGGTTCGCTGTATTGGTATTACACATTATACCGATAGCATGCACAAAGCATTGATGAAAATTATTGCAACTGAACCTATTGATTTTGTTCAGTTTAATTATTCAATAACAGCACGCAATGCTGAAACGAAATTATTGCTGCTTGCAAAGGAAAAAGGAGTGGCTACAATAATTAATCCTCCGTTAGGTGAAGGAAAGTTAATGAGCTCTTTGAATGGAAAACGATTGCCTTCGTGGGCATATGAATATGGCATAGAAAATTGGAGCCAGTATTTTTTAAAATTTATTATAGCAAGTGATGCAGTAACCTGCATCATACCTGGCACAAGTAATCCACAACGTATTGCAAACAATATGAAGGCAGGATCAGATCTTTTACCGATCAGGATGCAACAAAAAATGGTTGACTATTTAGCCACCATTTAATAAAGTTTGATCGGACGCACCGGTTGTTCCATAGCATTAAAACTGAGTGTACTATGAAATCGTTTGTATATTTCAATGGCTAAATCCGTCACTAATTTCTTATGCTCCTGAAATTGTTCGGATGTACTTTTTCCCAAGCCCTTTGCTTCTTTGGCATATAGCTTTTTTAATGCTATTGTATCTAAACGCTTCAAATTTTTTTTCATCAGTAATAGCTTGAGCACTCAGATAGACAACCGTTGTGCCAAGATTGCGTCTTTACAAAAAGAATTAATATTACCCTACATTAGCAAACATGAAAGCAGCATCGGTAAACGAGATTACGCAAGCATTAAAAAATTTATCCCGCCAGGAATTAATTGAACTATGCTTGCGTCTTGCCCGTTATAAAAAGGAGAACAAAGAATTACTGACTTATTTGTTGTTTGAAGCGGCTGATGAGCAACAATACATTACCAAAATTAATGAAGGTATTACGGATGGGTTTACAGAAGTAAATACAACTAATGTGTATTATGCGAAGAAGACAATCAGAAAGATTTTACGCATTGCCAACAAGTTCATTCGTTACTCCGGGAGTAAGACAATAGGGGTAGAAGTACTGCTTCATTATTGTACCAATTTTAAAAGACTTAATTTAAAATGGCAACGAAGCACGGCATTAAGTAATTTATATCAGTCGCAACTGAAAAAAATAAAGACGGCCATTGCAGGTATGCACGAAGACTTGCAGCACGATTATTTGAGACAACTAAAGCGATTGGAAATCGAATAACTACAGGATATGAAATTTAAAGATGCAACTATAGAAGAAGTAGATGAGGCAATGAAGGCATCATTGAATGCTTTTCAATCGTATCGGAAACATAGCTTGAAACAGAGAGCCGATTTTTTGAGACGCATCGCCTTTGAGTTAGAAGCGGAAGCAACTAATTTAATAGCAACTGCTCATGAAGAAACACATTTGGAAGAAGGAAGGTTAAGCGTAGAATTAACCCGAACTATTTTTCAACTGACCAGTTATGCTGCTGCTTGTGAAGAAGGCACCTGGTTGGACATACGTATTGACACAGGCGATGCAAAACGAAATCCGCCTAAGCCAGACCTCCGCAAAATGTTGGTGCCTTTAGGACCTGTGGTTGTGTTTGGCGCATCAAATTTTCCGTTTGCGTATTCTACGGCTGGTGGCGATACTGCTTGTGCATTAGCAGCAGGTTGTACCGTTATCTTAAAGGCACATCCCGCACATGCACAAACCTCGGAGTTGGTAGCAAAGGCTATTCAAAAAGTAAGTGAGCACTTCAATTTATCGAAAGATATTTTTATTCATTTGCATGGAGCTTCTTTTGAAGTAGGTAAAGCTTTAGTGCAGCATCCATATACCAAAGCAGTAGGATTTACCGGATCATTTGAAGGCGGTAAAGCTTTGTTTGATTTAGCAAATCAACGTCCTGAACCTATTCCTGTTTTTGCAGAAATGGGTAGTGTGAACCCGGTGTTTTTATTGCCGGAGAAGTTAGCGCAGAATCCCGGTGCCATTGCAAAAATGTACGCTGCTTCTATTACTCAAAGTGCAGGGCAATTTTGTACTAACCCGGGATTGTTGGTAGGTATTCAAAGTGAAGCGTTAGATGCGTTCAAAAAGAAACTGGGTGAGTTAATAGCGCAAACAAAGCCAGCTAAAATGCTTCACCCCCGCATTGCCAAAAGCTTTCACGAGAAAAGGGCGGAGGCTTTAAGGCAAAAAGGAGTAACTACGGTCATTAGCAGTCAATTCCAAGTTGACCAAGAAAACTCCATCCCAACCTTAGCGTCTGTACGGGCAGAAGAATTCTTGAAAAACCCTGTCTTACATAAAGAAATATTTGGTCCGTTTTCATTACTAGTCGTTTGTGCCGATATGAAAGAAATGATGGCTGTTGCAACATCTTTAGAGGGACAGTTAACAACAACATTAATGGGGACGGATGAGGAGTTAAAGGACAATACTGCTTTAGTGGATATTGTTCAGGAGAAATGCGGCCGGTTGATCTTTAATGGCGTACCAACAGGAGTGGAGGTAGCATTAAGCATGCAACATGGAGGTCCTTACCCTGCCACAACGGACAGTCGCTTTACTGCAGTAGGTGCCGATGGCATTAAACGGTTTGCCCGACCGATCTGCTTTCAAAACTGGAATAATGGGTTATTGCCGCCTGAATTACGAAATGAAAACCCACTGAAACTCTGGCGAACGGTCAATAACCAACTGACCAAGGCAGTGCTTTAATTTGCATCATTTCTTTTGTACATCTATAAAAGGTTTAAAAAGAGTTTTTTAACAGTAGTTGAAAATTTTTTTATTTCCGAAATGTTAAAAAATCCTATTTTCCCATACCGTATCCTTCCCAATTCATTTAAATTAAATAGTTGCTTATGAGAAAGTTTTATGCAAGAATTTTCACATTATTTGTGTTTGTAATTGCTGCAGCAGTCGTTAATGCTCAGACTGTTTCCCAGTATGTTTTTAGTCAGTCAAATGGTACGTATACACCTATAACTGGTGGAACTGTTATTTCTTCATCGGCTACCGATGATGACAATTCATATGCAGTGACGCTGCCTTTTCCCTTTACTTTTGCAGGTGTTAGCTACACTCAAGTCTATGTGAACACTAACGGATTTCTAAGTTTTGGCCCTACCGCTCCTGCTGGCGCTACTTACAGTCCCATCAGCGGTACAACTGCTTATGGTGGTGCTGTTGCTCCTTTGGGTAGAGATTTAATGAGTAATAATGGGAATATCACATGGTCAGTAAGCGGAACCTCTCCTTTTCGGGTGATTACCTTTCAATGGTCTAATTATACCCGTTATTCAGCAGCCTCTTATAATGAGCTACTGAATTTTCAGGTTCAACTTTTTGAAACAACTAATAATGTAAGCATAGTGTATGGCGGCTTTTCTGCCAATGCAACGTCAACTACTGCTCAAGTTGGTTTACGAGGAGCAACTAATGCAGACTTCAATAATAGAACAAGCACAACTTCCTGGTCAGCTACTACAGCCGGTTCAATTAATACTGCATCCGTAACTTATTCATCAACAATTACACCTGCATCAGGGCTGACGTTTACATGGGCACCACCGCCACCTTGTTCCGGTACGCCTACTGCAGGAACTGCTGCAGCTAACCCAACTTCGGCGTGTCTAGGTGGAACTACAGCATTAAGCTTGACCGGATCTTCTACTGGTGTTTCAGGATTAACCTATCAATGGCAATCTTCACCTGATAATATTAACTGGACAAATATTTCCGGAGCAACAACTTCAAACTATACTGCTACTGTTTCTGCTAATACTTGGTATAGAGCAATTGTAACTTGTAGTACAACTGGAAATAGTCAAACATCTACTTCAGTACAAGTAACAGTGGCAGGTGTTGGTACTGTTCCTTATACAGAAAGTTTTGAGAGCATCGCTGTTGCGGGAACATTGCCGAATTGTATGACGGCATCTCCTGCCATATCTACTACAGGTAAAACAAGATCTTATACAGCCAATGCTACAACTACAAACAGTGCACTTATTGCACGTACAGGAAGTAAATTTGTAGCAGTGTACTGGAGTCCTTCGAATACTTCCGGTTACTTTTTCACTCAAGGCATACAATTAACCGGTGGGGTTAGTTATGATGCATCAGTATGGTATAAAACAGATGGTGTAGCCTGGACTACAGCAGGATTATATTATGGTACTTCTCCTACTCCAGCTGCGATGACTAATACAATAGCAACTGCATCAAATGCAGCGGCTACAACTTACACAGAAATAAAGGGAAGTTTTATTCCACCTACAACAGGCATCTATTACATTGCAATCCAAGGTTTTAATGCTACGACTGCTCCTAATTATATTGCCTTCGACGACCTTTCTATCACACTTACTCCACCTTGTTCTGCACCGAGTGCGGTTACTGTGAGTAATATAACAAGCAATTCCGCTTCTGTTGCTTTTACATCTACTGGTAATAGCTTTATTGTAGAATATGGCCCTACAGGTTTTACCCCGGGTACAGGTGCTTCAGCAGGAACCGGAGGAACAGTAGTTACCGGCACCGCATCTCCAATTGCAATAACGGGTCTAAGCTCAAATACTGTATATGATATTTATGTCAGACAAATATGTAGTGGTCCAACATATAGCCCTAATTCATCGATAGTATCATTTACAACAGCATGTACTGCTATCCCAACACCATATTTTGAAGGTTTTAATACTTCAGGAACAAGTGTGTTCCCATCTTGCTGGACACAGCAATATGTAGTAGGTACATCCAATATTACCTTCCAGACCAATTCAAGTAACCCAACTACCACGCCATACGAAGGAACGCGATATGTATACTGGAACTCATATAGTATAGCTAGTGGTAATGAAACAAGATTGGTTTCACCACCGTTGAACACAACAGGTAATGCCAACGTGAACGTTGAGTTCTACATGTTTAACGAAAACAGTGCATACTATACAAACTTGTTAGAAGGTGTACAAGTACAATATTCATTAAACGGCACTACCTGGGTTGATGCAGGAACCTTCTTCCCTCGTCAAGATGCTTCTTTACCAGTAGGTACGGGTCAATGGAAAAAGAAATCCTTAACGCTACCTGCCGCCGCTGGCAACCAGCCTTTCATTTACGTGGGCTTTAAGTTTCACTCTGAGTTTGGTGATAACGTTAGCATTGACGCGGTTAACATTGGTTGCGTACCGCCAACGGTTACATCCACCACTCCGGGTCAGCGTTGCGGGCCAGGCGTAGTTGCCTTAAGTGCTGCTGCCTCAGGCGGTACGTTAAACTGGTACACTACAGCATCTGGTGGTACGCCAGTAGGCACAGGCACGTTATTCTTTACGCCGGTATTGAATGCAACTACTACTTATTATGTTTCTGCAAGCAGTACTTGCGAAAGTCCCCGTGTTGCTGTATTAGCAATTGTTAACCCTGGCCCAACATTTAGCGTGTCACCAGCATCTACAGTATGCAATGCTTCTATTGTGCCGTTGACAGTTACTTCAACACAAACCAACTTTGACTCCTATACCTGGACCCCAACAACTGGTTTGTTTACTGATGCTGCTGCTACCATTCCGTACACTGGTGGTAGCGCAACAACTGTTTACATGAAACAAACCGCTGCGGGTACTTATACATATGTTGCAAATGCAAATAATAGCACTACTTCTTGTACAGGTATTGATTCTGTGAAAGTGACTGTATTGCCTGCAAGCGTTTCGCTGACTGCTTCGCCTTCACAAATTTGTGTTAGCGGCAGCACAACGATTACATCGCTTACTTCTGGTTTTGGTGCTGCAACATTCCAATGGTATTCTTCACCAAACGGAATAACCTATACACCAATAACTGGTGCTACAGCGGCATTCTATACAACACCAACTTTAACTGCTACAACCTATTACCGTTTAGATATTAAAAACTCTTCAGGAACAATTTGTTTGCAGCCGACAATTACGATTAACGTAAATACCCCTCAGGTATTAACTACCACACCTGCTTCCAATTGCGGGCCTGGTGTATTGACCTTGCAGGCTACTGGTTCTTCAGGAACAACATTGAACTGGTATAATTCTGCAACAGGTGGTAACGTGTTGGGCACTGGCGGTACATTCACAACGCCAAACCTCACAGCAACAACAACTTATTATGTTGGTGCTTTGAGCGGTGGTACTACCTTCAATGTAGGCTTAGCATCAGATGTTGCTGCTAACCTTAGTTCTCTTGGTGGTTACGGTATGTATTTCTCAACTATATCTGCGGCTACTATCAATACAGTGGATATTTATCCTTCTACTGCAGGTACCTTGAATGTTACCTTGCGAAACGCAACAAATACAATCGTTGACACAAGAACCTTTACTATTACAGCAGCAGATATCAGCACTACCGTTAAAAAGACGTTGAATCTTGGCTTCGCTGTTCCTGCTGGTTCTACAGGATGGCAGATCTATTATGATTTAGCCATTTACAGAGGTGCTGGTACATATACTTATCCAAGTACAAATAATGGATTTTCTATTACCGGTAATACACTTGACGGTGACAATATTACCAGCGGTACTCGTTATTATTTCTATAATTGGTCCGTTACTACTGGTTGTGAGTCGCCTAGAGTAGCCGTAACTGCAACGATCAATGTAAATACCGCCATCACCACACAGCCACAAAGTCAAACCGCTTGTGCAGGTGCCAATGTGTTGCTTTCTGTAAGTGCAGTTGGTGGTAACCTGACTTACCAATGGCAGTTTAACGGTACGCCAATAACCGGTGCTACAGCTAATACACTGACATTAAACAACGTACAAACAAGCAATAGCGGTAACTATACTGTAGTAATAACTGGCACTTGCGGTACAGTTACATCTTCAGTTGCTACATTAACTGTCAACCCGTCGAACACATGGTTGGGGACAGTAAGTTCAGATTGGAATACAGCAGCAAACTGGTGTGGTAATGTACCTACACCTACAAGCGATGTTGTTATCCCTTCTGGTACGCCATTTATGCCTTCAGTAACAGGTGTTTCTGAAGCAAGAAACGTAACGGTAAATGCAGGCGCATCCCTAACTGTTGCAGCGGGTGGCAGACTAGACATCTACGGCAATTACGCTAATAGCGGCACGTTAACTGCAGGTTCTGGTATCATTGCCTTCAAAGGTGCAGCTAACCAAACTGTGGGTGCTATTAATGCCGGTACTATTTTAATGAATGGTAATGGTGGTATCACGTTAGGTGGTAACATGTCTGTATCTACTGCTTTAGTATTAGCAAACGGAAATATCACTCTTGGTTCAAACAACCTGACTGTTTCAGGTACTGTGCCAGGTAGTGTTAGCAGCCATATAATTACGAATGGAACTGGTAGTGTAATCAGCAACAACATCACTGCAAATTCTGTCATTATTCCTGTAGGTCCAGATGCGGCAAGTTATAATCCCGTAGTAATTTCTAATGGGCAGGGAGCTAATTATACAGTTCGTGTTGCAACGGGAATTACACCAACCATCAATGATCCTTCAAGAGCGATAAATAGAACATGGACTATTACTCCAAGCACTAGCGTAAGTTCGGGTGTACAGATAACCTATCAGTATGACGATACACATAAAAATGCGAATGCTGTTCCTACCAATGCAATGGAAGTTGGTGTAAACAATGGTACAAACTGGAATGTTATTACCGGTAGTGGTGGTATCACGCCAATTGGCACAGCTACTGCAAGACAAGTAACGGTAACTACAACCTTGTTTGGCCCAACGGTTATTGCAAATGTTGGTGGTGTTAACCTGACAACAGCAATTCCAAATATTGATATCGACATTGCAGGTGTGACCTTGATGCCAAATGTTGTAAATGGTGGATCAACTGTTATGCGTGTGAATCTACGTAAGGCAATGCGTATCGACTGGATGGTTGTAGATGCAAAAGGCCGAGTAGTAATGGCATTTGCAAAACAATACCAGGCTGGTCAAACTGATGCTACGCTTGACTTAAGTAAATTAGCTGGCGGTACTTACTTCATCAGCGGTTACACGTCGAAAGGCAAAGCGCCCTTGGTTCGATTTATCAAAATGTAATTGTTTGAAACAATAATTAAAATCCCGCTAATACAGCGGGATTTTTTCTTTCCAGAACTTAACAATTATAAATCTTGAGTTCTGTTTATTTTTGAACGCATGTTTGCTACGCAATACATTCCATACAGCCAAACTAATAGCTTCTCTAAGATTGTTACTGATTACTTAGCAAGTAAAGAGGAATTGAAACCGTTGTTTGCTTTTAGCCCAACCATAGAAGGTATTAAAGATGCTATTGCGCAAAAGAAATCTCAGACTGTTGATCGAAAAATTTTAGTGGATGTTTTAAATGAACAATACACGAACATTGTTACATCGAAAGCGGTTAAGGAAAACATAGTTTCACTATTATCCGAAAATATATTTACTGTTTGCACAGCACATCAGCCCAATTTGTTTACCGGCCCTCTTTATTTTCTTTATAAAATTTTGCATGCGATACGATTGTCTGACCATTTAAAGAGTGAATTACCAGATTATCATTTTGTTCCTGTCTACTACATGGGATCGGAAGATGCAGATTTTGACGAGTTGAATCATACCTATGTTGAAGGAAAAAAGTTTCAATGGAAAACAGAACAAAAGGGTGCTGTTGGCAGAATGAAAGTTGACAAAGCTTTGATTCAATTGATTGATGAAATGCAGGGTCAATTAGGTGGTGAACAATTTGGCGCAGAAATTATCGGGCTTATTCGTAAATGCTACAGCATTGGTAAAACAATACAACAGGCCACACTTGAAATAGTCAACGAACTTTTCGGAGCGTATGGTTTGGTTGTATTAATTGCTGATCATCCGTCTTTGAAACAGCAAATGATATCAGTTTTTGAGGATGATCTCTTTGAAAATAGACCCGCATCTATTGTTCAAAAAACTTCAGCAAAACTTTCTGAACATTACAACGTTCAAGCGCATCCGAGAGCTATCAACCTTTTTTATTTGAAGGATGATCTTCGTGAACGCGTGGAATTCGACAACAATCAATTTGCAGTAATTAATACGGCTATTCGTTTTTCAAAAGATCAACTGCGTCAAGAGTTGAAAGAACATCCTGAACGTTTTAGCCCTAATGTGATTTTACGTGGTTTGTACCAGGAAACAATTCTTCCGAACATTGCTTTTATTGAAGGTGGCGGTGAGCTAGCTTATTGGCTTCAATTGAAAGATTTGTTTGCATACTATAAAATCGTTTTCCCGGTTTTAGTACTTCGAAATTCTTTTCTGATTGTAGAGAAAAAATGGCAAGAGCGTATTACGAAGTTGGGTTTTTCTGTCAATGATTTCTTTGCTTCAAACGATTATTTGTTGAATACCATAGTTGCTAAAAATGCAAAAGCCCCCGTTTCCTTAAACGGAGATTTTGAAAAGGCAACTGCCTTATTTGAAACGATTAGAGAACAAGCAAGTGCAGTTGATCCTACTTTGTCCCAACATGTTGCAGCTATTAAAAAACGGTCGTTGAAAACGCTACAAGAATTGGAAAAAAAAATGTTGCGTGCTGAAAAAAGAAAATATGCGGACCAGCAAAGGCAGATACAAATGGTCAAGACTGCTTTATTCCCCAACAATGGTTTGCAGGAAAGAGTAGAAAATTTTAGCTCCTTTTATGCAAAGTGGGGCAGGGGCTTTATTGATGCATTATATCAAGCATCGCTTGCACTAGAACAAGAGTTTTGCATCTTGCAACAACAATAATTACACGACAGCTTTTCTAAGTTTTACCAGCTGCGTTAACAAGTCTTCTAGCAAGTCTAATCGCAACATGTTTGCTCCGTCGCTTTTTGCACAAGAAGGATCGGGATGTGTTTCAATAAACAATCCATCAGCGCCTGTTGCAATTGCAGCTTTAGCAATAGTGCCAATTAATTGAGGGTTGCCACCAGTTACACCAGAAGTTTGATTAGGCTGTTGCAAGCTATGTGTGCAATCCATTACAACCGGTACATTACTTTGTTGCATTGCGGGAATATTTCGGTAATCAACAACAAGGTCCTGGTAACCGAATGTTGTACCTCTTTCTGTGAGTATTACCTTTTCATTGCCAGCGTTTCTTATTTTTTCTACTGCAAATTTCATTGCTTCGCCACTAACAAACTGGCCTTTTTTTACATTGACAATTTTGCCTGTTTCTGCAGCTGCAATTAGTAAATCAGTTTGTCTACATAAGAAGGCGGGTATCTGCAATATATCAACATATTGCGCTGCCAATGAAGCTTCTTCAGCAGTGTGTATATCTGTAGTGCACGGAAGCGCATAATGATCGCCTACCTTTTTCAAATACATTAACGCTTTTTCATCGCCTAAGCCTGTGAAAGAATTGGCACTTGTTCGGTTTGCTTTGCGATATGATGCTTTAAAAATGTATGGAATGCCTAAATTTTTACAAATGGTGGAAACTTTCTCAGCCACGTCAAATAAAAGCTCTTCACTTTCAACCACACAAGGTCCGGCAATAAGAAAAAACGATTGTTCAGCGTATTGTTGATTATTGAATAAATCCTTTAAAAAATTGGTCATGGTGCAAAGGTAAGGCCAAGCGAATTCTTGAATTTGAATGTGGCTAATTCGTTTATTTTTGCGCCTTATTGCTTGCCTTATGACTAAAGAAAAAATTTTAGTGATTGGTGCATCCGGCCAAATTGGTGTTGAGTTGACGCTGGCCTTGCGCAAAATATATGGAGCTGCCAACGTTGTTGCTTCTGACCTTCGTGAAGAAAATCCTTTGCTACATGGCACAGGACCTTATGTCAGTTTGGATGTAATGAATAAAGAGATGCTGCACGTGCAGGTGATTCGTCAGGGCTTTACGCAGATTTATTTGCTTGCTGCCATCTTATCAGCTACAGGAGAGAAGAATCCAAATCTTGCTTGGCATTTGAATATGCAAGGTTTATTGAATGTACTAGACATAGCCCGTGAAGAAAAAATTCATAAAGTATATTGGCCAAGTAGTATTGCCGTTTTTGGCCCGACATCACCAAAGAAAAATTGTCCCCAGCAAACAATCATCGAGCCAACAACTGTTTATGGAATCAGTAAATATGCCGGCGAGTTTTGGTGTAATTATTTCTTCAACAAGTTTGGTGTTGATGTTCGCAGTTTGCGGTATCCAGGTTTGATTTCGTATAAATCTGCACCTGGCGGTGGTACCACAGATTATGCAGTTGAGATCTACCACGAAGCTTTAGAGGAGAAACATTATAATTGTTTTCTTGACAAGGATACTTACCTGCCCATGATGTATATGCCTGATGCGATAAGGGCGACGATTGAGTTGATGGAAGCACCAAGCGAGAAGATAAAAATAAGGACATCGTACAATGTATCCGCTATGAGTTTTTCACCTGAAGAAATTGCGCTGGAAATAAAAAGACACATTCCCGAATTTACAATCAGCTATACGCCAGATTACAGACAAACGATTGCCAACAGCTGGCCACAAAGCATTGACGATTCAGTAGCAAGTAATGATTGGGGTTGGGAACCTGAGTATGATCTTGCAAAAATGACGGCAGATATGTTGGATAATTTAAAAAAAGGCCAATCATAAACTCAATACATCATTCATCGTAAATACGCCTTTTTTTCCAGCGATGAATTCAGCAGCAAGTACAGCACCTAATGCAAAGCCTTTGCGATTATGTGCTGTATGAATGATCTCGATATCATCAATGTCTGAAGTGTACCTTACATAGTGTGTGCCCGGAGCTGGATCAATGCGTTCGCTGATGATGGATAATTCATCTGCATTAGATGATTTATTATTCACCCAAGATTTTTTACGAGGCAGGTTAGCCATAATTTGTTCTGCAATAGTCACCGCCGTTCCGCTTGGTGCATCTTTTTTTGCTGTATGATGCACTTCTTTTACAGTCACCTCATAATTCGGTTGTGTAGCCATCAATTTGGCTAAGAGTTCATTTACTTTAAAAAAGATATTTACGCCTACACTAAAATTACTGGCATGCAAAAAAGCGCTGTTCTTTTCTATGCAATAATCTTTTGCCGCTTGTAAATGATCATTCCAGCCTGTAGATCCGCTTACAATTGGTACGCCAAAATCAAGACATCTTTTTACATTTAGAAAGGCGCTGTCAGGTGCTGTAAACTCAATTGCAACATCTGCATTAGCCATATTCTCTTTGGTGAATTCATTTTTATTGTCTGCATGAATCTTCAACACAATTTCATGTCCTCTTGTGACACCCACTTCTTCAATCATGTGGCCCATTTTACCGTAACCAATCAATGCAATGCGCATATAAATTATTTAACTGCTAAAACAAGACTAACGCCGGCGGTCTTTGCCATTTCGCTATAGCCGGGAACAAAACGAAGACTTAAATCCGGAGAAATATCAAAGGCCTTCAGGTGCGCATCAACCGATGCATCAACTACATTCAACCCCCAAAAAATTAAAAAGAATAAAACAGAGTAATCAAGGTTTTGCCTAAAAGCATTTCTATTTACCAGTAATGTACTTTGTGCATTTGTATAAACAAAAGGCTGGAGGTTTGGCGCTACGTTTTGAAAATTTGCTGAGTCTTTTTCCACTAATACACGGTAAGCAAAACGCAGATCTTTATACGTTTTAAGATTGTAAAAAAAGACGCCTGCAGTGGTACCCAATGCTCCATAGATCACAGGAATCTTCCAGTATTTTCTAAAGAAAGAAGCATCCAGATCTTTACGCACTGATATTTGTCCCCAGCCTGGAATCAATGCTGAACGAATAGCAGCTTTTTTAGGCGTAATGTTTTGTACCGCCGAATCAATTTTCTTTTTTTCGGCTGTGGTGCCCACTACTTTCCCGGCAGAATCTACAATAACCTGCGCATTGCTTTTGCCAACAATGAAAAACAAAAACACGTAAAAGAAAAGTTGATATTTAAAATGCTTAATCAATGGTAACATTCATTTGATCCAACAACTTGTTTAACTCCTGCAAAGAATAATAATCAAATGTGATTTGTCCACTACCATTCTTACTGTGCTTTACAACCACTCTTGTGCCGAAATGCGAAGCCAGTTTGTCTTCGATTTTTTTATAAGTAGGTGGGAGAGAAGAGATGGCTTTTTTAAGATCTTTTTGTTTGTACAAGTTGCGTACCAACATTTCAGTTTGACGAACAGATAGCCCTTTCTCTTTTATTTCATGAAAGATGAACAGTTGTTTATCGATCGTATCAACATTGATCAATGCCCTTGCATGACCCATACTTAACTCGCCATTACGAACTGCAACCTGAATATCTGGTGGAAGTTTTAATAAACGAATGTAGTTGGTAACTGTGCTGCGGTCTTTGCCCATGCGTTCTGCTACCTGCTCCTGCGTATGGCTCAATTCTTCCATCATTCGCTTATAGCTCAAAGCAATTTCCATTGCATTAAGATCTTCACGTTGCAAGTTTTCAAGCAAAGCAAGTTCTAAAAGCTCTTGATCGTTTGCCTGGCGTACATAAGCCGGAATATCAACTAAACCAGCAAGTTTAGAAGCTCTCCATCTTCTTTCACCCGATATCAAACGATATTTATTGCCTGCAATTTTGGAAACGGTAATTGGTTGAATAATATCATGAAGTTTGATAGAAGAAGCCAGTTCCTGCAAAGCTGTTTCATCAAAATCTTTACGCGGCTGCTTAGGGTTGGGCTCTACTGAATCAACTGGAATGCGCAAAGTGCTTGTCGCTGCTTCAACTACTTTAGGTTTTAAATCGCCGGCAGTTGTTTTTAAATCAGAGTCGATACTTTGCAAAAGCGAACGAATTCCTTTTCCTAATGCATCTTTATTTTGTTTGGGAGTGCTCATGTGTTGTTACTGATTTGCTGTTCCAAAAGGATATACTCCTTAGGCGGAAACAAAGTTAGTTTGGTGGTTGTTAATAAATCTGCAATCTAAAGCTCAATGGTTCGCTCTTCATTTGGAATACGCGTCATGTTATTCTTCTGAAGAATTTCTTTAGCAAGGTTCAGGTAGTTCATGGCACCCTTACTATTTGCATCGTACAAAATAACTGGCTTACCAAAGCTTGGCGCTTCACTCAACCGTGCATTTCTGTGGATAATGGTATTGAAAACCATGTCTTCAAAATGACGGCGCACTTCACTTACGACTTGATTACACAAACGTAAACGTCCATCATACATGGTCATCAGGATGCCTTCAATCACCATCTCAGTATTCAGCCTGCTTTGAACAATCTTAATGGTGTTTAATAATTTACCTAGACCTTCTAACGCAAAAAATTCACATTGTACAGGAATGATAACAGAGTCTGCAGCAGTTAAAGCATTTACAGTAATCAAGCCCAAAGAAGGCGAGCAATCAATCACAATAAAATCGTAGTCGTTTTTTATTGCCTGCACTAAGCTTTTTAATACGCCTTCTCGGTTCGGATAGTTGATCATCTCAATTTCGGCACCCACTAAATCAATGTGTGAAGGAATAAGATCAAGATTGGGAATTTCCGTTTTAAGAATCACATCTTTTGCCGAAGCATTGTTCACCATGCAGTCGTACAAGCTTTGTCTTACATTTAGCAGGTCGAAGCCAACACCAGTAGTGCTGTTTGCTTGGGGATCTGCATCAATCAGTAAGGTGCGATATTCCAGTACGCTAAATGAGGCTGCGAGATTAATGGCCGTGGTGGTTTTTCCAACACCTCCCTTTTGATTCGCTACGCCGATTATTCTTGCCATTAATAGGATTAAAATTTATTTTAAAATTCTATGCTTTCGCCAATGTTGAGCAAGTGTAAGGTAATACCTGCATCAGCAAAAGCTTTTTTTGCTTGTTCGTGATCTATTTTAATTACAGGGAAGGTATCGTAATGAACACCAATCACTGTTTTGCATTCCACCATCTTTGCTGCTTCAATTGCATCCTCATAACCCATAGTGTAATTATCGCCAATGCACAAAATGGCAAAGTCGAGTTTTGTCCATTTTGGAATCAACTGCATGTCCATCGTTAATGCCGTGTCGCCACTGTAATAGAAATTCTTTTCTCCTTTCACGACAATTCCAGCAGGATTTCCGCCATAACTGCCATCAGGTAAACCCGATGAGTGAACGGCATTAACCAACTTTACTGTCCCTACACCAATGTCCTTTTTACCTCCATGATTCATTGGTGCTACCTTTTCAACACCGTTCTTTTGCAACCAGCCAATCACTTCCGGAATGCTTATTACTTCGGCTCCTGATTGCCTGGAAATAGCAGCGCAATCGGCAATATGATCGCCATGACCGTGCGAGACGAGGATATAGTCCGGTTTCAAACTTGCCACGTCAATCGCTTTTGCCATTGGGTTAGGGCTAATAAATGGATCGAACAATAATGTTTTTCCTTTTGTTTCAATGGCGAAACAGGCATGTCCGTAATAAGTGAATTTCATAACACAATCATTGAAAACGAAGTATGCAAAAATAAGCGAAGCAGAACGGTTTTGACGAAGATAGTCGCCGAGTGCTTAAAACTTTTCATCTTTGCAGACCTATTTTTCACAATTTATGCGCAGTTCACCCGGTTGGATTTTATTTATTGGCTTAATGCTGGCAGTTGATTTTTATGTTTTCCAGGCTTTGAAGGTGGTTAGCCAGTCTGCTTCGACTAAAACCCGTTCTATTTTATTCACTACGTATTGGAGCATTTCCATTCTTTCCGTGATCTTTATTTTCATTCTGCCTTATCTCAATTTGGATAATGTGCAGAAGGGGTTGAGGGGAACTTTTTTTGCGGTTATTATTGGATTATTCCTAGCCAAGCTCATTGCCTGTATTTTCTTTTTGATTGATGACATCAGGCGGGGTATTCAATGGCTGGTAGGCAAATTATATTTTTCCCAAACAGAAGGTGAAGGAATGAACGAGAGCGACCGCATGTCACGATCACTCTTTCTGAGTTGGTTAGGATTGGCTGTTGGAGGTGGGCTGTTCGGTTCGTTGTTTTATGGATTTTCCAATAAATACAACTACGCTATTAAACGCAGAAAGCTATCTTTTGAAAATTTGCCCGAAGCTTTCAAAGGATTGAAAATTGTTCAAATTTCTGATGTGCACAGCGGCAGCTTTACCGATAAAACAGGGGTACAGAAAGGTATCGATCTCATTTTAAAACAAAACCCTGATCTTATTCTCTTCACCGGTGATTTGGTGAATAATAGGGCTGATGAAATGGAAGATTACATCGATGTCTTCAGCCAGCTAAAAGCGCCAATGGGGGTGTATTCTATTTTAGGTAATCATGATTATGGCGATTATGAAAAATGGCCAAGCCTTGAGGCAAAAAGAGAAAACCTGGATCGCTTAAAAGCCATTCATGGACATATGGGTTGGCGTTTACTTTTGGATGAGCATGTGCCACTGGAAAAAAATGGTCAGGAAATAGGTTTGATTGGCATTCAAAACTGGAGTGCTTTGAAGCGTTTCCCTAAATACGGCGATCTTTCAAAAGCCTATGTAGGGGCAGAAAAATATCCGTTCAAAATCCTTATGAGCCATGACCCGACGCATTGGGATGCGGAGGTGCGACCAAAATTTCCAGATATAGATTTAATGTTAGCTGGCCACACACACGGAATGCAGTTTGGTGTCGAAATCCCAGGTTTTCGCTGGAGTCCTGTGCAATATGTTTATCGCCAATGGGCTGATTTATACAAAGAAGGAAGTCAAATGCTGTACGTAAACCGAGGTTATGGTTTCATCGGTTATCCTGGCAGGGTAGGCATTTTACCTGAAATAACGGTCATTGAACTGGCTTAGCAAATAAATCATCGGTATTCTGCGTTATGTGCTTAAACTTTCCGTTTTTTAGCGTGTCATAGCAATCCATTTCTTAAAGGAAGACCGACTGCCGTAATGCTGAAATATTTTTTGTTAATCATATTGATTTTCTCTTGCTGGTTTGTGCAAGCACAAAAGCCCGAAAAGATTATTGACTCCACTGCCTACTATGATGATCTTTTCAATAGCATGGAACAATTTCTCGACTCACTTTTAGCACCCCATAGTTTCACAGCTATCAACGTTGGTGTAAGTAGCAATTATTATAATTATACAAGCACTAATTCGGCAACTGTTGATGTAAAGAAGAAAATTACTTTATCACCATCAATTGGTTATTTCCATAAAAATGGATTGGGTATTTCGGTGGCGGCCAATCTTGTTCATGACGGACAAAGTTTAAATGCCTACCAGTATGCTGTAACTGGTTCCTATGATTATATCAAAAACAATCTTTTTGCTACAGGCATTGGGTACACTCTTTTTTTTACAAAAAGCAATTTGTCTTTTTATACATCGCCGTTGCAAAATAGCATTAGTGCTTACTTTTTATATCGAAAGCTTTGGTTCAAGCCTTCCGTTTCGGCAAGTTATGGTTGGGGGAGCAGAAGTAGTTATGAAGAAAGGGAAGAAAAAATTATTTCTCTTCGTTTAAGAGAGAAAGGCTTCACCCGCATCAATACTCAAGAAAACATCAATGACTTTTCGGTTTCGGCTTCGGTGAAACATGATTTTTATTGGCTGAACGTGTTGAACAATAAAGACTATGTAAGACTTACACCACAGGTCACCTTTTCAAGCGGCTCACAACAGTTCTGTATGAATCAATCGAGCAATACCTATGGTACAACACGCTTAACCAGCGCCAATGTATTGTATAATTCAAATGAGGCCTTTTTAGATGATAAGATATATTTACAACCCTTATCCCTAACTGCATCTTTAAAACTGCAATATTCTTTAGGTGTATTTTTCGTTCAACCTCAATTGGTTGAAGACTATTATATTCCTGCTAAACAAACAAACATATTACTTATTTTAAATGCCGGGTTTGTTTTTTAGCAGTTTATTACCAGATGAAATTTCGCGTTGGCATTATAGTTGAACTCGCCCCAAAAATTCTATTTATGAAAGCAAGATTACTGGCACTAATTGCAATTGCATTTTTTTCACAAACTGCTATTGCTCAATCCTCGCTTGGCGTTAAATTAGGTGCTAACCTCAGCAAAATTCAAGGCCAACCCTTTAGTTCTGGCTTTAATGCAGGCTATCTTGCTGGTGGATTTGCCATTATTCCATTAGGCGGAAAATTTAGTGTGCAACCAGAGGTCTTATTCAATCAATCAAAAACAAAAACAGATACCAGCGTTCTGCAGGTTTCATCCGATGCGTATTCTTCTTTCAAGAACGGCGATATAAAACTTGATTATTTATCAATTCCACTTTTATTAAATTATAAGTTGATCGGTAATGTATTGTCGCTTCAAGCAGGACCTCAGTTTGGCGTCCTGATTAATAAAGACAATAATCTTTTTAAAAATGGACAAAATGCTTTTAAAACCGGTGACTTTTCTATGGTTGGTGGTGTTCAAGTGAAAATAACCAAGCTTTATTTATCTGGTAGGTATGTTGTTGGTTTAAATAACATTAATGACATCGGCAATTCCAATCAATGGAAGAACCAGGCTTGGCAGTTGTCTGTTGGTCTAGGCATATTGTAAAATCGATTTTTTTCTTAAGCCGCTGGATTAGTCAGCGGCTTTTTTGTTGCTACCAATTTTGTCAGGCTCATCTTCATCGGCACTACTATTGCCCACTGTTCAAAACTGCTTTATCTTGCGTTCCCTTTGCGCTGAAGCAGCACAATTGTCATAATTAAATAAATAGAAGTGTATTTTAACTTGAAACCTGAGGACGAAATGGATTTTATGCCCATCATTCCGTTGAATGAAAACGAAATTGATGGTAATGATAAGATTGAAATTCCGGCAGAATTAGCTTTACTGCCTTTGAGAAATACTGTATTATTTCCCGGCGTAGTATTGCCCATTACAGTAGGAAGAGATAAAAGTATCAAAGCAGTAAACGATGCCTATAAAGGGCATAAACTTATTGGCGTTATTGCGCAAAAAGATAGCGGTGTTGAAGATCCGAATTTTAGTGATCTGGAAAATGTCGGTACGGTTGCTAAGATTGTAAAGCAAATAAAAATGCCAGATGGTGGAACGACTATCATCATTCAAGGTAAGAGTCGCTTTACCGTAAATCGATTACTAACAGAAGACCCTTATTTCAAAGCAACAGTTACAGTGGTTGAGGATGAAGAAGCGCCGACGGATGAAGCCTTCCAGGCGTATGTTGCAAATATTAAAGACCTGGCCACCGAAATCATTCAATTATCTCCCAATATTCCTTCGGAAGCATCAGTAATCCTACGCAATATTGAAAGCCCTTCTTTTCTCATTCATTTTGTATCCAGCAACCTGAATTCAGATAATCGGGATAAGCAACGTTTGCTGGAGTTGAATAATATTCGTGAACGTGCCGATGTGCTCATGCAGTTCTTACAAAAAGAGTTGCAGTTCGCCGAATTGAAGAATAAGGTTACCAATAAAACAAAAGCAGAAATTGATAAGCAACAACGTGAATATTTTTTGCAGCAGCAATTAAAAAGTATTAAAGAAGAATTGGGTGGTGATGCTAATGAGCGTGAAGTAAAAGAAATGCAGAAGAAGGCTGAAGGGAAAAAATGGTCTGAAGCTGCAAAAGAAATGTTCAAAAAAGGCATTGAAAAATTGGAGCGTATGCATCCATCAACACCCGATTATTCGGTGGTGTATAACCATTTAGATCTGATGCTGGATTTGCCGTGGGAAGATTATACCGAGGATGTTTATGATTTAAAAAAAGCAAAGCAAATTTTGGATCATGAACATTACGGGATGCACAAAATCAAAGAACGCATTCTGGAATACTTAGCGGTGTTGAAGTTGAAAGGTGATATGAAAAGCCCTATACTTTGTTTCTATGGGCCTCCGGGTATTGGTAAAACATCCTTGGGAAAAAGCATTGCCAATGCAATTGGCCGAAAATATGTTCGTTTGAGTTTAGGTGGTATTCATGATGAAAGCGAAATCCGAGGTCACCGAAAAACATATATAGGTGCCATGCCGGGTAGAATTGTACAATCAATTCGTAAAGTGAAATCATCTAATCCGGTGATGATTTTAGACGAAATTGACAAAGTGGGAAACGATTTTCGAGGCGATCCAAGCAGTGCTTTGCTGGAAGTTTTAGATCCGGAACAAAACAACACTTTTTATGATAATTATTTGGAATTAGAGTACGATCTAAGTAAAGTGTTATTCATTGCTACGGCTAATAACTTACAAACTATTCAACCTGCCTTGCGTGATCGTTTAGAGATTATTGAACTAAGTGGTTATGCTGTAGAAGAAAAAATTGAAATAGCTAAACAACATCTTGTTCCTAAACAAAAAGATGCGCATGGTTTAAAAAACACACCTTTTAAAGTAAATGACAAAGTCATAGAAAAGATCATTGAAGATTACACGAAAGAAAGTGGTGTTCGTGAATTGGACCGCCAGCTTGCTGCTATCATGCGCTATCAGGCAAAGCAATTAGCTATGAAAGGGCATGTAAAAACAACATTGAGTGTTGCTGATGTAGAAAAGATTTTAGGCAAGCCAAAATATACTACTGATCTATATAAAGCCGTGAACATGCCAGGTGTTGCAGTTGGTCTAGCTTATACTTATGTTGGTGGTGATATTTTATTTATTGAAACAACATTAGGTGAGGGAAAAGGAGAACTGCGTTTGACAGGTAATTTAGGTAATGTGATGAAAGAAAGCGCAACAACTGCTTTGTCTTATTTGCAAGCAAATGCAAAGCGTTATGGAATTGATCCAAAAGTGTTTGAACACAAAACCATACATGTACACGTGCCAGAAGGCGCAGTTCCAAAAGATGGACCAAGTGCCGGTGTAACGATGCTTACCGCATTAACATCTGCTTTCTCTGGAAGAAAGGTACGTCCGTATTTAGGTATGACTGGTGAGATTACCTTGCGTGGGCAAGTATTACCTGTGGGAGGTATTAAAGAGAAAGTATTGGCTGCAAAAAGAGCAGGTTTAAAAGAAATCATTCTTTGTTGGCAAAATCAAAAAGATATCGAAGAAATTAACCCTGACTATATTAAAGGCTTGCAATTTCATTATGTAAAAACAATGAACCAGGTAATTGATCTGGCTTTGCAGGATTAGTATTTTTCTTCTTGGAAAAACTTCGTCATATTCGCATTGCTGTGCGAAAGACTGTTTTTATATTGATTCTTTTCTGCTTTTTTAAATCGAAAGGGCAAACTTTAGGTGGCGCATCTGCTTTTAATTTTTTAAAGCTACCCGCTACGCCTCTATTAAGTGCTGTGGGTGGAGTCAATACTTCCTATAGTGCGAACGATGTTGGTTTAGCAACCAATAATCCTTCGCTGTTGAATTCAAATTTGCACACGCAGGTTAACCTGGCATTTAATAGTTTTTATGCTGGGATCAACGCTTACAACTTAGCAGGAGCGTATCATTCAAAAAATTGGAATACTACTTTTGGTGGTGCAATTTTTTTTATTGATTATGGTGTCGTTCCTCAAACAGACGCAGCTGGAAATGTAAACGGAACGTTTCGTCCTAGAGACTTGGTCTTTCAGGTTTCTGCCGCGAAAAAATATCTTGAGAAATGGAGCTATGGCATTAATGCTAAATTCATTTCTTCCAACTACCTGCTATACTCTTCTTCAGCAATAGCATTTGATATCGGTGTTTTGTACAACGACAGCAGCAATCATTTTTCTGCTTCTGTTCTGGCAAAAAACATGGGTGTTCAATTGAAAGGTTATGCCGGTTCAAAAGAAGATTTACCTTTTGATTTGCAAATTGGTCTTACAAAACGATTAGCAAAAGCACCTTTTGGTTTTTCATTGACTTTGCAACAGATTCACCAGTTCAATATTTTATATAACGACACAACGTTTAACAACGACAATAACTTTACATCTAATAATGGCTTCTTTAATAAATTCTTTAATCATGTGGTTTTTGCCACACATGTTTATTTAGGTGAAAACTTGGAAGCAACTATCGGCTATAATCAACTGCGAGGTATGGAGTTGAATATTGGCAGCAATGGCAATGGTCTAAATGGTTTTTCCGCAGGGTTGCAAGCTAAATTTAAAAAGCTTCAGTTTCAGTATGCCCGATCTTATTTTCAACGAGGCACCGCCTACAATCAGTTTGCAGTGGGTATCAACTTAAATCAACTTATTGGTTTGGGAACGCTTTAATTACTTAGCCGATATACTTCAAATGCTTCAGCAAAAGGTGTGTTGGATTGAATGCCTCTAACCACTGCTAATGAGCGAATGAATTCCTCACCCATATACCTTCTGTGAGCTTGCGATTTGTATTCCTTTAATGCTTCTGTTTTTGCAGTAATATTATCTGCAGAAAGCTTTTCAAAATAGGTAGGATGAAATTTAAAATTGTTCCACGGCAGTTCATAACCTAAGACATTCGCATTTTTAAAAGCACGCATTCCCTCTCCATAAATTACCTGATGGTCTTGATGAACATCACCTGCTGCTGGTAAAAAAACCGTTTGTGGCTGATATTGTTGATTCAATTTTAGTAACGTGTTCAACACTTCCTGACGCTTAAACAATAACTGGCGTACTTCAAAATCAAACAGGATTAACTGCTCTTTTTTGATGTTCAATTTTTGTGTTGCGGCTTCGCATTCTTTCGCTAATGTATTAGAAGGTAAGTGGGCTGGTAGAGATTGAGAGCAAGTAGAAAAGGCAATATAAAAAACTTCTTTTCCTTCGGCAATGTATTTAGCGATGGTAGCTCCGCAACCCAACTCTCCATCATCTGTATGCGGTGCTAAAATAAAAATGCGGTTGGTGTGAAACATGAAACTAAGATAATTGTATTTTATTCTCTTAGAAAGATAGTCGAATCTTTCAATAATGGTAAATGTTGTTGAAATTGGTTGTTAAATAAGACTCTAAACTGGTTAACATTTGACATGCCGTCATAAAAACCTTGATAATTTTGATTAGGGAAAAAGACAGCATTAATATTCATGAAATGATAGGCTTCATCTACCGGCTCAACAAACTCCCGAAATCCATGATCACTCATAAATAAAATAATAGGTGGCTGTTTGGAACGATGTTGAATTTCATCAATCAGGCGCAGAAATAAATGATTGCAATATTTTAGGTAAGCCAAGTATTCTTTAGCTCTTATTTGTTCTCCCTCCATCAAAATTAACACATCGTTCATTTTTCCCTCTGCGTTAAAAAAATAAGGATAATGCGGCATCATCAAATGGGTATAAACGAAATGCGGTGTAGATTCCGTGTTAATTGTTTTCAGCGCATTGTTATAAATAAAATTCAGATCATTCAACTGTTCATTCGCTACTCTTTTCATCTCACTTCTCATTTTAAACCGAGTAATCAGGTTAAAACTGAGGTCTCTCTTAATTCTGGACAAAAGCGTTTGTCCGCTTATGAGTTTTATTTTTTTATGAAAAAACCTTGTCTCTACTTTGGTAGGAATATTGTCAATGTCAAAAATCGAATTGTTGTCAATGACGTACCCTAAATCTTTGAATGCTTTGATAACCGGGGCGGCATTGATGGTATTGGTACAATGATTTATTTCTTCATCATTTATTTTTTCTGACTTCATTGGTGGCAAAAAATTCATACTTAACATGGAGGCCATTGAAAAAGGAGTATAGTTATAATTGCTTTTTGGCGTCTTGATTAAATGAAAACCTTTTTTGGTTAATGAATCCTCAAATGGTCTATTGTCGAATTGAAATAGATCGTTTAACTCTTGGGTGCCTGCATATTCATCAGCGATAATTAAGTAAATATCTGGCTTTGCGCAATCAGTACAAGATATTGTTATGGGAGAAGGCTTTGTTATTTTAAAGGCTGATTTATATGTTAGTAAAGCAATGTCAAATAAAAGAAACAGGGCGAACAAAATATTCAGGTATTTGGTTAGTCTGTTAAACGTTTGCTTTGACTTTTTAAAACAGATATAGGCAACTATAATGAGTAGAATGATAATAGGAGCTAGAAAACTATATTGTATAAGAAATGAATGCCCTATTAACTTCTTGCTAAAATCATGAACGGCGCCGAAGAAGAAATTTATAGCAAAGAGAGAGAAGGAAAAAACAGCAGCTTTTCGAAATGACGAAAAAAGAAAAGTGAGAAGCAGTACCACCAGAACAATTGCAATTAAATAGCAACTAAACAATAAAATGGAATCTTGAAGAGGTATAGCAGGAAAGTATTCAGTAAAGCCATGCAGCACAAAGAATAAGGGTAAGAGAAAAAGAAAATATTCGTGTTGAAACCGAAACTTAAAACGCTTGTTCATTGGCTTGCATTAAGAATAATTTTCTTTTGGACTGGCCGATAACTTCACTTGCTGCTACATGATAGAAGGCAGCAAATTCCTTTAAAAAGTTCTCTTCTGTGTACCAATTGTAAATGTCTTTTTTATGCTGAAGCATCAACTGAATCTTTTCGTCCTCTTTGGGCACAAATTCAATAATAAGATAAGGTCCAAACTTTTTGAACAGAGTGGCTATGTATGCAAACGGAATATTTCTTCCAATGGCTAAATGATGAATAACCGCTAACGCTATTACCAAATCAACATTTACTCTTTCCAAAAATGGATTGCGTTCAGTGTTATTTACTCCAATAGCCGGAGAGGGATTTGCAAAGTCAATGATTAGAGGCATGATGTTTTCAATATCTTCCTTCTTTATTTGCTTATATAGATTATTTATAGAAAAATGATCGCTATCAGCACTTAATACTTCTATATTTTGATCATTTAGCAATTTCGAAAAAAATCCCTCATTTGCACCAACATCAATTGCTGTTTTTAACTGCAAAGAACTAAGCCATTGACTAATGATTGCTTTCTTCTCATCTAAATAATCTTCACGTTGCTCAGCCTCATTATAATATCCTGACCAACTACCTGAAGATGCGTTTAATTGAAAATACTGTATGCTACTTTCTAAACTGGAGAGGATATTTTTCAACTTACTTGCTGAAAATTTAAACTCTTTACTGCTTTTGTTAGTATTATCTGCCTTGGCCGCAATCTTTGTTTGTAGATGTACATGAAGATTTACATTCAAATTGAGCTTACTTTTCCAGGGCAATAGTTTAGCTGCTACCGAAAGCGGAATGCCGTCAGGATAAGCAAGCAGCATTGGTTGCAGTGGTGTCTGTAAATAGTGCATTAAAGCCAACGGCGCAAGGAAAGTTTCGCAGAATTGTCGGTAAGCGATCCATGGTTTTGTTTCATCGTAGGCTTCAAAAGATAATGAATCAATAAAGATTGGCTTGCCTTTATAAAACTGTATATTTAAAGGAGTAGCATCCTTCAACAACATACCAAACTTCATTGCTTCTTTTGCCAGTTTCAGCGTAAGTAGTGCGGCATCCTTCAGCATATCAAAACTCCATTCATAAGAGTAGGAGATGAAGGGTATCAATTGCGGCTTTAATGTAAGATGCCAATCGCCTGAACCGGTTAAGTTTTCATTGATGATACTATCAGCAATGAGCATCTCTTCTTTAATTAAATGATCATGTAAGCCACTATTTATAAATATCTCAAAGTTCTTTGCAAAACATTTGTTTATCTGCCGGTACAAAACTCCTTCATGCGTAAAGATGAATCCCGAAGGATCGCGATAAGAAGATGGATGGCGGCTTGTCAATCTTTCTGCTTTTTATGAAATAATCGCCAAAAGAAAAGCTTAATAGCATTACGAATATTTTTGAAAAAATACCCAATGCCCAATACAGCAGCAACAATTGCTTGCACTAAAAAACTTCCACTGCCCGGATCAATATATAGCAACGTGTGCATCATTAGAAATAACTAAGGTTTGTTTTTGGTGTTAAGGTTAGTAAGGTTTCATACATCAATTGAATCGTTTGTTCAATGTCATTTCTATGTAACATTTCTACTGTTGTATGCATGTAACGCAGCGGAATAGAAATTAGTACAGAAGGGCAACCATCATTTGCATACGCAAAAGAATCTGTATCTGTACCTGTGCTTCTCGACACTGCTCTCAATTGCACAGGAATATTATTTTTCTTAGCTACATCCTGAACAAAACGTTGCAGCTTGTTATGAACAGCAGGACCAAAGGAAAGCGAAGGCCCTTGGCCACAAGTGGTATCGCCTTCAACAATTTTATTGATCATTGGTGTTGATGTATCATGCGTAACGTCAGTGATGATAGCAACGTTTGGTTTAATTCTTCGGGCAATCATCTCAGCACCACGCAAACCGATTTCTTCCTGTACAGCATTAACAATGTATAAGCCAAAAGGCAATTTCTTTTTATTTTCTTTGAGCAATCGTGCCACTTCTGCAATCATGAAACCACCAATGCGATTATCGAAAGCACGACCAATAAAATAATCATTGGCTAATTCATCAAAGCCATCCTGGTAGGTAACTACATTGCCAATTTGTATCCCTAAGTCTTCAATCTCTTGTTTGTTTCTGGCGCCGCAATCCAAAAACAGATTCTCCACCTTTGGCGTTTGCTCTTTTTCCTGAGTGCCGATGCGAGTATGGATAGCAGGCCAGCCAAATACAGCCTTCACGGGGCCATTTTTTCCGTGAATAATGACACGTTGACTCGGAGCAATCTGGTGATCAACACCGCCGTTTCTTTTCAAATAAATAAGACCATCATTAGTAATATAATTCACAAACCAACTAATCTCATCTGCATGCGCTTCAATCACTACTTTAAAAGCGTTCTCAGGGTTGATAACACCTACTGCTGTTCCGTACGGGTCGGTGAAATAATCATCAATGTAAGGCTGCAAATAATCCAGCCATAATTTTTGACCCGGCGTTTCAAAACCAACCGGTGATGGATTGTTGATATAGTCTCTTAAAAATTGTAATGATTGTGTGGTAAGGATAGATTTTCCACCTTTGCGTTGAGTCTTTTTTGCCGCTTTTGCCATTGCTTCAATTTATTGATCGGACAAATGTAAATAAATACTCTCCAAACAAAAGCAGTAAACCTGTAAGCATCATCAATCCATCTAAAACAAAATAGTAGAAGTAATCAGAGAAGTGTTTTTTTGAATAATTATGCAACAGTCCAACCATAGCCAAAGGGATGAAAAACAAAACAAGGATGGGCCAATGGAAAGAAATCTTCCAAAACCATAACAAGGTTAATAGTGAAATACCTAAGCAACTCCAAAAAAGTATGTCAATGCCTTTTTCATCTAAAAATGTGACCAAGCTTTTGATGCCTGCCTTTTTATCCTCGTGCCTGTCTCTGAAATCAAATAAAATGCAAATAGAATATAAGAAGAAGAAACGATTAATCACGTATAAATAATGTTGTGTTTGCCAATGAATACCAGTAACAGCAATCGGAAGTATAGAAGTGATGTGCGTCCACATAAACGCAAGGAAGATGGTTTTGCCAACTGCAATCTTCCTTAAAAAAATAAAAACAGGGTGTTCCACTTTTGGCGCTGAATAAAGAAAGGTAATGAAGGCTGTTATTAACAACCACTTCCAATGGGCGATTAATAAAAAACCTGTATAGGCTGCACCTAATGAAGCCAATGCAAACAAGAACAAGTGTACTTGCTTGTGATTAATAGACCAGTTGGTTTTTCTGGAACTGCCGTAAGCTGAAGGCGTAAGATACCAGTGAAAATTATAACTGCTTAGGGTGCCAAAGAAAACAAACCAGTAGAAAGCCGGGGAAGGAATAAAATCAAACAAAAAACCTGTTTGATACACCATTACTACTGTGCATACAGCAATAAATAAGCTGGTAAAAAGGAAGAAATCAAATGCTTTTCGAAAAAACAATACGAGTTATTTTCTACCTGATGACATAAATATCCGGAACTACCAGCGTATCGCTTTTGTTGCCGGCCTTGTCTCGTAATACAAATTTTAAAATCAATGAATCGGGTTCATTTCTATTCCCACTCCCAGGTATAGCAATTGGTGTAAGGGCTAAGCTTAAGTAAGATGACTGTGGAAGATCAACTGAAATTTCGCCTTTTTTGTTATCTGGAAATTGAGGTAAAACAAACTGATAATTGTTTTTGATGTCAAAGCCCCTTCGGTTAATGCGTGTACGCGTCATGAATAATGTGTCCTGCACATCACCCTCTTTATCTGTAAACTCAAGAACAAGGTTTAAAGTGCCACCGGCAGGTATCACATTCCCGTTCATAGATTTTAAACTTAATTGCGGTTTTGTTTGAAATTTATCTTTGTTGCATCCAAAGACTAAGGTTAAGAGTAAAACAGGTAACAAAAATTTTTTCATATTTGGAGTTCCTCATCAAATTTACACTATGGCAGTTAATCTACCTAAAGCAAAAAAATTAGAGCAAGAGGTATTTGCCATAAATAACGATGAAACCTTTGCGCAAATTGCATTGGACGTCTTCCGGTTTCAGTATCATTCTATTCCTGTGTACCAGCAATTTTGCAATCAACTGGATCGAACGGCGGACAAAGTAAAAGGGTTGAATGAAATTCCCTTTTTGCCTATTTCCTTCTTTAAAAGTCATAAAATAATTGTCTATAATAATACAGTCGATACCATTTTCGAAAGCAGTGGCACTATCGGAATGACCCCGAGCCGGCATTATGTTCATAAACAAGAAGTTTATGAACAAAGCTTCAGACAATGCTTTCAACAGTTCTACGGAGCTCCAAATCAATATTGCATTTTGGGATTATTGCCTTCTTATTTAGAAAGAGGCAATTCGTCTTTAGTATATATGGTGAAGGATTTGATCGAAGAAAGTAATCATAAATTAAGCGGTTTTTATCTTCACGATTTTGATCAGCTCCATATAACATTGAAACAATTGGAAGAACAAAATCAACCAACCATTCTCATAGGAGTTACTTATGCCTTGTTAGATTTTGCTGAAGCCTTTCCCGTGCCCTTAAAAAATACCATAATTATGGAAACAGGAGGAATGAAAGGCAGAAAGAAAGAACTCATCCGTAGTGAAGTACATGCTATCCTGCAAAACGCCTTCTCTTTAGAGGCTATTCATTCCGAATACGGCATGACCGAATTGCTTTCCCAGGCTTATGCAAAAAAGGAAGGAACGTTTTTTACACCTAAGTGGATGAAAGTTTTTATTCGGGACGAAGATGATCCGTTAAGTATGAGTAACAGGGGCACAGGTGGAATCAATATCATTGACCTCGCCAATATTTATTCCTGCAGTTTTATTGCAACCGAAGATGTAGGCAAACTTCATGCAGACAAAAGCTTTGAAGTCTTGGGCCGAATTGATTATTCCGACATACGTGGCTGCAGTTTGCTTGCTTTGTAAGATAATTTGGGCGTGTTTCCATAGCGCCTGACAAACTAAAATATTTTGGATTCACCATGCGCTATGGAGGTCGGGCTATTCGCTGCCAGTCTGCCACAAGCCTTACGCACTGGGCTTCAGCGGGCTTTTCGCTACTATCCCTCACGCATAAAACTCGTTTTACTTGCAAAACAAATATTAAAAAACCAGGCACTTTCACTTGCCAATTTTCAGTTTTAAACGGTAGTTGCAAAATCATTGTAATTCAACGAGTAAAAAAGTTTTCTTGCTTGTTTGTAACGTTCAATTTTTCCGTAGGGTTAACTCCACTCTTAACTCTTAACCATGAGTACCAAAAAGAAAAATTATAATGGTGCGCTGGATGCGCTTGTACCGTCCTTATTAGATAAAGCTCCGATTACTTCAGTTCCTGTTGACTTCTAAGTACAAATCAGAGTTCCTTGCAAACATGTCGCACGAGTTGCATACGCCATTGAACTCACTCTTGATTCTCGCGCAGCAATTATATGAGAACAGGGAAGGAAATCTTTCAGAAAAATAAGTACGCTACGCTAAAACAATTCATTCTTGCGGCGATGATTTGATTCAATTGATCAACGACATTCTTGATTTGTCTAAGATTGAATCTGGTTACATTTCTACTGACTTCATCAACGTTCGTTTCAACGAGATTACTTCCTTCGTAGAAACAACATTCAAACACGTTTCTGAAAACAAGAACCTCAGGTTAAATATCGAAATGGATCCGCAATTGCCGAATACTTTGCAAACCGACGTTTAGCGTTTGAACCAGATCTTAAAAAACCTTCTCTCCAATGCCTTTAAGTTCACAGAGAAAGGAGGAGTGGCATTGAGAATTTATGAGGCAAATAGAAACTGGAAGCAAGGGAATAATCCGAGCCTGGATAAAGCAAAAAAGGTAGTTGCATTCGAGATCAGGGATAATGGTATTGGAATTTCAAAAGACAAACAAAACATCATCTTTGAATCGTTCCAGCAAGCCGAAGGTTCTACCTCTCGTAAATATGGTGGAACCGGTTTAGGTTATCTATCTCCCGTGGTTTGGCTGAATTATTAGGTGGTACTATTGAATTAGACAGTGAAATGGGACATGGCAGTACGTTCACTTTGTTCCTGCCAATCGATTACAATCCGAATTTGATCAAGAAAGAAAAGCCATCGTCCCTTACCGTTAGTGAATACACGCTTGCAGAAACGGATAGCAGTACGATTGAATCAGTACCAATAGTGAAAGTCGCCGAGGTGAAAGATTTAAATGTGCTTAATGAGATTATCAATGATGTAGGTGATGATCGCAACAATATTACACCTTCCGATAAAGTGGTGTTAGTAGTAGAAGATGATTTGAGTTTCGCCAAGATAATGATCGAAAAAGCACACGAACTGGATTTGAAAGTAGTAGTGGCAACTTCATTTGGCGATGTATTTGAATTAACCAACAAGTACAAACCAATTGCTGTTACGTTGTATGTGAAACTGCCTGATGCCAGCGGCTGGAGAATATTGGATTTGTTCAAAAACGACATCAACTTCCGCCACATCCTGGTGCATTTGATCTCGGGTGAAGAAAATCGTTTGCTGGCCATGCAACGTGGTGTCCGAAGTTTCCATTTAAAACCATTGAAGTCTGAAGCACTAAGTGTTTTGTTCAACGATATTGCAACTTATCACGGCTATCGTCCAAAGAACCTGTTGCTGATTGAAGACAATGAACTTGATTCTTCACAAATTACAAAAATCCTCGAGACCCCTGAGCTGATCCGAATCGATTGTTGGTTTATTCTGCAAAAGATTTTTCTCCAAAAGAAAAAATGCAGATCAAACAACACACTAATAAGATCTTGTTGAAAGACGTGAATTCCCTGGAGTTGTTATTGGAGGAAGTGAGTCTGCATTTGCACATCGATCATAAAGATCTGGCACCTGAAAAGCAGCGGGTAATTGAAAACCTTCGTTCTTGTGAAGACGTGTTGTCAGGGAAAACCATTTTAGTAGTAGATGATGATGTTCGTAACCTGTTTGCATTGACAACCGCATTTGAACGTTATAATATCAATGCAATTACTGCTGAAAGCGGACAAGAAGCCATTAATATTCTTGCAGAAAATACAGGCGTGGATATGATGTTGATGGACATTATGATGCCGGAGATGGATGGTTATGAAACAACTCAAAAAAATAAGAAGAGAACATAAGAAAAGTACATTACCAATCATCGCCGTAACTGCAAAAGCAATGAAAGGTGATAGAGAAAAATGTATTGAGGCAGGCGCATCGGATTATATCACTAAACCAGTTAAAATAGATCAATTATTATCGTTAATGCGTGTATGGCTTTATAAATAAAACAGTGAGTTGTCAGTTGTGGATGGCGAGTGAATAGACTTTAAACTCACAACTGATAACTCACTACTTACAATCGTGTTCATGGAATCCTTAACCTCAGACATACAAAACAAAAAAGACATCAAAATCCTATTAGTGGATGATCGGGAGGATAATTTATTCTCGATCGAAACCATTTTGGAACAAGATGGCTATACCATTGTCAAAGCCAACTCTGGTAGGGCTGCGTTGAAAGTATTGCTGTCGCAACAAGATTTCACCTTGATCTTAATGGACGTGCAAATGCCTGACAAGAACGGCTTTGAAACGGCTTCGATTATTTATCAGTGAGATAAATTGAAAAATATTCCAATCATTTTCATTACATCACACAGCGGTGATAAAAATGTTTTCCAAGGTTATAAAATGGGAGCAGTTGATTTCATTTACAAACCTATCAATCCTGAATTGCTTCGTTTTAAAGTATCTGTATTTGCAGAGCTCTATCAAAAAAAATCATGAACTGATGTAGCAGGAGAAAAAGCTGAAGCTGATGAATGCAGACCTAGAAAAAGAAATAGAAGTAAAAGAACGAAAAATTACGGAAGAAAAAATAAGGTTGCTCAATTAATAATTGCTGGAAAATAATGCAAACCTAAAAGCCACCATTGAAGAACTAGATCGATTTGCTTATGTAGTCTCACACGGTCTGCAGGAATCCTTACGGAAGATCCAGGTGTTTAGCGATAAGATTATGATGCAGTACCACAGTACGGTGGACGAACAAATGAAGCATTCCTTAGATAAAATTGTTCGTGCTGCAGAACGCATGCAAGTGCTGATCGCTGACCTATTGCGTTTTTCAAGAGGTACAGATGGCAAAGAAGAATTTATTGATCTTGACTTGAACGGTTTGCTTTCCAAAGTAGTATCTGATATGGAAGTAGATATAGAACGTTCGAAAGCAAAAATTTCCATCGATACGTTGCCACGCATTTGGGCTATTCCAAGCCAGATGCGTCAATTGTTTTAAAACTTATTAAGCAATGGCATTAAGTTTTGCAAACAAGATTGTTCACCAGTTGTTACGGTTTATTTAGATCGTACTCCCGATATGGATAAGTGCCGCATTGTAGTTCAAGACAATGGAATTGGTTTCGATGAAAAATACGCAGAGGAGATTTTTGTGGTATTCAAACGTTTGCATAGCTACCATGAGTTTGAAGGGTCAGGCGTGGGTTTATCTATTTGTAAAAAAATAATTGAAAAACATAACGGGACCATTCGTGCTAAAAGCAAACCAAACGAAGGCTCCCGGTTTATCATTGAATTACCTATTCAACGCACAAACCTTTTGGTGGTAGAAGACGCTATTCCTTTGCCTACACAAAAGGTTGCCAATTTTTAAAGGTATTTTCTCAGAAGAATAAAAGCAATTATCAGTAGCAAAACCACAACTGCAACGTTGATCCAAAGTTGCTTGCTGTTATGTTTTGGTGAGGACTCTTTTTGATATTTATTGTTTTGTTGCTGTGGGATCGAAGGGTCAATAGCAGTTCCGTCATCAACTATTTTTATAGATGTGATTGGATGCACTTCCCAGACAGTGCCACGCCAATTTTGGCGGCCAGCAGCATTTTCGGGGTCATTAGCAAAAGCTTCTAACTCATGTTCTCCATCATAGGTAAGCCAACCGGCAATTTGCACCCGATGTCCTTTATATTTTGCTCGGATAGCAGGCGTTGACCAATCTTCTTTATCCGCCATAATAGCTCTCAAACGCGGTGTTATTTCGGCAATTACTCGTTGATCGGCTCCACTGTTGTTTGGATCAAGCACCAATTCAATATGGGTATCTCTATAAGCAGGATCGGTTGTTTTGCAATTGCAAGTCTCTACACCACCCACTTTCACATCGTATACATAACCAGTTAGCACCGCAGCTTTGTCTTCGGAGAACGCATTTGGGTCTGCGCTTTTTAGTAACCTTTCTAACGTAACGGTTCTATCATAATCAACAGCTGCAGGAAAGTTAAAGCGGTTTTTGTGTTCGTTTAAATAAAAGGCACGACTGCCTTGTTTTGCATTTCCATTAATAGGACATGGCTTGCCATCAATCATTATTTCTTCTTGTGCAAACATAAAAAAAGGCAAAAGAAGAAATGCAGTAAATAAGAATACTTTCATGCTGATAATAATAGGAAAGTTAAAAACAATCAGCAAAAGGAAATGGTTTTTTACACACGATAGCAAATGGCATTGATGTTCATTCCAGCCCCTACGGAAGCAAATAAGATAACATCCCCTTGTTCCAAAGCGTGTTCTTGCATTTTACCTTTCTGCACCAGGTCGTATAAGGTAGGAACTGTGGCTACTGAACTGTTGCCCAGCCAATGCACACTCATAGGCATAATGTAAGATGGGATTTCTTTTATTCCATAAAGCTTGTATAATACTTTGACAATAGTTTCATCCATTTTCTCATTGGCCTGGTGAATGAATATTTTTTTCAATTGTTGAATCGATACGCCGGCATTATCCAAACATTCTTTCATGGCTTCGGCTACATTTTTGATGGCATATTCATACACTTTGCGGCCCTTCATCTTTATATAACGGACCCGTGGATCGCTTCCAGGAAAATTGGATTTTCCCAAATAAATGTAAAAGGCTTCGTCCATACAATGGCTCACCGCAGCGTTTGCTAAAATACCGCTGCCATCTTCAGTCGTGTCTTTGTACTCAACAACAGTCGCACCTGCACCATCGCTGAAGATCATGCTGTCTCTATCATACATATCCAGCACACGGGACAAAGTTTCCGCACCAATTACCAAAGCTCTTTTTACCATGCCTGCTTTAAAAAAAGCATCTGCTTGTATCATGCCTTGCACCCATCCCGGACAGCCAAACAAAATATCATAGGCCACACATTTTGGGTTGACAATACCCAATTTATGTTTGACACGACTTGCCAGTGATGGCACTGCGTCTGTTTGAATGGTATGTTTAACTACATCGCCGAAATTATGTGCGACAATAATCTGGTCTAATGTTTCAGGGTCAATACCGCTGTCGGCAATAGCTTCTTTGGCAGCAATGGCGGCAATGTCAGAGGTGGTCAATGATTGATCGGAATATCTTCTTTCTGCGATGCCGGTTATCTGGCGAAACTTTTCAACTACTTCTTCTGGTGCTGTTTCAATAAGCTGATGATCTTCTGCATAAAAATTATGAATGGTGAAATCTTTGTTCGTAACCACATGCGTGGGGATATAACTTCCGCTTCCGGTAATAACCGATCTTTTCATAGCTATTGTATGTCCAAGTTTCTTTTTAAGTAAGAAGAATAGTCTGGTATTGTTAGTTGATAATCTTGTTGCATTAAAGCCGATGTAAAGATGAAATCGGCAGTGGCTCTGTTGCATGCAATTAAAATGTTCCAGGCTACTGCCAACCGAATCAATGCTTTTACATCACTATCATGCGGCTGTTGTTCCATTGGATCCCAAAAAAAGATCATGATGTCCAACTGGCCTTCTGCAATCAATGCACCGAGTTGCTGATCGCCACCCAAAGGTCCGCTTAATAATTTTTTTATCGGTCGATTTAATTTTTCTTCCAATAATTTTCCTGTCGTTCCTGTTGCGATCAGTTCGTGCTGCAACAAAACCGTTCTATTATAATAAGCCCAGTCAATCAGGTCTGTTTTTTTATGGTCGTGTGCTACTAAGGCAATGCGCTTGGTTGGCGACAACACTCTTTGATCAGCCATGCTTTACGTTTTTAGTGGCCAAATTAAGAAACAATCATCAGGCAATTCCTGCAAAATTATATTTCTTATTACGATGGTTAAAGCAGCCATTAGATTCGAAACTCCCTGCTGTAGCTGGTTTTAAGCCTAATTGTTTACGATGCTCTACAATAATTAGTCTTTTTCTGAGGTATGAAATGTGCAATGGTTATAGGTATGAAGATTAGTTTTCACGGAGCAGCAAGAGTGGTTACTGGATCAAAGCATGTAATTACGTTGGATGATGGAAGAAGCATTTTGCTTGATTGTGGTATGTTTCAGGGAATGGGCGAGAAGACCGATGAACTCAATGAACATTTTGGTTTTCGACCGGATAAAATAAATGTCATGCTTCTTTTTCGTGCGCATATTGATCATACGGTTTGGCCCCCCGATTAGCGAAAAAAAGGATTTCATGGAAAAATATTTTGCACGGAAGCTACTAAAGACCTTACTGAAATTCTATTACAGGATAGTGCAGAGATCCAGACCTACGAAATTGAGTACTTCAATAAGAAAAGCGCCAAGCAAAATAAAGAGCCTTATGAACCGCACTATACATCTGCTGATGTAGAGGAAGCTATGAAGTTGTTTGAAACGGTTGCTTACAATGAATGGTTTTAGCCTCTGGAAGGGGTTGAAGTTATGTTTACCAATGAAGGACATTTAGTTGGTAGTGCAGCTAATAATCTACGGATTAAGGAAAATGCAAAAGAAACAACAATCACATTCAGCGGCGATATTGGCCGTTACGGAAGTGTACTATTTTAACCTCCTGCCGAATTTCCACAAGCCGATTATATTATTCTCGAAAGCACTTATGGTGATAGTTATCACGACATTAAATTCAATATCATCAAGACGCTTAATGAGTGGATTCAAAAAATTTGTGTTGATAAAAAAGGCAAAATTATTATTCCCGCATTTAGTGTTGGTAAAACACAAGAAATACTGTATGCATTGAATCAACTGGAATTGGAAAAGCGGCTACCTGAAATAAATTATTTTGTTGATAGCCCCCTTAGCCTGAAGGCGACGGAAGTGATAAAAAAATAAACAGAACATTTTAATGAAAGCTTGCAATAGGTGCTTGCTATTGATGATGATCCTTTCTAATTCAACGGATAAAAATATGTAGAGAAAGTGGACGACAGCAAAAAGCTGGTTGAATATGAATAGCCCTGCATCATTATATCAGCCAGCAGTATTGCAGATGCTGACAGAGTGTGGTATAGTATTCATTGTTGTGTAGATGAAGACTGTAATGCTATTGTAATGGTGAGTTATTGTAGTAATGAATCATTAGGAGGCCAATTGCTCAAAGAAAAAAAGCAGTGGACTTGTTTGGATAGGAATTGCAAGTTGCCGCAGAGATTAGAAAGATCGCCGGAATGAGTGCACACGGAGATTCAGATGACCTTGTACAATGGCTAAGTTGTCAAGACGCAGCTAAGGTGAAAACAATTTTTTTGGGTTCATGGTGAATATGAAACCCAGCAACGTTTTGCTGACAGATTAGGTATTAAAGGTTTTGAAAAGGTGGTTGTTCCATATCAGCACGAGCAGTTTGAGCTGTTGGTAACACCTTTGTTTGTTGATATTAACAAAAAGAAATAGTTGGAGGCATGCGAATAAGAAAAATAATAGAAACCAAACTTCCTATATCCCAATAATACTATTGATGCCTGTTCCGAACTTATTAAAGATAAGGTAAAAGGCCGCCCCAACCTATTGGTTAACACGTTTCATGATCTTACCACTGTTAGGAATGATTTATGCCATCGCCTTTTTAGTAGCGATCAACCAGATTGTTCCATTGATTGGTGCTAATGGATTAACTCCTATTGATCTTTATTTATAACAAGTAAGTACTGCGTTGGGCTCCGATACAGCAGGCTTTATGCGCTTGACTTCTCTATTTTGGTTTATTTATTCAGATGTGACTCTTTTGTTTTTTGCGTGGGTCGGATTTATTCTTTCGCTTGTTGTAGTAGCAGGCTTTGCCGATGCTTTATTAATGACAGTGCTTTGGCTTGTATATCTTTTTTTATACATGTGTTTTGTACATGTGGGTCAGGAGTGGTATGGCTATGGTTGGGAAATACAACTTACCGAAACGGGCTTTCTCGCCATCTTTCTTTGCCCCTTGATGAGCATGCGACCATTCCCTAAAACGGTGCTGCCATTCCTGATTATTGTTTTATTTCGTTGGCTTATCTTTCGTATTATGCTGGGTGCCGGCCTGATCAAAATTCGCGGTGATGAAATCTGGCGTAGTACTACTGCACTTTATTACCAATTTGAAACACAGGCTATACCCAATGCATTAAGCCCGTGGTTTCATTTTCTGCCACACCATTTTTTGAGATTGAGTGTTTGGTTCAATCATATTGCTGAACTCATTGCGCCATGGTTTGTTTTTTTGATCATGTAGAGCTCGGCACATAGCAGGTGTTATAATTGTTGTCTTTCAGCTTACAATTATTGTTAGCGGCAATCTTTCATTTCTAAATTGGCTTAGCATTATTCCAGCGCTTGCTTGTTTTAATGATGGCTTTTGGGCTAAGCTTCTTCCTAAGGCACTTGTAACAAAAGCAGCCATTGCAGAAGCAGAAACAGTTACTTCAAAACCCATATATATAACTTCCATAGTAATTGTGTGTATCATCGGGTTATTGAGTATTCAACCGGCTATTAATATATTGTCGCCAACGCAGATTATGAACACGTCTTTCGATCCGTTTGATCTGGTAAATACTTACGGTGCATTTGGTATAATAGGAAAGTAACGGTACAATGTAGTATATGAAGGAAGAACAGATGACGATAGCTCAGATAATGTTCATTGGCAGCCTTACCTGTACAAAGGACTACCTGTATTGCAGGATAAACGGCCGCCACAAATAGCTCCTTATCAGTTACGTTTAGATTGGCAAATGTGGTTTGCTTCTATGGCTGCGCCTAATGAATATCCATGGACCTATAACCTGGTATGGAAGTTATTGTATAATGATGATCATATAATCAAAGTATAATGATGATTATATGATCAAACTATTTGCAACCAATCCATTTTCAACCATGCCACCACGTTATATTAGGGCTGTACTATATCGTTATTATTTTGCTCCGAAAAACAACCGGCAAGCCCTGTGGTGGCAACGGGAAAGATTAGGATTATGGTTGCCTTCGCTTCTTTCTGTACAAAACCAACAATTGATTGATTATCTGCGTAGCCAGCAATGGATTAAATAATCTATCAAACAATTACCGTCGTTTTATTGTTTTGTTTATTCACCAACTAAAGGAATAAGTAAAATTAACAAGGCAATTGCGCAAAAGAAGACTATCTTTAATGGGTCAATTTGAGCTTTGCATCTATAACTGTTAATTAGTTCTGCTCTCTACGCATCATTAGTTAGCCTTTATTCACTGCCTTCCTCGAATATTTTTTATTTATTAAACGCATCAGAATGAACATTTATGTTTCAAACTTGGGCTTCAACGTAAAAGATGAAGACCTAAAGCAATTTTTTACGCCATATGGCGACGTTACATCTGCAAAAGTGATCAGTGATAAATTCTCTGGTCAGTCGAGAGGCTTTGGCTTTGTGGAAATGGCTGATAATGCAGCTGCACAAAAAGCTATCATAGAATTAAACGAATCAATGCAGGACGGAAGATCTATCAAGGTAACCGAAGCAAGACCGAAAGAAGATCGTCCAAGCAATGGTGGCTTCCGCAACGAAAGAAATTTCAACAACGGTAATAGTTATAATAAGAATAGATATTAATAACCCAACACGAATGTCTCTGTGGTAACAGAGACATTTTTTTAATTTTAAACAACGATGGCTAAATCGAAAGAAACATTTAATAAAAGAGAAAAAGAAAAGCAGCGCATAAAGCAAAAACAAGAGAAAAGAGAAAAGATGGAAGAACGCAAAGCCATTAATAAAAAAAGTTCTTCATTGAGTGATATGATGGCTTATATTGATGAGAACGGTAACCTTACGGATACGCCTCCCGATCCTAGAAAGAAAAAAGAATTTTTGCAAGAAGAGATGATCATTGGCGTTCCCAAACAAACGGAGCCAGAGCCTGGTGAACTTATTCGTCATGGATATGTTGATTTTTTCAATAGCACCAAGGGTTTCGGATTTATAAAAGATAAACAAACAGGTGAAAGCTTTTTCTTTCATGAAAGCGAGTTGCAACAGGCATTAAAAGAAGGCGACCGCTTGACGTTTGAATCGGAAAGAGGACCTAAGGGCCCAGTGGCAGTACGCATTCAGAAAGAAGTGTAACGCTGATTTTTAAAACTTAACTATGAACATTTTTATTGGAAACCTTAGCTTAAATGCTATTGAAGTAGATCTTAAACGATTGTTTTCGCCTTTTGGTGAAATTAATTCCGTACTGCTGCTTCGTGATAAATGGAGTAACCGTCCAAAAGGTTCCGCTGTTATTGATATGCCTAACGCACAACAGGCAGAATTAGCTATTAACAAGTTGCATAAGACTAGTTTTGGTGGTAAGATCATTTCTGTTACCAGCACATCTTACGAAGAAGGTTACCGGTAATTTACTTTTTATAAGTTTCGTTTTTTGCCTGAATTGATGCAGATAATCTTTTGCCAGTGTATTAAGGTGAGGATTAACTGCATTTATTCTTTCATAACTACCATGATCCTGCAGTAGTGCTGCAGGCATCTTTTCCAATCGTTGTTTTAGTTTGTCTAACTGATGCCTGGTCAGTTGTTGAAAATGGGCTTCGCCATTATTTCGATCAATACCAGCAACAGTCAGTTTCAGCTCCTCGTAATTAAGAAGAAGTAACTGGCTGGCTTTGGTATGAAAATGCATGGTTATTAAATCAGTATTCATGCGTCAGAATCACTGATTAATTTTTCTTGAAGCGGAATACGTTATTGTTGGAACCAACTTTATAAGACCCTTTTTGAATTTCTCTGTCGGCTTCCCTCACATCAATAATGAACGCTTCAACTTCTGTTTTGTTTAAAGTGCTCATGGCCTTCTCTGCTGCTTCATTATCTTCCATTTCTACATAGCCAAAGCCTCTTGATTCTCCTGTAAAAACATCTTTTGCAATACGTGCAGATTTCACTTCCCCAAAAGGAAGAAACAATTGTTTTAAAGCTTCATTGTCTATTACGCTATTCAGGTTTGCGATATAAATATTCATAGTAAATTTTTATTGTAGTTCTTAATAAGAAATAGCTGATGGCGCAAATTGCTGAGCAATGTATGCTTCCAACTGTGTTCTAAATAGTTCGTTGTGGCTGCAGGCATCAAACAAAGCTTCCAAACAATCAGTAGATATAGATTTGGAAGAAAGCAATTCGTAAACTTCTGTATTACTGTTGATCCATTCTAAAGTGAAGTGATGGTCACGTACAAAAGCAACCAACATTTCTTTGCTATAAATGTGCGATAGCTTATCCATAGCTGCCCGCATCTTACTCAATTCTGCTACTAACTCGGGGTAATTATTTGAATTAAATTGTTCTGTATCACCGATAAGATATTTGCCAGAAAACATAAAAGTTGTTTAAATGATTACCTCTAAATCAGGATGTAAAATTGGAACAGGAGCGGAGCGTTGAAACCTTACAAGATGCTGATATAATTGAAGGTAAGCTTTATTGTTCAGACTCTTAGTTAAATAAAAAAGCAATGATTATTCGTCATTGCTTTATAATATAGTTAGCCAAGTGCTTATTCGAATGGATGTACCATTGCAGGAATTTTTAAACCAATCAGTTTATTGATGCTTTTCAGGTTTTGCATTTCTTCTCTGCCATCGCAAAAAGAAATAGCATTACCTGTTGATCCGGCTCTACCTGTACGACCAATACGATGTACATATGTTTCTGCTACATCAGGTAAATCAAAATTGATTACTTGTTCCAGTGAATCTACATCAATGCCTCTTGCAGCAATGTCTGTCGCAACAAGCACTTTCAGTTTGCCATTTTTAAAATTACTCAATGCATTCTGTCGTGCTGATTGTGATTTATTTCCATGAATTGCATCAGCATGAATACTTGCTTTTTTCAGTTCTTTCGCAATCTTATCAGCCCCATGTTTTGTTCTGGTAAATACCAAAGTGCGTTCTTTTCTTTTGTTCAATAAATGCACTAAAAGATTTTGCTTTTGTTGCTTTGGAACAAAATAAACGGCTTGCTCAATTTTTTCTGCCGTTGATGAAACCGGCGTCACTTCTATACGAATAGGTTGATGCAATAAGGATTGTACCAACTGTGCAATTTGCGATGGCATGGTTGCTGAAAAAAGAAGTGTTTGCTTTTGCTTAGGTAGTTCTTTAATGATTTTTTTTACATCATGTATAAAACCCATATCCAGCATGCGATCTGCTTCGTCCAATACAAACATTTCTAAATGATCCAGATGCACATAGCCTTGGTTCATTAAATCTAATAATCTACCTGGCGTTGCAATCAGCAAATCAGTACCATTGCGCAAGGCAAGTGTTTGTGTATGCTGAGAAACGCCACCAAAAATTACATCATGTTTAATGTTAAGATATCTGCCATAGTCTATAAAGCTTTCTTGTATTTGTACAGCTAGTTCCCTGGTAGGAGTTAATACTAATACTTTAGTGTGTTTGTAACCTTTACTTATTGGTTGTTCACTCAGCAGTTGCAGAATAGGTAAAGCAAATGCTGCTGTTTTCCCGGTTCCTGTTTGAGCACAGCCCACTAAATCTTTTTTTGCTAATACCACCGGTATGGCTTGTTGTTGAATAGGGGTAGGCGTATCATAGCCTTGTTTGTTTAATGCTTTCAAAAGAGGTTCTGAAAGCATCAATTGCTTAAATGTCAAAATGTGTTTAATTAAATTGTCAAAAATATTCTAATACCTTACTACTAAAAAGAAATATCAGAGGGTAAAATGCTCACCAAATTCTTATGACTTGATGAACTTGCGGTGAAGAAAGAAGATCTAGTCTACTAAGAGTATGTGTAATAACTATGTGAAGATAACATTTATACTTCATAAGGCTTTGGTAAAAACAAACTATTTAGTTCCGGCTAAATAATTAAACAACATTTATTTATAACTCGCTTCTTTTAATTTATATTTGAAAGTAGCTAGGTTTAAATCCTTTTAATCGCCGCAATGGCATAAAATTTATAATTGTCTCTCAGTATGGCTAAAGTGTCTTTTAACAATCGTTCACAGGTTTTTGCCCAATCTTTAAAAAATTCAATTGATCAGTATTTTCAAACCAACGGTTTAAAAAAAACAGGAGACTGGCGCCTATATATTAAAGCCCTTACCCTCATTCCTGCCGCCTTATTGATCTATAGTTTTTTATTACTTGGCACCTATGAACCTCGTGTAGGTATAGCCTTGGTAATGATCTTGGGGGTGACACTTTCCTCTATTGGATTTAATGTAATGCATGATGCTTGTCATGGCAGTTATTCAAGTAAAAAATGGGTGAATAATATTTTAGGATTTTCATTAAATGCTTTAGGAGGCAATGCTTTTTTCTGGAAACAGAAGCATAATATTTTACATCATACCTATACCAATATTGCCGGTTTAGATGATGATATTGCGCAAAGCAAATTAGTGCGCCAAAGTCCTGCACAGGAGTGGAAGCCTATTCATCGATACCAGCATATTTATTTGCCAATCGCTTACTCTATGACCATTTTTATGTGGGTATTGGTGAGGGATTTTGATAAATATTTTAAAGGTAAAATTCAAAACACAGCTATACAACCTATGAATACAAAAGAGCACATCATTTTCTGGATAAGTAAAGTGTTCTATATTTTCTTCTATATCGTGCTACCAATAATTTGTTTGGGTTTCAAAACATGGCTCATTGGCTTTTTGATCATGGGTGTAATTATGGGTATTGTTTTAGCTTATGTATTTCAACTGGCGCATGCGGTGGAAGGTCCAGAGTTCGATGCTGTCGGTATTGAAGATAAAGTAATCGAAACCGAATGGGCAGTGCACCAAATTAAAACCACAGCAAACTTTGCCCCTAATGATAGAGTATTGACATGGTTGGTTGGCGGACTGAATTACCAGGTAGAGCATCATCTTTTTCCGCGTATTAGCCATTTGCATTATCCGGCAATAAGTAAAATCGTACGTGCAGAATGTGCTAAACATAACTTGCCTTATCACAGTTTCAACACTATGGGAGCAGCTATCGTGTCGCACATGCGTATCATGAAAAAATTAGGAAAAAAAACGGAGCTTGCCTAAACAAAAGGCAATTTTCAATCACTCTTTTTTAGTTACGTAAAATGATAAAGGCAATTGCTGTTACTGCAATTGCGAAGAGAATGATTATCATAGTCAAGATAGGATTCGCTTTTTTGTAAGGGTCTTTCAAAATAATTAATTAATAGGGTAAGGTAGGCTTTAATTATTGCCCTATTGCCAATAATATCACAACACTCTATTTTATTCCTTACAGCTGAAGATTAAAAACTACCTTTAAACAATACGGTTTTGGTTATCTCTATTTTTCTGCTCCTGGCCATCCGTTTTGATCGGATAATAGTCTTGCCTTACTCGTAAAGGAAAATCTTAAAATGAAAAAATATTAATGCGGCAATTAACCATCACGCAAGCCATTACATCACGGGATAGCTTAAGCCTGGAAAAATATTTATCAGACATCAGCAAGATCCCGATGATCACAATGGATGAGGAAGCTGTGTTGGCTAAACGAATTCAAATAGGCGATAAGGCTGCATTAAGTAAACTCACTAAGGCCAACCTACGGTTTGTGGTATCTGTTGCAAAGAAATACCAATTTAGAGGCTTGCCTCTTTCCGACCTGATCAATGAAGGAAATATTGGTTTGATACGAGCAGCTGAGCAGTTCGACGAAACTAAAGGATTCAAATTCATTTCTTATGCAGTGTGGTGGATTCGCCAAAGTATCATACAGGCCATAGGCGATCATTCGCGTATGGTTCGATTACCTTCGAATAAAGTTGCGCTTGGTGGTAGAATACAAAACACCTATCGTCAGTTAGAACAAGAGCATGAGCGTACGCCTTCAGTTCATGAAATAGCCGAAGAATTAGAGATCAGTGTGAAAGAACTGTCCCTGATTCACGATTTTCATTATGTAAGCCTGGATGCACCTCTTTCTGACACCAATGAAGGTTCACTAGGCGATATGTTGATAGATGAATATGCGGAGGGTACTGATACGTACATGGATCATAAACAGTCTTTAACGTTGGAGCTCACCCGCTATTTAAAAACACTCAGCAAAAAGGAAAACGATATCATTTGTGCCTATTTCGGGATTGGTATTACAGAATCGCTTAGCATGAACGAAATAAGCCGGCAATATGAGATGAGTACGGAACGAATCAGGCAGATAAAAGATAAAGCCATTAAGCAATTGCGTAAACACAAAAAAATAGATCTATTACGGTCATTCTTATAATCACGAAATTAAATTTTATGTACACAAACGTTTGGATTAAATACTTACCCATCATTCGAATTGTTCTTAAAAAAGCAGTAAACCAGGATCAAACGCTTGCCTTAAATGTTCCTGACTTTGAACGTGTGGGACTAACACGTAAAACTGGTTATAAGTTTGCCTTCATCTTCAACGATGGAAGATTAAGCGACGTGATCATCGACCATTCCTTAGCATCTAGCTTAGCAGCTGTAATGTTAGAAGATGAAGCCATCAAAAATATCATCACTGCTAATAACTTTCATATCAGTCTCAATCCCAAATTTGAATTGAGTATCAAACGCATTCAACAACCTGAGCCAGTAGCTGCATCAGAAAAATAATTTTCGCACACATTTGTTGAATAAAAAGTAGCTGTTTACTTCATTAAGGGCTTATCTTTAAGCGTCATTGAATGTATATCGTCAAAACAAAGTGTGCTTTTCTTTAGAGAGTATTTCTGTTGTTTAAGTTAGTGATTTTTGTTTTT
>PSMG01000030.1:0-33927 GCA_040290035.1 Chitinophagaceae bacterium
ACTGAATCAACCATTTAAACGGTAACAAATTAACTCAAATCAAACATGCTTTGAGTTTTTAATAGCACAACACGTAAGTATCTAATATTACCCCGGCTATATCATTCGCTTCAAGATTATCTCTGCCTACTAATTCTTTAGCCACACTATCTCTTGTTCGCTCATGTCAATATCCTGAACGTACACAGAATTGTTATCGTAAAGAATGTACATTTTAGTTCTGAGTGCATTGTTTTCTAACTGCTCAAAATTGGGACGGTTCTCAAAAAACCAGTTGCAGGCATTGCATTCTTCCAGGCAGTTTCATCAATGTACCGTCAACTTTTATCGGAGCTGAAACACGTTGTGCTGGTAACTGCTTTATTGTTTGTGCAGCAGCGTTAATACTTGCTAATAAGAATAACAGAAAAATAATCTATACTTCATTGGTTTGATTTGATTGGTGAAACACCTTATTTATACGAAATTAGACGTAGTAATAGAGAAGAACGTTACCGTTCATCAAAGCCTGTTTGAAGAACGGTCGATTTTGTGTTTGATTGATATAATAAAAAAACATCCGCTGAGGGATGGTTTTCAAAATATTTGAAAATAGTTCTTAGCTCATCTTTTCTACCTGCATATAATTAAGCTCAACAGGTGTAGAACGACCAAAGATTTTTACAGTTACTTTCAATTTTTTCTTCTCGTCATTTACTTCTTCAATAGTACCGTTAAAGTCGTTGAATGGACCTTCGATGATCTTAATAGTCTCTCCAACGATGAACGGTTCGCTCATGCTCACGCCACCTGCTTCCGCCATTTCGTCCATCTTACCCAACATCTTATTCACTTCTGCTTTGCGTAAGGCAATCGGATTTTCCTTACCTAAGAAATGAATAACATTGGTTGTATTCTTAATGGTATCTCTTAAATCATCACCCAACTTACCATCTGCTACTTCAATCATTACATAACCGGGATAGTAGTTACGTTCACGCATTACTTTTTTACCATTCTGCACTTTATATACCTTCTCTACTGGTAGAAAAACCTGCTTCACAATATTGCCCCATCCACCACGAGAAATTTCTTTATCAAGGTATTCCTTTACCTTTCTTTCCTTACCACTAACCACACGCAGCACATACCACTTGGTTTCCTGTTGTGGTGTTTGTTGCGGTTCTTGTGTATTTGGTGCAGTTGATTCCATTCTTAGAAAAATTTATAAATAAGATTCAATCCTCCAGCAGCGATCAAATCCATTACATAAACTAATGCAGTGATCAATAAAGTAGAAACTAAAACAATCATAGTTGATTGTTGCAATTGCTGCCAGTTAGGCCAGGTTACTTTTTCCGTCAACTCTTTGAAAGAGTCTGCGAAATAGGTGGAAACTTTATTCATTTTAATTAGCTAATTAAGCACGGGTGGAGAGATTCGAACTCCCATCAACGGTTTTGGAGACCGCTATTCTGCCATTGAACTACACCCGTATGAAAGCTAAGAGCTACTAGCATAAGCTAATAGCTCTTAGCGATATGTTGCAAATATAAGTTCTTTTGCAATCCGCCTTTGGCGGAAAAAACTTTGAGCTTTAGGCTCTGAGCTTATTTTAAGATTTCAGTAACCTGACCCGCACCTACTGTACGTCCACCTTCACGAATCGCGAACTTCAAACCTTTTTCCATCGCAATTGGTTGGATCAACTTAACAGTAAGGTTCGTATTATCACCAGGCATCACCATTTCAGTACCTGCTGGTAATTCTACTTCACCAGTTACGTCTGTAGTTCTGAAATAGAACTGAGGACGGTATTTGTTGAAGAATGGAGTGTGACGTCCGCCTTCTTCTTTGCTTAATACGTAAACTTCACCTTTGAAATCAGTGTGCGGAGTGATAGAACCTGGCTTACAGATAACCATACCACGACGGATTTGAGTTTTCTCAATACCACGTAATAACAAACCTGCATTATCACCAGCTTCACCTTCATCCAATAATTTGCGGAACATTTCAACACCTGTACAAGTGGAGGTTAATGGAGTTGCTTGCAAACCAACGATTTCTACAGACTCACCCACTTTGATACGACCTCTTTCGATACGGCCAGTAGCAACTGTACCACGACCTGTGATTGAGAACACATCCTCAACAGACATCAAGAATGGAAGATCAACCGGACGAGGAGGTAAAGGAATGTATGAATCTACAGCATCCATCAATTCTTCAACTTTAGCAACCCATTTAGCTTCGCCAGCCAATGCGCCAGTTGCAGAACCTTGAATGATTGGAGTATTGTCACCATCGAAACCGTAAGAGCTTAATAAGTCACGGATTTCCATTTCTACAAGCTCTAACAATTCTGGATCGTCAACCAAGTCAACTTTGTTCATGAATACAACAATACGAGGAACACCTACCTGACGAGCAAGAAGGATGTGCTCTTTTGTTTGCGGCATAGGACCATCAGTAGCTGCCACAACTAAGATAGCACCGTCCATTTGCGCAGCACCAGTAATCATGTTCTTCACGTAGTCAGCGTGACCAGGACAGTCAACATGTGCATAGTGACGATTAGCTGTTTGGTATTCTACGTGAGCTGTATTGATCGTGATACCTCTTTCTTTTTCTTCAGGAGCACCATCAATTTCATCATATTTTTTTGCTTCTGCCAAACCTTTCTTAGAAAGAATGTCGGTAATAGCAGCAGTCAAAGTGGTTTTACCATGGTCTACGTGTCCGATGGTACCAACGTTAACGTGGGGTTTATCCCTTTTGAAGCTTTCTTTTGCCATCTTATGTTTTTTTAGTTGTGGAGTAACAATTTTTGTTTCCTATAACCTTTTACAAATAATATGTATCAGGGTTTCTTTATGCTAATAGCAATGAACTAAGTTCATTGCTTACAAATTCAATTCCATCACATCATTACCACCGTTAGTTTGGTTGAGCCGTTATGGGGAATTGAACCCCAGACCTCTTCCTTACCAAGGAAGTGCTCTACCACTGAGCTACAACGGCTTTTACAAGTCATTGAAGTCAGCAGGTCATATATGTCAAATCATTGTGACCCATTGACCTTGACTTATATGACGGTCTTTCATGAGCGGGAGACGAGGCTCGAACTCGCCACCTATAGCTTGGAAGGCTATCGCTCTACCAAATGAGCTACTCCCGCAAATTTGGTTTAATGTTCCGAGTCAGAAGTTCAAGGTTGTGAACAAAACATTGAACAGCCAACATCGAACATCAAACTACTCAAAGAACGTGGGCAGGAGTGGATTCGAACCACTGAAGTCGAAAGACAGCGGATTTACAGTCCGCCCCATTTGGCCGCTCTGGAACCTGCCCTACTGAATGGCGTTTCCACCATCTCTGCGCCAGTATTGAGCCACTTGTCGGAATCGAACCAACGACCTACTGATTACAAATCAGTTGCTCTACCAGCTGAGCTAAAGTGGCATTTGTTTGATTTTTAAAGAACTACCCTTGTTTTTCGGGATGGCAAAAGTAAAGGAATTCCACAATTAAAAAAATTGTGAGAAAAAATTTTTGTGAACTTATTGCATAAAAAAAGACTCCCCTTTCGAAGAGTCTTTAAAAATTTGTTACGCTGCTTGTTTTTCTTTTTTCTTTTTTATTTGTTGAATAAGGGCTTCAAGCGCTTCGTCAAAAGAAGCTTCAAATGATTTACTCGTTGCTTTTACAAAAAAATCAGCCCGTGGTACATGCACTCTAATCTCTGCGATCTTATCCTTTATCGTATGCACCACGTTGTCTAGTATCAGAAACACATCCACTTTGATAATTCGATCGTGATACTGATTTAATTTTTCCAGTTTTTTGTTAACGTACTCTACCAGCTTGGTGTCAGCATCAAAGTGAACTGCTTGAACATGAACGATCATAGAAATTGATTTTTGACTGTGAAGAATTCTGTTTCAAAGAACTAAACCTCAGTTGGTCTCTGTTCACTATGAAGTTAAGCGTTTGATCGGTTTTTACCAAGAACAATAATCAGATTTCCACATTAAATTTAACGTCTGCATTAAGCCTTGGGGTGAGCCTTTTTATAAATATTCTTCAGCTTATCAATAGTATTATGTGTATACACCTGCGTGGCTGCTAAACTACTATGACCAAGCAATTCCTTTACAGCATTTAAATCTGCGCCATTATTGGTTAAATGCGTTGCAAATGTGTGGCGCAATACGTGCGGACTACGCTTTTCAATTGTAGTGATTTGACTGAGGTAAGTCTGAACAGAAGTATATACCGAACGTGAACTAAGAGCCTTGCCTTTTTCGGAAATGAGCAATGCTTCCGGAGTATCTGAGAACAACTTCTTTTTCTCTTGCAAATACTCTTTTATACTTAACGAGATTTCTGGACTAATGGGCACGATCCTCTCTTTATTTCCTTTACCCAAAATCTTAACTGTGTGATTAGAAAAGTTGATGCTTGTCTCTTTCAGATTGATCAACTCGCTTAAACGCATACCCGTGTTGTAAAACAATTGTAACAATAGCTGTTCTGTCTTTCCTTTCCACGTATCCGGAAATTCTATATGTTGAAACAACGTATTGATGTCCTTTTCAGCTACAAACTGCGGTAGTCGTTTTTCATTTTTAGGCGCAATAATTTTGATCATAGGGGTTTGCCTAATAACACCCACTTTTAATTGATACTTAAAAAAAGAACGCAGCGTAGAGATTTTGCGATTGATGCTTTTACTTGTTAATCCTTCATCTTTTAAAGATGCCAACCAACCACGAATATAAATGTGTGATAATTGCTCTATGGGAATGCTGTTGTATTGCACCTGCAAATAGTCAAAAAAAGAAATCAAATCTCTTTCGTAAGAGGTAATAGTATGTTTGGAAAAACGCCTTTCAAACTTCAGGTAATCGATAAACGGCTGGATAATTGGATAAGCAGTATGCATAAAAAAACAATAGCTGCAAAGTACATAAAACCTTGCAGCTATAAAATATGATTTGAAAGGAGAAAGCCTAGACTTCGATCTTTCCGCTTGCTATCTTTTGCTTGTAAACAGCTTTCAACACTTCGCCTCTGCGCTTAACAGATGGCTTCGTGAACGACTGTCTTTCTCGCAACTGCAACAATATTTTAGCTTTTTCAAATTTCTTTTTGTACTTCTTTAAAGCTTTGTCTATGTTTTCGCAGTCTTTGGAATCGATAATTAGCATGCGTTGTACCTCCTTTAAAAATTTGTCGGGCCGCAAAGATAAGCGTTTGCCACACTTCATTCCAAAAGAAAATGCAAAAACACCGAATTTTGCGGCATGTTTACCGGAATTATTGAAACCTTAGCAGAAATTACTGATATCCAAACCCAGGGAACAAACAAGATCTTTTGGCTGGCTTCTCCCCTCGCCTCCGATTTTAAAGTAGATCAAAGCATTGCTCACAACGGTGTTTGTTTGACGGTAGAAGAATTAAATGGCGAACATTACAGGGTAACGGCGGTAAGAGAAACGCTTTTGAAAACCGCCATTAATAACTGGAAAGTCGGCCATTTTGTAAACTTGGAACGAAGCCTAATGCCCGGAAGCCGCTTGGATGGTCATTTTGTGCAGGGGCATGTGGATGGCATTGGGCGATGCAAAAAAATAAAAGACAAAGAAGGCAGCAAGGAAATAACATTTGAGTTTTCAAAACGATTTGCACCACTGATGATCGAAAAGGGATCTATATCTGTAAATGGCATTAGCCTGACCGCTTTTAATGTTAAAAAGGACTCATTTAAAGTTGCCATTATTCCATACACCTGGCAATACACTAACCTTCAATATTTAAAAGAAGGCGACGAAGTGAATTTGGAATTTGATATGATCGGAAAGTATATTGTCTCCAAACTAAAACATATTGCTCAATAAGGTTGCCTATAAACATTTTGCGGGGCTTGATGCTTTAAGAGGCATTGGCATTATATTGATCATTCTATCTATGTCATTATTATGAAGAAAGTTTAGTCTTTCGTTTTGGTTGGGTAGGCTTGGAATTGTTCTTTGTTATGTCCGGTTTTCTTATCACTACCATCCTACTCAACACAAAAAAAGACAACCGATTCTTCAAGAACTTTTACATGCGGCGGGCATTGCGCATTTTTCCTGTTTATTACTTAATTCTGATTGCTTTTTACATCGTTGTTTTTTCTTTAGACCATCAAAATCGTTTAGCTTATTACAGGTCTAATGCGGTGTATTTTTTGTGTACTTAGATAATATGCTTTTTGCCTTAACCGGAAGACCAAGCGAAAGACATCTCACCCATTTTTGGTCGTTAGCAGTGGAAGAACAATTTTATCTTATTTGGCCCCTGGTGGTCTTTTATATAAAAGACAGAAGGAAACTGGTGACCTTACTTTGGAGAACTATCGTCGTTGTAACCCTGATTCGTTTTGCAGTTTGTTTTTATGCCACCGATCTTGCCAGCTATCATTGCAACACATTTTGTCGGATAGACAGCATTGCCTTTGGTTGCTTAATTGGTTGTGGCTATCGATTTCTTGCTTTGAAACAATGACAAAAAACAATACTTATAGCTAACTCTGTTTTGATTTTTGTAGTTGGTTTCTTGATTTATCATCAAACTTATTTCACCAACCCGCTTTATAAATATGTTGGTTATACTGCAGCGGCGATTTTGTGCTGCTTTTTCTTGGAAAAATTTGTCTATTACGAGTCAGGCATTAGTTTCATCAGAAAGAACGCTGTATTGAATTACTTAGGCTCTATCTCCTATGCCATGTATTTAGTGCACATGCCGGTTTATTTATTTTTATATCTTGTAAAAAGCAAGTTAGGCGATCTGTTGCTATCAGCGGAGATACTTGTATTTGGAATTACGATAATTATTACCATCATTAGTCGCCGTTTTATTGAAATCCCTTTCTTACAACTTAAAAAGTATTTCCCGAAACATGTAAGTTCGCAGCATTATGCAGTCAGCAAGCAAAACTAAAATCTACTATCCTGCACTAGACGGCCTAAGAGGTCTCGCTATTTTGATGGTAGTATTAGTACATAATTTTGGCTTCCTTCATTACTTCTTTTTTGGCTGGTTAGGCGTTGATTTATTTTTTGTGCTTTCCGGATTTTTAATCACAAGCATCCTTTTAAGTGAGGCAGGCACACAAAAATTTCTAAAAAACTTTTATATGCGGAGGATGCTTCGCATTTTTCCAATCTATTTTTTGACAATAGCATTTTGCCTTTTGCTTATGCCAATTATTACTTCATCATTGCCAATGATATATTACAAGCAACACTTACTTTGGTTTGTATTATTTGCCCAGAATTGGTTGTATATATTTAATCCGCCGCAGGGCAATTCTATCTTGCTGCATTTTTGGTCGCTGGCAGTAGAAGAGCAATTTTATCTATTTTGGCCGTTTATTATTTTATTGATTCGAAGTGAGCGGAAGCTATTATGGTTTGTACTATCACTACTGGCTTTTGTGATGCTGTTGCGCTACATTTTGTGGCATTTACACATTGCAGATTTGGGATATGATAGTTTTTACACATTTACCCGAGTCGATGGAATTTGTATAGGAAGCGCCATTGCTATTTTATGGAGAATCAAACCATCATTTTTAAAAAACTATACCTCTATAATAGTGTTAAGCTTGGCTGCTGGGAATTTTGTTATGTACTTTTTAAATAAAAATGCCACAACAAGACTCCCCTATCTTGCTTTCATTGGATACACCACATTTGGGGTAATGTTTGGTTTGCTTTTGAATGAGGTTATCACAGGTAGTTCTAAAATAATAGAGGCGTTATTCAACAATAAGATTATGATCTTTTTTGGCAGAATATCTTACGGCTTGTATGTTTATCACTGGCCTGTTTACCTGATTCTTTCCCCAGTTCTAAAAAATTATTTTGCAACCTACACATCTAACCAAAATATAGCACTGCTTTGCAGTTCCCTGCTTTGCACACTCTTAGCTATCATTGTTAGTTATTTTAGCTACCGCTATTTTGAGCGTTATTTTCTGAGCTTAAAGACACGTTTCAGTTGATTTCGCAGTAAAGCGCATTTATTTAATGAAACTTTTGCCTATAAAGCCTTGCAAGCTAAAAAGCGAGAAACGAATTAGGTTATCTTTACCATGCAGAGGTAAACGATTATGTACAGTGTTCAGCAGTATTTAGAAAGAGGTATTTCTTTTTTGAGAAACAACCTTTTTCCAACGAAAAAACAACTTTCCACTTTAATGCTTTATGGCACGGATCTATGCGATTCGGCCTGCAAGCACTGTCTTATCTGGACCAAACGGCCTGTAAATTATCTGCCTTTTGAAAAGATTGTAGAAGTAATGCAAAGCAAATGCGTTACTAAAAAAACTACCGTAGGCCTAGAGGGGGGCGAATTTTTACTTCACCCCCAAGCATTTGAAATTTTAAAATGGTTTAAAGAACATCACCCGAATTTTGATTTGCTCTCAAATGCTTTGCAACCGGATAAAGTAATTAAAGCTGCGGAGCTGTACCCCCCTAAACGTCTGTTCATTTCTTTGGATGGACCGAAAGACACATATAACTCTATGCGAGGCAAAGATGGGTATGAGGGAATTATTCAGGTATTTGAAAAGTTGCACAAGAAATTGCCTATCAGTGCAATGTTTACCTTATCTCCTTATAACGATTTCGACGATTTGGAGCATGTAGCGCAAGTTTGTAAACGTTTTGATATTGATTTGCGAATAGGCGTATACAACAACATTGCTTTTTTCGATACAATTGACAAGGCACATTTTAACTCGATTGGCACTTTGAAAAACAATGATGCCTTGAACTTTAAACAAGCAAAGTCAAAGCAGAATTATACCTCTGCCGTAGATGTCATGGAACCGAGTATTGAATCGATTTCGCTTAAAATAAAAGAACATATCCCAAGTATAGTGAAAGACTTCCCAGAGAATTACGATTTTCTTGTGTTGTATGACCAATGGCGTAGAGGAGATTTAAAATTGAATTGTTATAGCATTCTTGACAGTTTGGTTATCTTACCCAATGGAGACGTTCCTATTTGCCAGCATTTAAATCTGTTGATCGGGAATGTTTTTACCAATACATTGGACGAAGTGTTTAATGGTCCGGAAGCAATTGCGCAACAGAAAGATCATGTAAAAAATTGCAACGCTTGCTGGATCAATTTTCACAGAAAATACGATGTGATCTTGTACAGAAATTTTGAGCGCTTTTTTGGCACTCATGTTACCAGCAAAATGCTGGGCTATTATTGGTGGGAAGGCGAAAGGAAAAAAACATACAAACAACTTATTAACGAATAATGCAGCAGACTGTTTTAATTGTTGGTGGCACATCAGGATTAGGACGTGGCTTGGCTGAATATTATTTACACAACGGGAATAAAGTAGCTATCGTTGGCCGTAGGCAACATTTGCTTGACGAAATAAAACAACAGTTCCCACAAAATAGTTTTACGTATCAACTTGACATTAGTGATGCCAATTGCCAAGAGCAAATTTCAAAAATCATTACTGAACTAGGAATTGATTTATTAGTTCTAAGTGCGTCTACCATTGAATTTAATCCTGACCTAAGTTTTGAAAAAGAAGCGGAGATGATAAGGACTAATGTTCTAGGCTATACTGCTGTCCTAAACAGTGCTTATCATTATTTTAAAAAAAAAGGATCAGGACATATTGTTGGCATTACTTCCATTGCTGCTGCACGAGGCAACAAAACGGCAATAGCTTACAATGCAAGCAAGGCTTTTCAATCTTCTTACCTCGAAGGTTTGCGATTGAAACTTCAAACTGAATCATCACAGATACATGTTACGGAAATCATTCCCGGCTACGTGGCTACAACAATGGCCAAGGGTGATCGCTTGTTTTGGGTTGCAAGTCTGTTAAAAGCCGTTGCGCAAATTGTAACTGCTATAGAACAAAAAAAGAAGAGAGTTTTTGTTACCAAACGTTGGCAAATCATTTATAACATTTATCAGTTTTTACCTTTATCACTTTATACTTTCTTGATCAATTCAAAGATCAAGTTTAAACAGAAGCCAAACTAACACGAACGCTTATTAAACGATTGATTCCATATTTGTTGTTATTGCTTGTTGCAATTATTGCTTATGCACCGGTAAGCTCCATGCTTTATTCGCTCAAGAATGACATTATTGAATTAGAATACCCTATTAAGTTTTTTATAAGCGACTCTTTACATAATGGAAGCAGCGCTTTATGGTTTAATACCTGGGCAATGGGCTTCCCGCTACAAAGCATTATTACCTGGAGTATTTTTAGTCCGCCAGGATTTTTATTTGCATTAATTCCCGGTTATAATTTATATGCTTTACACATCGAGTTTGTCTTTTACATATTTTTTGCAGGTACTGCCATGTATGCATTGTTAAGAAGACATTGCTTAGCCGAAGTTCAAGTTGCGTTAACTCTATCTGTTTGTTACATGCTCTCTGGCTTTATGGTAGGCTCATCGCAATGGCTGCTTTATATCACCGCGGCAGGATTCATTCCTATTGTTTTTAACATGCTGCTTAATTTATTGAAGAAGCCATCTTGGAGACATGCTTTGCTTTTTGCAGCTGCGTTTTATTGTATGCTAACCAGTACTTATGTTGCTTTTAGTATCATTACTGTATACCTGTTGCTTTTTGTAGCTGCTTATTATTTGTACGACGCTTATTCAAAAAATGAAAAACACTTCACTAATTGTCTTAGTTATCTAATTATCAGCTCTATTGTCATCATTCTTCTTTGCTTGCCTTGTCTTTTTTCATCCATTGATGTAATTAATCATATTGAAAGAGGAAAGCCCATTGCAAACGGCGGTGAATTTTTCAATACAAATTATTTGCCTTGGCAAGGCTTCATAAGCTTGTTAGGCGCTGCAGCGGTTGTGCACAAACCTTTTACAGGAACGGAAGCAACAATGATGGATTTATATATTGGTCTCTTACCATTATTATTGTTGCCCGTAAGCATTGTAAAGAATATTAAAGAAGGAAATAAAATCAACAATTTAATTACAGCGAGTATACTATTATTTGCATTGCTTGCATTAGGACATCAAACACCCTTGAGAAATTGGTTCAACATACTTCCGGGCTTTTCTTATTTCAGAAATGCTGGCCTGTTTCGATTGTTTGCCATAATGGGAGTTATTGTTCTATTGGGAAGAACATTGAATAAAAACTTTTGGTTTCATCATGTTGAAATAAAAAAGAGAATTTTTTATAGTTCCATGGCAATCTTGACACTTGGCTATCTAATTATGTTGATACATAATTGGAATAGCTTTTCTTATCAACCAAACTCTCTCAAATCCTTTATTCAAAATATATCGAATGAAACGACATTGCTTGTAACAGCTATTATTCAGTTACCAATATTGTTATTTATTGGCTTTGCATGGTATTACAAAAAGCAAAAAATGCTAACCGCTGTTGTTTCAATTGATTTGATAGTAAATACGCTCATTTGTTTACCTTTTTTTACCGTATCTAGCTATTCAGTAAGGGATGTAAGCAATATTTTAAAAATTGAAAAAGGGTATCCTGTCCAAAATGTCTCGCCATCAAAAGTCCGTACGAACATACAATTTGGAACATCGGCATGGCATAACGTAAATATTTATCAAAAACTAGTTTCAACAAGACCTTCAAGTTGGGGCCCACTTGTGTTGAAATCATTTAAGCCATCTGACACTGCCGATTCAATACAAAAACAAGTTGTATATGCTAATGCTAACACAAACACCCAAGTGAAAGTGCTACAGCAAAACCCCGATGGTGTGAAGGCTGTAGTTACCACTGGCCAACCAACAACAATTTATTTCACGCAAAATAGGTATGCTGGCTGGAATGCTTACCTAAATAAGAAGGAAATTAAGATTACAGAAGCAACTTCAGGAATGAAAGTAATCATAAATGAAAGCGGCATACTTGAGTTCAAGTATAGGAGAAGTTATCTGCGCTTTGCAGCGATATTTATAAATGCATTGGTCCTTTTATTCTTTTTATCGCTGTTTCTGCTGAAAATCTATTCAATTATTTTTCCACGTAGCGTTCGAGAAATGGCTTCGTCCATCAAACGCTCAGCATAAGGCCGTGAAATATTATTCAATTCTTCAATGGCATTTTGAATAGCATCTTTATCTGTGCCCTTTATCTTTTGTTCAAGTTGTAGTATCGCCTCTCTTGTGTTTTTCAATTCATCTGTAGTTAAAAAGCCTTCATTTTTTTGAAGGAAGTTTTGCGTAGTATCCAATAAAATTTTAGCCTCAGTTTGTGCTTCTACTAAAGCTCTTTGTTGCATATCTTCTTTCGCATGATGTAGAGAATCCATCAGCATTTTTTCCACTTCTGCGTCTGTTAAACCATATTGAGGTTTGACTTCGATAACCTGCTCTACCCCACTTCTTATTTCCTTTGCTTTCACCACCAAAATCCCATCAGCATTAATCAAAAAAGATATGTCCACTTTTGGTAAGCCTGCAGGCATTCCGGGTATGCCGGACAAAGTAAATTCGGCCAGTTTGCGATTATCTTTCACCAAGTCTCTTTCACCTTGATACACAGAAATGATCATTCCTGTTTGCCCGTCTTTTTGTGTAGTATATTGTCTGCCTGCTTTGGTTGGAATTTTTGAATTACGAGGAATCAATACATCCATCAATCCTCCCATTGTTTCAATACCCAGTGAAAGTGGCGTAATATCCAGCAATAAGAAATCTTTATTATTCCCTGCTAAAATATCTGCCTGCACAGCAGCACCTAAAGCAACTACTTCGTCTGGATTTAAATCATCATGAACAGGCCGTTTAAAAAATTCACTAACGGTTTTTTTCACTAAAGGCACACGAGTGGAACCGCCAACCATTACTACTTCGTGAATGTCATCTATGGTTAGTTTAGCATCTTTCAGTGCGTTGATACAAGAAGTTATTGTCCTCAGCACTAAAGGTTGTGCTAATGTTTCAAATGTTTGCCTTGATAATGAAGCTTCTTTTCCGTCTATGATTGTTGTAAATTCTTCCTTAGCACTTAATTGCTTCTTTGCTTCCTCGGCAGTAACACGAAGCAGTTGTGCTAACGACTTATTTTCTTTCAACTCAAGGTCATTAATCTTCAGTTGCTCCTGCCAATATTTTACAATCGCATTATCAAAGTCATCGCCCCCTAAATAAGTGTCACCATTAGTTGATAAAACTTCAAAGATCCCATTTGCTATATGAAGAACAGAAATATCGAATGTGCCACCGCCGAGATCATAAACAGCAACTGTCTTCTCTTCATCTTTTCTTAATCCTAAACCGTACGCAAAACTTGCAGCCGTCGGCTCATTGATGATACGCAACACATCCAAACCTGCCAATCGTCCTGCATCCCTGGTTGCTTGCCTTTGCGCATCATTAAAATAAGCAGGCACTGTAATCACAGCTTTATTCACCGGTGTTTTTAAAATATGTTCTGCACGTTGTTTCAATGATTTCAAAATGTAGGAAGAGAGTTCAATAGGCGTGTAGAATTTGCCGCCTACTTCTACTTTCACCAAGTTGTCCGTACCATCATCAATGACTTTATAAGTAAAAAAATCGGAAACATCTTTTACATCATTGTATGATTTTCCCATCAATCTTTTTACAGAGAAAATTGTATTCTGTGGCTCTGTAACCAGATATTGTTTTGCTTCATCGCCTACTGAAACCTGTCCTGCATTTCCAAAATGTACGATAGAGGGAACTAAAGTTGTATTATCAAACTCTTTTAAAACGGTTGGTTGCCTTGTATCGGGATGAATAATTGCGATCAAACTATTTGTCGTTCCCAGATCAATACCTACAATAATTTCTTGTTGCTGTAAGCTTCCTGTAGTAAGGTTAATGCCAATCTTCGCCATAGCCGCAAAAATAGCCAATAAAAAAGCCCCACTCAAGGCAGGGCTTTACTGTATCCGAAATTTTTTAGTGCATCAAATACATTTTGCCGTACCCTTTATTGAAATACTTGTCTGTATTGTCTGCATCTGATTTATAGTTATCCAACTTTTGTCCGTTGAGCTGGGTAACTACGCGGTATAAATAAACACCGTTAGCCACTTTTTGTCCATATTGGTCAGTACCATCCCACTTGAATTCGGTAATGTTTCTACCGATGTGAATTGGGCCTAATTCCTCTTTGGTTATTTCCCGAACAATCTTTCCGGTAATGGTCAGGATTTGAATCTTGAAATATTGCGGTACATCACTACCTGTTAATGTAAATACGAAAGCAGTTGAAGTAGTAAACGGATTTGGATAATTGAGCATGTTTGAGATCATCGGTTTATTGATCACATCAAACGAAACTCTGTACTGCATATCGCCAGCAGTATTTCCTTGTTTGTCTTTGCCCGTTACGATCAATTCATATTCGCCGTCTTCCTGCAAATAAGGCTTCAGATTAACAGTAGCCGTATTGTCTGCATTCGGCATCTGTGTAGCAGGTGTGAAGCGCAATGTATCTGCATCAAAATGATAGGTGCGTAAACTACCATTAGGATAACGAACTTGCACGGAAACAAGTGATGTATCATCCAACAACATCCACTTCGATTCATCTTTCAACTTGATCATGATATCGGGCTTGGAAGAAACGATATCATGATTTAAAATGTGAACATTATCAAATGTTACATCAAGCACCGGATGCAATATATCTGGCTTCACATAGAAATTCTTGTACAAGAAGTTGTTGAAATGATACTGCTCCGGTTGGTCATTATCTGGGTTGATTTCCACATACAATGAGTTCATTCCTGAAAATTGTCTTGTATCAATATTATAGCGAACCGAAAGCGTATCGTTTGGATTCAATGGCGCTCTGTATCTGGCAACCGGCAATACATGCTGTGTATTGTTCCGATCAGTCACAACCAACTTCACTTTAATACTATCCGGGAAAGCAACTTCACTTACATTCTTAAATGCCACTTTGAAGTCGATTGGCTCGCCTGCTTCCGTAGTATCTCTCATTTGGAAGAAGATGTTTGGAGCGATAGCACCTTCCGGAACCGGAACATAGGTTAATCTCCAATAACGCATTTGGTAAGCTGTGTAATTCACTGTATCAGAATTGACCATCCTCAACTTGATGTTTGGATATACAGTAGCATTTACAGAAGAAATATTAAATACCTGTTGTGATTGATTTACTCTAAATAAAGTATCGACGTTTCCGTTTGTTTTTATACCCAAAACTTCTACTATCGGATCATCTCCTGGTGTGTTATCTGTTGAATTACCAGCCCAGCGAAGTTCTTTCCATGCTTTAGCTGGACCGAATACTGGGGATGTAATATAACCAACAGCCGAAGGTGAGTTCATGTCTGCACTTAGCGTCATTATTTCAAACTTATCTCTTGTGATATAGGAAACCGGACTAAATCCAGTGCTTCCCTTCTGATAAATGAAACCGAATGCTTTTGGACTAACAAATGAATCGAGTACAGCCATACCCGCATTCTTTAACTTGTGATATAATGAATTGCCAGTTCCATATAACAACGTGTCATTTTTCCATTCATTCACAAACCCACCGGACTGATAGGGATTTAAAATATTGCGTACAACTACATATGATCCCACTGGTATAGAATCCATAAAGTCCATAGCAAGCTTACGGGAGGCAGGACTCATGTAGCTATATTCAAAATTCCATAAACGAGATGGTGCACAAACAGCTGCACTACCATAACGACCACTTGGGTTTTGCAGGGGTTTGAAAGTTATCGGGTCAAAAACATTAAATATAACTGAGTACCCAACGCATGCACTTCTAATGAATGCATCACTGTTTACACTCACGCTTAAATCTCCCTCATGATTGGTTGCAGTAAAAAACACACCATTTTTAATCAATAAATTATTTCTCACAGAATCAAACTGCCACTGACGTGAAGTAGAATTAAGGTGAATTAATTGTGTTTTCGATTTTAAATGTTGGTATAAATGTGATTGATTATAGCCTAAGTCATAAGCAGGCAGATAAACAAAGGAAGCTGTATTCCAATTGTAGGTACCAACATTGGGCACAGGTGCTACTCTCCAATAATAAACACTGCTGTCTCTAAAAGTAACTGTTGGAGAAAACTGGATCACACCGCCGCTTGAAGTAGCAGACGTTGTGATTTTGAATGGAGAATTGAATAATTCAGTCGTATCTAACTCCATTTTGTACTGTCTTACACTATCCAAAGCATTGGCAGTTGAAGCCTTAAAAACAATATTTTGACGATTAATGATGGCATAGTTATATGGATAAACAGGCCGTGCTTCTGCTTCAAAAATGGTGAATGTTTTACTTACAGTATTATTAGTTTCAAAAAGTTCCTGCACCTCATTATCAGCATCTATTTTTACGTTAATAATATTTGTGCCTTTATCACGGGCTGGGTTAATAGGCATTGCAACTGTTAGTGTGGTCGCATACCTGATACCTGGAATTGTATCACGATGAATTGTAACGGAGCCATCCGGATGCTGATGTGTGATTTCAGCAACAATAGTATGATTGATAGCCTTACCAATATTTAAATAAGTAGCATTAACAGTAAAATTAGCATCGGCAACAGAGATAAAGCTCGGGGAGACTTTCACCATTGAATCTTCAACGACATAATCAGGTTGTGGATGAGAGTTAACAGACACTACGGGATCCCCATGAAGAGTTGATTGTTCTGCGTTAGCACGGGCTAATAAATCATTAGGAGTACTGAAATTTAACGCATCAGCAGCCGTCGCTTTCATTATTTCACCAATGCCCTTACCATAATTTGTAACACCAATATTTTTATAAGCTCTTTGCGCCCACAAATCCAAATAATGAATTACACCGTAGTGCGTACTTGCAATAAACCCAATAGTACCTCTGTCTTGCGCTAACACATATTTTTCGGAAATAGTTTCTTTAACGGACAAGCGAGTGGTGCTATATTTAAAGAAATCACCCGCATTACATCCCAAACCTATGAACATTGGATATTTTCCAAAATTGTTATAATTCTCAGGGTTATCTAGATTAAATTCTAATGTAGTGGAAGATGAGTGCCCGAAATAAGTTATCAAGCTGATACCCTGTTGAAATAAATCTGGAATATTTAGTTGCTGTACACCGACAGAAATTGTTTTTTCAAATGTTGTCACTTTGGCACCATACAAAGTATCAACAATAATTGACTTGTATGCATCCAAATTATTACGAATAATGGGATAATAAGTAGGATCGCCAATACCATTGATATGCACGACATTTTTCATCCAAGCCTTATCAGCTATGTACGGTGAAGAGAACTTTTGAGCAGCCTCGTAATCTTTTACTTTCTTCAAATAGATGGCTACTTCATTTCCATTAATTACAGACAAACGGCCAATCGGCGTTTGAGGATAAGGACTTCCAGGATCAGCTGTCAGCAAGATATCCGAGGCAGGCCAACCAAAAGAAGGAACAAAATTTAATTTATCATTATTGATGTCACCTTCTACGCCTCTTTGCGTGACATAATTCACGCCTTTTCCGATCAACAATACACTTTTTGGAGCAGTGATAAACCTCGCTCTTGCAAAACGTAAAAAATTTCTTATCCCAGTAGGGTTCATTTTAATACCAAAACCAAATTGATCAACCAATTCATCTACCAAATAAATTTTAGCATTGTAGCTTCCACCTGCAAGAGAAGATCGGTAAGCTCTGTAGTCATCAACCGGGTTTGTTCCATTAGGCCCGGCAAATAATGCCGGACTTGTAATAATTAAATAGTCGCCTTGGTTAGCAGCCAAATTCAAATTGGTAAATGATCGTGTTTGCAAAGAAGTAACATTGGTGATATTGGTTGGTTCTTCACTAACCAAAACCAAATTCCTTTGTGTAGCAGATGGCAACAGTACAAAACGAACAGATGGAGCTGCTGTTAAATCAGCCGCATATCGTTGACCATTTGTTACATCATATAAAACGGGTGTAGCAGTGCCATAAGAGAAATTGCTGATCACTAAATAATTACCAACAGCGCTAGCCGGTAGCGAAAATTCAAAGTTTGTACTGCCGCCAAAATTAAATTGGCGAGGGTAAGATAATTCGGCCTGGTGAATTACCATGCGATCGGGAGACGAAGCACTTAAATTCTTTACATCTATAGAAGCTGTATTTGCTGATAATGTTGAAGGATCAATGCTTGCACTATCTCTACGATAATCAAAATAATTTACAGGCGACTGAATAATGGAAACCCCATTAAAATTCACCTGATATTGTCTTTGTGCCACTTTATTTCCGGAAACAGCAATCTTGAATTTCCCCTGTGGACCACTAGTATAAACAAAGAGATTGTTAAACGTAATGTTTCGGATTGCTCCTGAATCAATATCGTTTGAAGACCAACCTTCACCCATATCATAATCGGACAAATACAAATAAGCGTCACCTACGTCAATACCCTGTCCAGGATTTATTTTTTCATTAAAATACTTACCTGTTGTATACATGAAGTAGGGCTCAGGAGTAAGTGTAGTCCCTGAAACATTATTAGGTGTAGTTTGAAAACGCAGGTTTGTTCCAGTAGGATTAACTGTCAGAAAGTAAATTGCAGTATCACTCTCCAAACTCCATTTATTATTTAACTGATAATCTGCTATTTTGTATAACTCTAAGTCAGGCTTACCATCATTCATTTCACCCCAAAACTCTATGTAGTCAGAAGCAGATAAGTTTCCACTCGCAACGGATGTATAAATCGGAACTTCTTTTCCGTTGCGCCACAATTGGAAATATTGTGCAGGGATATTGTTTAATCCGGCAGAAGAAAGAGTAGCAGCCGGAATACGATACACCCCAGTTCTACCAACTTTAAACTTATAATAAGTCTTGTTATAATCAATCCACTCGTTATTGTATACCTGCGCTTTGGCTCCAAGGCTTACAAGTACCAACAAGCAAAATAAAATTCGTTTCATGCGTTGTATTTTGGTTGGGGTCGGAGTTTATTTCTTTTTATTATTTACTAAATCCACGGCTAATGAAAATACATGTGTAAACAATGGATTAGACTGATTGGCAAGATTCGTAAAAGCATAATCAATACGTACGTTTTGAATTCTAAATCCAGCTCCAGCACTCGGCTGATAGATCCAGACTTTTTGCTGATTGGTAGTATCACCATCTTTCAATGCTCTTTGAAAATTATTAATACCTGCTCTTAAATAAAACACGTTATTAAAATTCGCCTCCAAACCAAGTTTCGGGTCAATGCTTAACGGATCTGCACTTACCACAGTATTGCGCTTACCATCAAAGGTTACATCAAAATTGGCTTCTGCAGTAAGCCCAACCTTTTTAGAAAGTTTAAAATCACGTGCCACACCAAGTATCAACCTTGGAGCGGTTATTTCTGTTGACTTAACCGGGATATCATTATTGGTTAAATAGAGTGCTTCTTTTTCTCTTTCGGTAAAGGAGAATGACCATGAGTTAAAGGTTGACGTAACATCTCTTGCTGCAATACCCAGTTTCCATTTATTGGTGTACATCTGTATACCGGCATCAATACCAAATCCCCATGCTTTGGCAAACGAACCTACGCTTCTGTGAATTACTTTCAGGCTTACTCCGCCATTGATTTTTTTATTGTCGGTTTCTTTAAATGTTTGTGCAAGCGACACAAGAAAAGCATAATCAGCAGAAGAAAAAGATTTTATGTTGTTGTAGTTGATCGAACCATCTGGTTCTACTAAAAACAAGGTATTCATAATATCATCCACGGCAAAGCGAAGCGCAGTAATACCTAGCGTTCTTTTATTACCTGAAAGCGGCAGAGCCAAACTTGCGTAATCGTATTTGCCAATACCCGCAAAATATTCGGCATGCATTATGTTTAGTTGCGGATGGTCTTTAACACCTGCCAAGCCTGCAGGATTCCAATAGCCAGCCGTTCCGTCCTGCACAGAAACCACTTGTGCACTACCCATGGCTAAACCACGGGCACCGGCACCTATGTTTAAAAATTCATTGGAATATTTTCGAAACTGGGCAAAGGAGAAAAAACATAAAAATGTAAAAGGTAAAAGCAGGGTGAGTTTTTTCATGCAAACAATTTTTGGATAAGCAATGGATATTGACGTTTTAATTGCAGTTTTGTCTGCATTTACAAAAATAACTTTTAAAACGTAAAAAAATAGGCTTTAGTGCTAATGCCTTATTTCAATTTACAAACCACGCCTTGCTACCGCTCTACTACACCTGCCAATGACTTATTTTTGCCGCTCTAAAGCTTTAGCAACCATGAACTTAATAGAAGAATTACGCTGGCGGGGAATGATCCAGGATATTATGCCTGGAACAGAAGAACAACTTTTGAAAGAGCCAACTTCTGGCTATGTGGGTTTTGACCCAACAGCGGATTCATTACACATAGGGAGCCTCGTACCTATTTTGTTGCTGGTTCATTTGCAAAAAGCAGGGCATACACCGGTGGCTTTAGTGGGTGGCGCTACGGGCATGGTTGGTGACCCAAGCGGAAAAAGTGCGGAACGCAATTTATTGGATGAAGCAACCTTGGAAAAAAATCAGACAGGTGTAAAAAAGCAACTAGAAAAATTTCTGGACTTTACTTCTAAAAAACCCAATGCTGCTGAGTTGGTAAATAACTATGATTGGTTTAAGGAAATGAATTTTCTTTCTTTCATTCGTGATATAGGTAAGCATATTTCCGTGAATTATATGATGAGCAAGGACAGTGTTCGGAAACGTATTGAAGGCGAAACGGGGATTAGTTTTACCGAATTTACTTATCAATTAATCCAAGGCTATGATTTCTATTGGTTGTATCAAAACAAGAATTGCAAACTGCAAATGGGTGGTAGCGACCAATGGGGAAATATCACAACAGGTACTGAACTTATTCGTCGTAAGACAAGCGGGGAGGCATTTGCGTTTACTTGTCCGCTTATTACAAAAGCAGATGGAGGGAAGTTCGGAAAAACTGAGCAGGGCAATGTATGGCTTGATCCGGAAAAGACCACACCCTTTCAATTTTATCAATTTTGGTTGAACGCAGCTGATGCCGATGCAGAAAAGTGGATAAAGATTTTCACTTTCTTACCAAAGACAGAAATTGATGCTCTTATCGAAGAACATAACCAAGACCAATCAAAACGAGTTTTGCAAAAACGTTTGGCGCAGGAGCTAACGGTTTTTGTTCATGGCGAAGAAGAATACGCTAAGGCAATAGAAACCACGCAAAAATTATTTACCCAGCAAAATGCCTCGGCTGAAAGTTTAAGTGTAGAAGATCTGGAAACTATGGAAGGCATCGTAAAAGTTGATTATGCCGCATCTAATTTGAGCGAGGGAAAAGATGTGATAAGCTTTCTCACGGAAACAAATATTTTTCCAAGCAAAGGAGAAGCAAGGAAAATGATTCAGAACGGAGGCGTTAGCATTAACCGGAAAAAAGTTGATGGTGTGCAGTTAACTGTTGACAGTAGTTTATTACTGCATAATCAATACCTATTAATACAAAAGGGGAAGAAGAATTATTACCTGGTGAAAGTGGTTTAATCGAAGCTATTCTACCTCTACCTGCTTGAATACTACAGCGCCTTTTCTTACATGAAGTAAGAAAAGGCATTCATGCAAAATGTAACCATTACCCTTTTCACAGAAGTGCACTTTTAAATTCTCAATAGAAACAGGATTACCTTCAGGCATATCAGCTATATTGCTATGAACAATATCATGACCATCAATAATAATCACTAAACCACTGCCAATAGCTTCCATTTTGTTGCCCTCAGTAATGATCATACTAGTATTCTCTCCTAATCCAAAGCCAATGCATGCCGGATTGGTTGTAAATATTCTTTTTTGATCGTTCCCTTACGATCACTAATGTCAATAATACCGATATTGTCACAGGCTAACTTTTTAAAAGCATTCAAATAATTGTTTCTGTTTCTTGTGGTACCATTGAAGCTGTGGTAATTACTTCAATATGTGCATTTTTGTCACCTGCTTCTTCAACAATACGGCTTACTATTTCTAATTCAATGAAATTGAGGTTTGCACGATGCGTAACAATGTTTTCGAAGTCTGCGCCTTTGTCTTTGCTCCTCTAAAAATGATTAATTTTCCTTTAGGATTGGTCATTTAGATTAATGGTTATAGGTACAAATCAAAAAAATGTTCTGTGCTGAATTGTCGTTTGCATGGCATTAAATACAACAATGCAGTAACACAAACGTATCTTCAGTAGAGACTGCGAGAAGCTAAAAACGCTAAGGTACTTATTTCGTCGCCGAACCCGCCTGCAATTTAGCTTTAATTAAATACACGATTAAGCCTGCAAGGGCAAAGGCCATTCCGCCAAAAGCAAATTTACCAGTCGAATAAAATAAGAAGATCCATACGACTACGGAAAGGATGACAGGTATTGGAAACAGCCACATTTTAAAGGGAAGGTCTTTCGTTCCTAAACGTCTTCTCAATAAAACCACACCAACTGCTTGTGCAATGAATTGAACTAAAATACGCATGGTCAAAATAGCTTTTATCACATCAGCAAGTTTGAATAACAAGCTGAAAGCAAAAGCGATACTGCAGAGTATAATTAGAGATATGTAAGGAAATTCTTTAGTTGGATGCAATTTCGCAAATGCCTTGAAAAAGTTGCCATCCACTGCTGCTGCATAAGGCACCCGTGAATACCCCAACACTACGGCAAATAAAGAAGACAGTGCAACACACAAAATTAATACCGTTACTATGGCTCCTGCATTGGTACCATATAATTGCTGCATGAATGAACTGACTAAATGATTATCATTTTTGGAAATTGATTGTGGATTAAGCACACTCATTACACTAACGTTCATTAACAAGTACAATAGTGCAATGCCAACAATTGAAATGAAAATACTTTTCGGAATGTTTTGCTCAGGCTTTTGAATCTCAGCACCTAAATGACACACGTTATAATAACCGAGATAAGAGTAAACGGTTTGCACGGAGCCATACCCTATTGCTGCAACGAAGGCATTGGTAAAAAAAGATTGACCAGCGGGTGGAAGAATGTCGATGCCGTGTTGTGCATTTGATAATCCGCCAATGATGATCCATAAAATGGTAAGAATAACAATCCATCCAAAAACGACTGAAATTTTTCCGATGGTTTCGATCTTTCGATACAATAAAAGAAAGACAATAATCACCAAACCACCTGACACTAATTTTTGTTGCCAAAAGTTTAAATGAACGAGATAATCAAGATATTGGGCAAAGCCAATAGCGCCGGAAGCAACTACCAATGGTGCCTGAATGCTTGTTTGCCAAACAAACAAGAAGCTCATTAGTCGTCCACCTTTTTCGCCGAAAGCAATACGGTGAAAATTATACGTACCTCCGGCCAAGGGATATTTTGCGCCGAGTTCGCTCCAAATCATTCCATCAACAAAGGCCACAAAAGCACCAAAAACCCATGCCCAAATAAATAATCCGCTGTGAAAATAACTAACAACGATTGGCATCACCACGAATGGTCCAATGCCCACCATATCAATCATGTTAATAGCAGTTGCTTGCAGTAGTGTAATGCCTCGTTTAAGTGTGTGTGCAGCCATTGATTAAATGCGGGCAAAGTTGCTGATTCCTGTTACAAGTACATCTAAATTTTTTATAGTAGTGTACACATTAGGAGTAATACGAGCACCTTTGATGTTTTGCCAGTCAATAGTTGTTGTATGTATTTTATGATTGCTGAAAAGATAATTATCGAGTTCTGAAGGTTTTTCCCTTCTACCGAAGCTATTCCGATAGCACAACCCCATTTTGGATTTAACGATGTAGATAGTTTCACCTTAGAAATGTCTTTTACTTTCTCCATCCAATAATTTTTTTAAATAATGCAATCGTGCTTCTTTGCGTTCGCTGCCGATCATATCATGAAACTCCACGGCTTTGCCAATAGCCTGTTCAATGTAAAACCGACGTGTTCCCAGATGCTCAAACTTGCGAATGTCTTCTTTCATTGGATTGGCTGAAGCAAATAACGGGTATATGTTTTTGATTTTGTCTTTCCGAACATATAACATGCCGCTACCGATGGGTGCATATAACCATTTGTGCAGACTGGTAGCAAAATAGTCGGCGTTCAAATCAGGTATTTTGAAATCAAAATGCGCAAAGCTGTGTGCTCCGTCTACCAATACATCAATGCCATGCTTTTTTGCTTCATTAGCAATTTTGCATACCGGAATTATTTGCCCATTCCAGTTAATGATATCAGTAATGTTGACTGCTTTTGTTTTTGGTGTAAATGCATTAACATATTGCTTTACTAAGTAGTTCTCATCCTCAGATGGCAATTCCAGGTTCACCCAATTGACCTTAATCCCATCCCGAATTTCTCTTTGTTTCAGGGCCTGCACTACATGAGGATAATCTTGTTTAGCAGCAACAATTTCATCGCCTGCTTTTAAGGGCAAGCCAAAAATGATCGTTTCTAAACCTTCAGATGCATTCCTGTTAATCGCAATTTCTTCAGCACTGCAGCCCGCCAGTTTTGCAAGATTACTTCGTAATGTTTCTCTTCCTTGATCTAAAATGCACCACATGTAATACGATGGTGCTTCGTTGCTGTAATAGTAATAACGCTTCATGGCATCCTGCACTGTTTTTGGTGCAGGCGAAACACCCCCATTGTTTAGGTTGATGATGGCAAGCGAAACCGTAAACGCTTGTTGTATGTAGTACCAGAATTCCTCTTCCGTCGCAAGTTCATTCGGAGCTACACCTTCTGCATTGCGTAAAGCAGCTTGCAAATTTCTGCTCCAGGCTGGTTTTGTTAAGGATGAAAATAAAAATGTTGCCGAAGCAAGCCCTGCTTTTTGCAGAAAAGAGCGACGATTAAAGGGAGGCATCCTGTGTGTTTGTATAAATGTAATTATTCTGAACGGAAGTTGTGTTGGTAACTAGCTTTTGAAACTCCGATTAAACTTTACTTGCGACGCTCCGTTCAAGCAGTAATGCTATTGCATAATGCATAATAGCCTTCCAGCCAGCACAAGTGTGCGCTACTGAAATAAATGCAGCACAAGCACAACAGCAGTTCAATAGAAACGATGCCGACGGAATTTACATTTTTCAGTTTCCCTTCTGTCCCCTACCTTTGCCGACTTTAAAAGCTTAATGACCAGGCCCGGTGCCGTAAGACCGTGGTTTTGGACACAAAAACTGCAATAGCTCCGGTTTGCGTCATGAGGCAATAAAAAAGCAATAGCCCATGAAGCTTTCACAATTCAAATTTGACCTTCCGCTCAACCTGATTGCACAACACCCGGCAAAGAAACGTGAAGATGCACGTATGATGGTGGTAAACCGCCGTACGGGTGAAATGGAAAACAAACATTTCCGCGACATCCTGGATTATTTTGACGACAAAGATGTTTTTGTGGTAAACAACACCAAAGTTTTTCCCGCAAGAATGTACGGTCGTAAAGAAAAAACAGGTGCGAAGATCGAAGTTTTCCTATTACGTGAATTAAACAAAGAACATCGCCTTTGGGATGTAATTGTTGATCCCGCAAGAAAAATTCGTGTAGGTAATAAATTATATTTCGGCGATGATGAAGATTTGGTTGCAGAAGTAATCGACAACACTACTTCTCGTGGTCGCACCATAAAGTTTTTGCATGAAGGCGGTGACGAAGAATTCCGCAAACTATTGGAAAAGCATGGTGAAACACCCTTGCCAAAATACATCAAGCGCAAGCCAGATGACGAGGATAGAGCACGTTACCAAACGGTATATGCAAAATACGAAGGTGCTGTAGCTGCTCCTACGGCAGGCTTGCACTTTAGCCGTGAGCTGATCAAGCGTTGCGAGATTAAGGGAATACGTTTTTCTGAAGTGACCCTGCATACAGGTTTAGGTACATTTCGCCCAATTGAAGTGGAAGACCTAAGCAAGCATAAAATGGATGCGGAATACTATCGCATTGAAGACACTGCTTGTAAGATTGTAAACAAAGCAAAAGAAACGAATCACCGCATTTGCTCTATTGGAACTACAACCATGCGTGCTTTGGAATCTTCTTTCACTGCACAAGGATTTTTGAAGCCTTTTGAAGGTTGGACCAATACGTTTATTCATCCGCCTTACAATTTCAGCATAGCCGATTCGTTGGTGACTAATTTCCATTTACCAAAGACCAGCCTTTTGATCATGACTTGTGCCTTTGCTGGTTATGATCTAACAATGGAAGCATACAAAAAAGCCATTAAGGATAAGTATCGCTTCTTTAGTTATGGTGATGCATTATTAGTGATTTAAAAGAACTTGATTATTCTATTAGAAAGAAAAAGAGCCTTCGTATCGAAGGCTCTTTTTCTTTTCAGATAAATCGAAACCAATCCAACTAATCTTAGTTCTACAGATTAAACAAACCGCTATTCAATTGCTGTAACACTTGTTTTTTATTGACTCCATCCACAAGCAAGGAAACATTATGCTCGCTTCCACCACAGGAAACCATTCGAATGTTGATGTTACTTAAACTATCGAATATTTTTTTGAGTGTATTTTTTTCAGTTGCCATTTTATTACCTACGATGCACACAATCGTTTGGCCTTTATCAACTTCAACTGTGCTAAATGTTTCCAACTCTCGGATTATTTTATCCAGAGCATTATCATTATCGATTGTTAAGGATACGGCTACCTCCGAAGTAGTAATCATATCAATGGACGTACGGTATTTTTCAAATACCTCAAATACTTTGCGTAAGAAACCATAGGCCAATAACATGCGACTGCTTTTTATATTGATGGCGGTGATTCCGTCTTTTGCTGCAATGGCCTTTACACCTGTGGATGCAGCCTCTTCTGCAATCAATGTTCCTTTGTCTTGCGGTTCCATTGTATTCAACAGCTTCACAGGAACATTGTACTGTTGCGCAGGCCAAATAGAAGCAGGATGCAAAATCTTTGCACCGAAATAGGCGAGCTCCGCTGCCTCATCAAAGCTCAGTTGCTCAATTGGCATTGTCTTATCTACAATGCGTGGATCGTTATTGTGCATGCCACTGATGTCTGTCCAAATTTCGCACACTGATGCTTTAACTGCAGCGGCAATCAATGAAGCACTATAATCGCTTCCACCTCTTTTCAAATTATCTACTTCTCTTCTTGCATTACGACAGATATAACCTTGTGTAATGAAAAGTCTTTTGGAAGCATGTTGCTGCAGCATTAAATTTAATTTTTCACGAATTACTTCTACCTGCGGTTCATCATTGGCATCAATGCTCATAAAATCCAACGCTGGAATTAGCGCATGATTGATATTTTGCTCTGACAGATAAACCGAAAATAATTTGGTAGATAATAATTCGCCCTGCGCTAAAATATCTTTATTCAAGGCTTCACTGTAGGATATATTGAGAATAATATTAAGGAATTTGAAGTGCTCTTTTAAGATAGCTTCTGCGTGTTGCAAAGCATTCTTATCTTTTACCAAATCAACAATGAAAGATTGATATTGTTTTTCCAGCGCATCAATCTTTTGCTTAGCTTCTTCCTTTCTTCCTGCACTTAACGATTCCGAGATTGAAACAAGTGCATTGGTCGTTCCAGAAATAGCACTTAGCACAACAATCTTTTCTTCATTGTCTACTGTAATTAGCTTTGCTACTTCATGCATGCGATGTGGCTTGCCTACCGAGGTGCCACCGAACTTCATTACTTTCATTTCGGCTCAAATTGAGCCGCAAAAGTAGATTCAAAATTTATTAAGTAAATCAGAAAGTACAAGAGACAGAAAGCTTTTCTCCTAGGGCTCTCAAATCGTCCACCACAGGCTGCAATAATGGAATGCCGTGTTGCTTTCGTTCTGCTTCTGCATATCGTTCCGGATCACCAGGTATTAAAACTTTATCATGTTCTTCTGTTGTTTTTGCCGAACGAAAACGTTCGATCCATTGATCCATGTGCTGTTTGAATTCTTCCGCCGTACGGAAGGCATCAATGCGCATAGCGCCAAAAAAATGACCGATGCCTTTACCGGGCATGCCCGTAGGCATGGGAACATAAGCCGGGAATGGCGGCACCCAAGGACCATAATTAGCACCACTTAACACGGCTGAAAAAATATCGACAATAGCACCTAATGCATAACCTTTATGACTGCCGTGTTCCTTATCACCACCTAACGGCAACAAAGCACCGCCGGTTTTTAAAGCATGGGCATCTCTTGTTGCCTTGCCTACAGCATCCTGTATCCAGCCATAAGGTGCTTCCAGGTTTTGGCGCTGCAAGACTTCCAACTTGCCATTAGCAGCGGTTGTCGTTGCCATGTCGGCAACAAAAGGTGGCTGCGCTCCGGCTGGAACTGCCACACAAATAGGGTTTGTTCCTAACAAACGTTCAACTGAAAAAGTTGGTGCTACTAATGGACTGGCATTCGTCATACAAATACCGATCATATCATGTTCCAAAGCCATCATAGCATGATAGCCAGCAATACCGAAATGATTACTATTCTGTACACTCACCCAACCAGTTCCAACGTTCTTTGCTTTATCAATAGCGATCTGCATAGCTTTCGGAGCAACCACTAATCCTAATCCGCTATCACCGTCAACCGTTGCGGTAGAAGGTGTTTCATGCAAAATACTTATCTGTGCTTTTGCATTGACACGATCTGCTTCCCATAGCCGAACATAACCAATCAAACGGGCAATACCATGCGAATCAATTCCTCTTAAATCAGCAGAAAGTAAAACAGTAGTTGCCAGCGTTGCATCTTCATCATTACAACCAATCTTCAAAAAGATTTTTTTTGCGAAAGCAAACAGCCCTTCATAAGAAACTACGGTTAGGTCTTTACTCATACAAGCGAAGTTAAGGGTGCTTAAATTTTTACATCAATAAGATAAGTTTGGACACTGATATTGCTATCTCTTATTCATTGCTAATTATTAATTATTTTTTCGTTCATTTACTACAGCACTATGCGCATTACAGGAACATTTTTAGATGAAATCAGTCATGATATTCCGCACCAAAATTGGGGCAGAAGAGAATGGGATGCAGACTTCAGTCATATGAAAGAAATTGGGATTGATACTGTGATCCTTATCCGCAGCGGTTTTCAGCGTTGGCTTACTTATCCTTCCAAAGTGTTATTGAAGGAAGAAAATTGTTATGCCCCGCCTGTTGATCTAGTTGAGATGTTTTTACAACTGGCGGAGAAACATCACATGCAATTTTATTTTGGCACGTATGACAGTGGTAAATATTGGTGGAAAGGCGATTTTCAAAAAGAGATGGACATCAACAAAAAAGTAATTGATGAAGTGTGGGCAAATTACGGGCATTACAAAGCATTTAAAGGTTGGTACCTAACGCAGGAAGTAAGCAGAAGAACAGGTAAGGTGGTCGATTTGTATGCACAGATGGGCATGCATTGCAAAGAAGTTTCAGGGGGATTGCCAACCTTTATTTCGCCCTGGATTGATGGTAAAAAAGCAGTGAACCAATATAGTGGCAACTTATCGAGAGAAGAATCTGTTTCGGTTCAAGAACATGAAAAAGAATGGAGCGAAATTTTTGATGGTATCAAAGGAGCTGTTGATGCTGTTGCCTTCCAGGATGGACAAATTGAATATTATGAACTGCCTGCTTTTTTTGAAGTGAATAAACGCATGGCTAATAAATATGGCTTGCAATGCTGGACCAACGCAGAAACATTTGATCGGGACATACCAATTAAATTTTTACCTATCAAGTTTGAAAAGTTGCGCTTGAAGTTAGAAGCTGCAAGAAAAGCAGGCTATGATAAGGCAATTACGTTTGAGTTCTCTCATTTTATGAGCCCGCAAAGCATGTATATTTCTGCTGCGCATTTGTATGACCGTTATAAAGAATACATGAAAACGCTACGCTAATTTTTTTGCAAATTATAATTACACAGCAGGGCTAGTTCCCGTCTTGTTATTGGTCGGCCAGACTCATAGTTTCTTAGCCGTAGTTGTTGCCATAGGTTTTGTCTTTCACGTTCAACGTTTTCCCGTGTGTCAATGATTTCATTAGCAGTTTTATTCAATTTAGAGGCAAGTTCAAATGCTTTAGAAATGGAAAGCGCAGTTGTGTCAGCATTCAAATCTTTTTCTTTTAAATTTTTATATGCGTGAATCAACCTTAAAAAATTGTTGGAAGCAATTGTACTATCCGGATAAAAAAACATCTTATTCTCCCAACCTTGCGCTTTTCCTGTGCCTTTTAAAATACCTGTGACACCAATTCGTTGAATTGCTTCCCAAGCAACATCATCCCTTTTTACATCACTAAAAGGCATGAGGTAGCACTTTGCCTTAAGCAAATTTTCCTGCACCATTCTAACCTCAACTTTTCTTGCTTCTTTCTTTTCTTGTACACTTAATGCAGCTAAAATACCTGCTGCTTGTCCGGTTAATAAAACCACAGGTTGCAAACGGGTAGTTCCATTTACAATGTTGGATACCGATATCCCTTTTTCGCAAACGATCAGTCCATTTACCTTTTCTGGTATGAGACAACCGATTGGAATTGTGTAAGCAGGAATAGGTGGGAATTCAATCTCAGGCACCTTGCCAGGATATTGCGCATGATGATGATCCACCGGGTAGTTACCCACTGCGATTCCGGTTTTGTACAAGGTGTAGTTGTATGGGTTTTTCAAATGATCAATAGTTAGCCGAACCACGCCTTTCACTATTCTTCCCTCACGGTTGTAAGGTATTAATGCTAAACCACCATTCAATTCATCATCAGCTAAACCAATGTTTTTCATACCCAATTCCGTCTGCAAAAAATAGATAAAGCCAAGAGTGTTCTGCTTTGCTAATTCATATTTTTTGTTGCGTTCTTCATAATTATTTTCAATTACGTTCAAATAATAATCATTGCCATGCGCCGGCCAATTGAGCATGTATTTGTTGTTGGGCAATTTGCCATAGTTCAGCATTTTTTGCTTGTCGCCATTCCAAGGCTTGTCCGTACAAGGTGCATTGGTATTGCAGCAGTAGTATTTTTTAGGGTCGTAATTAGCAGGCTTTGCTATCGTTTTATCAGCCGCTGAACCGTAGTCCTTTAGTGTTGCAACCCATGTTAAATCCTGTATGATATTGTTCTTGTTTCGTGCTTCTTTTTCGCCAGTTATTTTCGGATCGTCCATGCCGACATAGTACTTAGCGCCAGCATTAGCAAATACGTCACCCAATTCAGTTGCATCGATTGTAACTAAAGACTTTATAGTAAGTGTTTGCTTTGTATTATTGGCAAATACAGCGCCGATAACTTTTTTATTTTGCTTTAATACTTTTATAAAATGCCACCCAAATAGAACCTGTAACTTTTTTTCCTTTGCGGCCCAGGCTTTAAAAATGCTGTCGCCTACATGGGGTTCAAAACACGTATTGCTTACCCATCCTGTTGCCAAGTTTTTCTTTCCATAATGCTGGTGAAGGGCTTGCCGAAATTCTTCCCACATACCGCTAGGTAGATCATCGTTTCCGTCAGTACAACTAACACCCGCAGCCGTGAGCATTCCTCCTAACATGTTGGTTGGTTCAATGGTAATGGTGCTCACGCCGCTTCTGGCACTTTGAATACCAGCCGCTGTCCCTCCTGTTCCTCCTCCAATAACTAAGACCTCTGTTTTGATGCTTTGTTGAGCATGAACAACAGAAAAAAAGAAAAGCAAAAAGAATAGAAGTTTACCGTTCATAATTCAAGATAAATAAAAATGCCTCCAAAAAGGAGGCATTCAATATCACTCAAGATGATTTACTTAGAATGGTAAATCATCAGCCATGTCTACGCTTGCAGGAGCTGAACTCTCGTGGCGGCGGGCCGGAGAGTCATTATATCCACCACCCGAATTGTTCTCACCTTTACGTCCCAACAAATGAATTTCACGCACTCTTAAAGAGAGAGAGGCGCCGGCAGTGCCATCGTTACGGGTGAAGCTACGCACCTCAGGCGCACCTTCTGCAAACACCTGTGTACCCTTCATCAGGTAAGGTGCAATAGCAGTGCGGTCAGTCCAGTAAGCGCAATCAACCCAGGTCGTTTTTTCCTGGTTATTGCCTTGGCTGTCCTTGTACTTTTCGGTGTGTGCTACGGTAAAATTGATAACTGTTTTTCCGTTTACGTTGTTTACTACACAATCTTTTCCAAGATTGCCGATTACTTGCATTTTAATCATAGTGCTCAATATTTAAATGTAATAAATAGTGCCACAAAATACATTTTTTTTGATGTGTTTGCAAGACTAAAAGGCTTCAAGATTTGTTATTGTTTTTCCAAATTTTACCCATATAAACAATGACACTGCTTTGACTTTTCTCACCTCTTTTCTTAACTTTTCTTAACACATCCCGATGCCTCAGCTTTGTATTTTTGCGGCTTCGTTATGAGCAGAAATGGAAAGGTTTTAGTGGCAATGAGTGGCGGTATTGACAGTACCGTTACCGCACTGATGCTTCATCAGCAAGGTTACGAAGTAGTGGGCATTACTATGAAAACCTGGGATTATACAGCCAGCGGAGGCGGCAAAAAAGAAACCGGTTGCTGCAACCTGGATAGCTTTAACGATGCCCGCATGGCTGCTGTACAACATGGTTTTCCGCATTATATTTTAGACATACGTGATGAGTTTGGCTCTTTTGTAGTAGAGAACTTCGTGGATGAATATCTGGCCGGCCGAACGCCTAACCCTTGTGTGCTTTGCAATACGCATATTAAGTGGCGAGCTTTATTAAAAAGAGCAGATGCTTTGGGTTGCGATTTCATCGCCACTGGTCATTACGGCAAAGTGTACCAACACGAAAATGGTCGCTTTGTATTGAGCAAAGGGGTAGATGAAACGAAAGATCAGAGTTATGTGCTTTGGGGATTACAACAAGATTTATTAAGCAGAACACTGTTGCCATTAGGTGGTTATCGCAAAACAGAAATCCGGCAGATGGCGCATGATTTTGGCTATCCTGAACTGGCTAAAAAAGCAGAGAGTTACGAAATCTGCTTTGTTCCAGATAATGATTACCGCGGCTTTTTAAATCGTAAGGTTGAAGGCTTAGAAGAAAAAGTAGCGGGTGGTTACTTCGTTAATAAAGAAGGCAAAATTTTGGGTCAGCATAAGGGCTATCCTTTTTATACCATTGGTCAACGCAAGGGTCTGGATATCACTTTAGGCAAACCGGCTTACGTAACGGCCATTCACCCCGATTCGAACACAGTGGTTTTAGGCGATGAAGAAGATTTGGAAAAAGAAGAAATGCGTGTTGCCAAAATCAACTGGATCAAATACGACAGGTTAACAGATGAAATGGAGGCAACAACCAAAATCCGCTATAAGGATAAAGGTTCGCTTTCTACGATCACACCTTCTGGAAATGATGTGACCGTTCGCTTCTATGAAAAAGTGAAAGGCATTGCGCCGGGCCAAAGTGCTGTTTTTTATGAAGGTGATGATGTGATTGGTGGTGGCATTATTCAACGACAGTCTTCATTGATTTTATAATCCTTTGCAATCTTCAGTTTACGATAACCGCACTTAGCCCCGATAGCAGCGGAAATCCTTTTTACTTTAGGCTTGCGTGTTGGCTGCAAAAAGATTGGAGCGGATAGCGGGCTACGCAAGTAGGCTGAAGTGTGACTGATGATGCTCCTCTGCCATTTTATGTACGATAATTGCTCATCCTTAGTTCTATTAAGTTTCTAGGTTACAGACAAGGATTCCCCAACTTTTATTATTAGTTTCTAAGTTTAAAAAAACTGCAAACAAGTTGTCACTTTTTTAGCTTGCTATTTTTACTCCGTAAAGATTTGATATGTTTTGTATTTGCTTT
>PSMG01000031.1:0-33028 GCA_040290035.1 Chitinophagaceae bacterium
AATTCTATTTCAATAAGTTTAATATCCGTATTTCTCTTTCCAAAGACTTTTCAAAAAGCGACGTAATTCCTCTTCCCGTGGTGTTTTGCCGGGATCATAAAAGGTAGTGCCTTTTATTTCCTCAGGTAAAAATTCCTGCTCTGCAAAACTGCCTTCGTAGCTGTGGGCATATTTGTAATTCTTGCCGTAGCCCATGCGCTTCATCAATCCTGTTGGTGCATTGCGAATATGTAATGGAACGGGAAGATCACCTTCCTTACGAACCATTTCCAATGCCTCTTCTATAGCCATGTAAGAGGCATTGCTTTTGTGTGAAGAAGCAAGGTAAGTAGCACACTGCGCCAATATAATTCTTGCTTCGGGATAGCCAATCTTATTTACTGCTTCGAAGCATGCATTGGCAAGAACAATAGCCGTAGGATTTGCATTGCCTATATCTTCACTGGCAAAGATGACCATGCGGCGAGCAATAAATTTCACATCTTCACCGCCTTCAATCATTCTTGCCAGCCAATAGATAGCGCCGTTTGGATCAGAGCCACGCATAGATTTAATAAAAGCGGAGATAATATCGTAATGCTGTTCGCCAGATTTATCATAGAGTGCAATGCGTTGCTGCGCAATCTTCATTACCTGTTCATCAGTAACAACAATCTGCTTTTTATTTGATAAAGCATCTACTACCAACTCTAAAAGGTTCAGCAGTTTTCTTGCGTCGCCTCCTGAAATAGTGAGCAGTGCTTCGATTTCTTTCAGTTCGATGTTTTTTGTTTTGAGCCATTCGTCTTTTTCGATGGCTTTGTGCAATAGCTTAATCAAGTCTTCCTGTTCCAGTGGCTTTAAAACATATACTTGGCATCGGCTTAACAAGGCGCTATTCACTTCAAAAGAAGGATTCTCAGTAGTAGCCCCAATAAGGGTAATGATTCCCTTTTCTACAGCACCTAATAATGCATCTTGTTGTCCTTTGTTGAAGCGATGTATTTCATCAATGAACAGAATGGTTCCTGTTGCTGTTTGCGCCTGCGCAATGGCATCACGAACATCTTTAACTCCGGAGCTAATTGCGCTTAGTTGTATGTAACGAACATTGAGTGTATGTGCAATGATGTTGGCGATGGTAGTTTTGCCTGTGCCTGGCAAGCCCCACAAAATCATAGAAGGAATTTTGCCATGCTCTATGGCAGTGCGTAAGATGCTTCCCTTCCCAGTAAGGTGTTCTTGTCCTACTAAATCATCCAGTGTTTGAGGACGCATGCGTTCTGCTAAGGGTGCTGTAGCATTCATAAAACAAAGTACGGAATAATAGTGCCTGATTCGCTAACGTTTGCTTTTTTGATTCCTGATTTCTATTAATGCAAGGATTATAAAGTGGTTATTGATTGGTACTGTGTATCTAGGGACTGAAATATTCTGTACCATCTGGTAATTGTCTGCATCAAAAAAAATAAAGTTCATTTGTGCATCGACCTGACCTGGTATAGGATTACATACCATGTATAAGGTGAGGAGAACATGATATCTTAAATTATTAGTGTTACTTAACCCTCTGCCTATATAATTATAAGTAAAAAAGCCACCTTCTAAATGATTAGCATTTGCTGAAAGTCCAGCTAAAAAAAGAATAAAGATCAAACACTTCTTCATGAGTAAAGGCAGTGCAATAGATTGCAGGCGTATTCTATAATGAATGAAACCAGTCTTTTATGTGAGTATATAAATATGCCATTTATACTAAAATAATTTTATGTTCGAACTTTATGTGGATATGGGGAGGTTTGGAAAACTTTATGAGTCTGTTTTCTGTAATTTGATTAATTTTTATGGATACGTGCAGATTAAAAAAAGAACTTCTTTTACCTGTTTATTTGCCCATTTCGCCGAAAACCTCTTCCATTCTGGCTTTCGTTAACAACATTTATGCAAGAGCATTTCTATTTTAATAACGAAGAATGTTTGAATAAAACATACGTAAGCTCATCCAAACACCGTTATTGGAAATGACTATGGCTAACCTCTTCCCCTACTTTGCAGCAATATTATTGTTGTTGAATTTTTCTGGTGTACCTAAAACTGCTTCCGAAACAAAGGTGGTGGTTGCAAAGCCAGTACATACTATTGAAGAAACCGAGGAATCTATTCCATGGAATGAACAACGACAATTATCATGGACAGATTTTAATGGTGAACCGGTAGGCAATACAGAAGCGGTAGCTTCGACAAGTACTTCACTGGGTTTATCGTACAAAGTCGAAGATAATGTATTGAGTTACCAGATCACTTGCAATTTTAATAAGCCTAAATCATGGGGCTTGTTGCAAACACCTTACATATTGGCACATGAGCAGGGGCATTTCAACATTACTGAAATTTATGCCCGCCAGTTGAATAAGGCATTATTGGAGTATCAACTGAATCCGAAAACTTTCAAGCGGGATATCAATGCTATCTACAACATTATTGTGCAACAGAAGGAAACTGCACAAGAAGCATACGATAATGAATCAGATCATAGTCGTAATAAAAGAATACAGCAGGAGTGGAGTGACCGCATACAAAAAATGTTGCAAGACACTGGTCCATGGGCTGCTTACCCATAGGTGGTCAATTGTGAAATAGCTAAAAAGCTACTCTATGAAGAGCAGTTTTTTTCTTGTCAATAATTCCGTACGATAGAAAACTTAACCGGAAAGTTGATGTATGATTTTCTATCCCCGCCTTCTACATTGGCAGGAATCCATTTACCGCTTTGTTGAATGAGTTTGACAGCCGCTTCTTCTAAACCATACCCTAGAGGTTTTGAAATTGCTTTTACGTCACTAACTGTCCCATCAGGATTAACTGCAAACTTTACAATAATAGTGTAGCTGCCAGAAGCCATACCTTTTTCCTTTGCAGTTTCAACGGCATTCTTAAATACCGTATTTGATTCAATGTATTTAGCCCATTTTTTAGCCCCACCTACATAGCCCGGACCGCTGTCAATATAAGGATAAACTAAATCGGTAGTGGCTAAAAATTGACGAGCAGATTTTAAGTTGGCTACATCAGCATCTGTTTGAGAGAAGCCTGCAACAGAGGCCAGGCAAAGAATATGGATGAACAACACTTTTTTCATAACGCACATTTTCTTGTTTAACATATAAACAATTATTTTGCTAATTGTGAATAGTGAAAGATCAATAGTGAAATAGTGAGCATTTACGATTCACAATTCACTATTGACGAGTTGTAGAACGATTAGAACAATCCGTAGAGTTGTGCATCGATGCGGCTGATGATGCTACCCAGATCTTCTTCTTTTTCAGGAAAACGATTATCGTCAACGTCGATGATCAGAAGCTGACCTTCTTTATAGCCATCTATCCAACGGTTGTAGTATTCGTTCAAGCGTTTCAAATAATCGAGGCGAATATTTTCTTCATACTCTCTTCCCCTTTTTTGAATCTGTCCTACCAAGGTTGGTACAGAAGCCTTCAGGTAGATCAATAAATCTGGTGGCTGCACCATTTGTTTTAGCGTAAGAAAGAAATTGTAATAATTGTCGTAATCACGTTTACTCATTAAACCCATCTCATGCAGGTTGGCTGCAAAGATGTGTGCATCTTCATACACCGTTCTGTCCTGGATCACTGTTTCAGTACCTCGGTGAATATCGAGTAGTTGATTAATGCGACTGTTTAAAAAATAAATCTGCAATTGAAAACTCCAACGAGGCATGTCTTCATAAAAATCATTCAGGTAGGGATTGTGATCTACATCCTCAAACTGCGGAATCCATTTATAATGCTTTGCCAGTAATTCGGTAAGGGTAGTTTTGCCTGCACCTATGTTGCCCGCAACGGCTATGTGTTTTGGTTTTTTGCCTTTCATGTTTAATAAGCACTAAGTGTAAAATTCTAAACTGTAATTTCCAAGCACTAAAGAAAGCTCACAAATTAGAATTTAGGAATTGAAATTTAGAATTTTCTTTCTCAATAATTAAGATGCAATAAAGTTCTTGCTGCTTCGATGGTTTTGCGGGCTGAGATGCGGGCTTTTTCCGCACCGTCACTAATTATTTTCTTCAGATAGGTTTCGTTTTTTTGAATGGCTTCAGCTTTCTCACGAATAGGTGTGATGAACTTCACCATATCTTCTGCCAATTGCTTTTTCATATCGCCATAGCGAATAGCAGCTTTGGCAAAATCATCTTCAAACTTTTGAACCGTACTGTCTTCACTCACTAAGCGCATCATCATAAACAGGTTCTCAATATAATCGGGCTTAACGGAATTGGGTTCTGTAGGACCACTGTCTGTTTTTGCCTTCATTACTTTTTTACGAATGAGTTCATCATCGTCAGCAAGGTATAAAGTAGCGTATTGATTTTCGCTCTTGCTCATTTTGCCGGTACCATCCAAACTCGGCACCTTTACTAAGGCCTCGCCGAAGTTGAAGGCTATAGGTTCTGGGAATAATTCGGTATAACGATGATTGAAACGCTGTGCAAAGTTTCGAGCCATTTCGAGGTGCTGCTCCTGGTCTTTACCAACAGGTACATACTTGGCACGATGAATTAAAATATCAGCAGACATCAATACCGGATAGGTCAACAAGCCCGCATTTACATTGTCGGGTTGCTGACGCACCTTGTCTTTAAAGGTGGTTGTCTTTTCCAACTCGCCTTTGTACGCAAGCATGTTCAAGATCAAATACAATTCCGCAATTTCAGGAACGCTGCTTTGTACATACAGGCAAACTTTTTCAGGATCTAAACCTGCGGCAACATTCTCGGCGATCACCCGTAAGACACTTGCACGTAATTCTTTGGTGTCGGGATGTGTTGTAAGCGAATGCCAATCAGCCACAAAAAAATAACAATCATACTCCTCCTGCATGCGTACGTAGTTACGCATAGCACCAAAATAATTTCCGAGGTGCAAAAAGCCGGTAGGCCTGATGCCGCTAACAACAATTTCCTTTGCCATGGCGGCGAAGATAGGCAGAACTAAGATTTTTTGATTAGTAGGAAAGGACTGGAATGCGGTAATACTTAAAGACTTCTAATGCGACTCTTTTGTCACTTCAGTTTTTGAAAAAAATGTTTAATGCCGTTGGTATCGAAGACATAATCTACCTGTACATCATCCAAAGCCTGTTGCGGCATGTAGGAAACAGAAGCTTCGGAAGGATTTTGTACCACTACTAATCCGCCTAATTCTTTGATTCGTTTTAATCCTTCAGTGCCGTCGGCATTAGCACCTGAAAGTAACATGCCAATGAGTTTATTGCCATAAACTTCTGCAGCGCTTTCAAAGCTTACGTCAATACTGGGACGTGAGTAATTTACTTTTTCAGAATAATCAAGTGAAAACGTCCTGTCGTTTTCTATAAGCAAATGATAATCCGCAGGAGCGATGTAAACATTGCCAGATAAGATCTCGTCTTTTTCTTCAACTTCTTTTACAGGCAAAACTGTCTTTTCTGTTAACAATTCTGTTAAAACAGATTCTCCACCTCTTCGATGCAGGACAATGACAATGGCTAACGAAAAGTTTTTCGGCACAGACGGAAGCACCTGAAGGATCACTTCAAGACTACCGGCGGAGCCACCGATGATGAGCAGTTCGTATTTGCGTGTGCTTTTTTCCGCCATATTTTTTCTTTGCTGAGTTGAACATAGTTTACCGATACTGATGAAAAGCGCAATGTTTCTTTAGAACCTAAACCTAAAAAACCTAACGGTTCTATACTTTGATCAAATAAGGTAAGCACTTTGTCTTGCAGATCCTTGTCAAAATAGATCATCACATTTCTGCAAAGGATCAATTGAAACTCGTTGAACGAACGATCCGAAACCAAATTATGCGTTGCATAGATCATTTTTTTAGTAAGGTCGGTATTGAATTTAGCACGGTCATATTTTGCGGTGTAATAAGAAGAAAAATCCTGCGTGCCGCCGGATAAAATATAATTCTCGGAATACTGCTTCATATTCACCATCGGAAAAATTCCTCTTCGTGCTCTTTCCAATACGTCTGGATTTAAATCCGTTGCATACAGCAACGATTTTTGTAGCAGGTTTGCTTCTTTCAATAAAATACCCATTGAATACACTTCTTCGCCGGTGGAACAGCCCGCATGCCATATACGAATCAAAGGATAAGTAGCTAACACCGGTAATACTTCGGTACGCAACATTTTGTAAAATGAAGGATCACGAAACATCTCTGTTACGTTTACAGTGATCTCTTCTACAAAACGTTTAAGGTACGTTTCATCGTTTTTTACACGATATCGTAATTCAGCAAACGAAGGGAATTTATCTAACGTAAATAAACGGTTAATGCGACGCTTAAGCGATGCCTTAGCATAGTCTGTGAAATCATAACCATACCTCTCCAGCAAATCATTCAACAATATGTCTACTTCCACATCCTTAACCATTGTACCTATTCAATTTGCTTAATAACACATCCACATCTATTGGCTTGGAGATATAATCATCCGCACCCGCCTCCAATGTTTTTTCCCGATCGCCAACCATGGCTTGCGCTGTTACCGCTATAACAGGCAGTGTTGCTGTAGTTGCGTCGTTGCGTATGGCTGCTATTGCTTCGTAACCGTCCATGTCTGGCATCATGATGTCCATTAACACAACCTTTATGCCTGTATTGCTATGTAGTATTTTTAATCCTTCTTTTGCCGATTGTGCTGATAATGCAGCAAAGCCTTTTGAACGCAGTACTGCCGTCAGCGCAAATATGTTGCGAATGTCATCATCAATAATTAAAATGGTTTTTTGCTCCATAGTTATAGCACTTTATCGTACAACCATACACGTAATAAAGACAATAATTGGTCAATATCTACAGGCTTCGAAATATAATCCGACGCGCCAGCCTTGATACACTTTTCCCTGTCACCAGTCATTGCTTTCGCAGTAACGGCAATGATGGGAAGATTGCGGAACTGCACTTTTTTCCTGATTTCCTGCATGGCTTCGTATCCATCCATTTCAGGCATCATAATATCCATCAGCACAACATCAATATCCGGATGTTCTGCTAATTGCTGCAGCGCCTCTTTGCCATCTACAGCAGAAAACACTTTCACGTCGTGTATTTCCAACGCTTTCGTAAGAGAGAAAATATTTCTCACATCGTCGTCAGCGACCAATATTTTTTTATTGACTAATACTTCATTCAAGGCACCCAAGCGTTTGTAACGAGAGTTTTGTTTCTCAGGTTGAGATGCTTCTTCCACCAAATGAAGAAAGAGTGATACTTCATCCAGAATACGTTGGTAGGAGTGTGCTGTTTTAACCACAATGCTATCGGCATATTGCTTTATACGCAACTCTTCGGCCTTGGATAAATTTTTCCAGGTAAAGATGATGATGGGCAGGTTTTCCATGCCTGGCGTTTTTTTCAACTCTTCTAATGTTTGATAGGATTGCTGATCGGGAATGCCCATATCCAAAATCACGCAATCCACATCGTCACGTTTCAACGCATCTACACCTTTATCGACATTGGTAGAAATTTGTGCGTTGACATCAAACGTCTCTAAGAAATAAGCCAGCGCTTTTGCATGCTTTGGATTTTCTTCAACGATCAGCACTTTTTTATTTTCCTTGGTGATTACCCGTTCAATTTTTTTGAACACTTCCTGCATCTGTTCAAAAGCTACCGGTTTGTTGATGAAATCAACAGCGCCTTTCATCAGGCTTTCTTTTTTGGCTTCTAATGAAGACATCATGTGAACAGGAATATGTCGTGTAACCGGATTGCTTTTCAGTTCCTCCATTACTTCCCAGCCGTCTTTCACAGGCAATTGAATGTCGAGCAGAATACCAACCGGCTTGTATTGCTTTGCAAGGTCGATGCCTTCATCACCACGAACGGCAACTAAGCCTTTATAACCTTTTTGATGTGTAAAGTCAAGCAAAGCTTTTGCAAATGAAGTATCATCTTCAATAATCAAAATAGTTTTGTCATTGCTTTGAACAGCCTTACGATCATCAGGCAGTGCTTCCGGAATTTGTTCTGAACGATAGTTAGTGCGTTTTTCTACTTTACTGTTATTAGCGCTTTCCTGGTCTGCTAGTGCAAAACTTTGTTCTTTTTGTCGTGTTGTTAATTTATGAATGGGAATATAAACAGTGAATTCGCTTCCCTTGCCTGGCTCGCTGGTTAATTTTATTTCGCCACCTAATAATTTGCTGAGCTCACGGCTGATGGATAAACCCAAACCCGTGCCGCCATATTTTCTTCTTGTAGAACCGTCGGCTTGTTGAAAGGCTTCAAAGATCAAATGCTGCTTTTCTTTCGGAATGCCAATACCTGTGTCTTTTACACTGAACGAAATGAAAGATGTGTTTTCAGGGAGCGGTGTAATGTTTAACGAAACCGAACCTTTTGAGGTAAATTTCAAAGCGTTGGATAATAAATTTTTGAGGATTTGTTCCAGGCGCATTTTATCGGTTTCTATCTGCGATGGAATAGTTGGATCGACATTAATCACAAAGTCTACTCCCCTTTCCTTTGCAACTGGTGCAAACAACGCTTTCATGTCGTTGATGATTTCATTTACAGAAGTGGATGCATACTCCAACTCCATTTTGCCTGCTTCAATTTTTGACAAATCCAATATTTCATCAATCAATGAAAGCAAGCCCTGTCCTGAGCTTTGAATGACTTGTGCATATTCCACTTGCTCTTTGCTAAGATTGCTTTCATTGTTTTCTGAAAGTAAATGTGACAACAGCAAAATAGAATTCAGTGGCGTACGCAGTTCATGCGACATGTTTGCGAGGAACTCCGATTTATATTTAGTGCTTTGTTCCAGTTCTTCGGCCTTCCGTTGAATTTCAATATTGCGTTCTACAATAATTTGGTTACGTTCTTCTAACAGGCGTGAACGTTCTTCTAACTCTTGATTCGCTTGCATCAGTTCTTCCTGCTGCACTTTCAATTCTTCTTCTGATGCCTGTAGTTTTTCGGCTTGCGCTTCTAATTCTGCATTGATGTTTTCGAGTTCGGTATGTTGTGTTTGCAACTCTTCGGACTGAGCTTCGGTTTTTTTGTATAATTCGTGCAAACGCAACTTGGCTTTTACAACTTGTAAGGCAATGGCAATATCGCCGGATACTTCTTCTACAAAAGCAATCTGGTAATCTTCCCAATTACTTAGTGTAGCTACTTCTATCACGCCTTCTACTTCATTGTTGGAACAGAGTGGGATCACTAAAACATTTTTTGGTTTTGCACTACCTAAGCCTGATCGTATTTGAACAAAGTTGTCCGGCACATTTTGAAGATGAAGCATTTGTTTTTTTGCTGCTGCTTGGCCAATTAGTGTTTCACCAATCTCTATTTCTTCTGGAACCATTTTTTTATCTGCAATTGCATAACCAGCTGTTAATTTTAATTTGTTGTAATTAACAACATAAGCAAGACCGCTGCTGCAGTGTAAGTATTCAACAAATACATTTAATGCACTTTGACATAGGTCTTCAAGGGATTTATCGCCCCGGATACTATCATTGATCGCAGCAATACCTGTTTGTGTCCATATCTTTTGTTGGTTTTCCTCTGCGTATTGCTGCAGGTTGTTTTTCATTTGCACCACTGCATTGCCAATCATGTCTTCCTGGCTGCGAGGTTGTACCGATGCATTGAAGTTTCCTTCGCCAATTTCTTTTGCTGCCTTAGCTAATTGCAAGTTATTTTTATCAATTGCTATAATAGATTCAACTAATGAACCAATAACATCTTTGGCTTCCGGTTTAATGTCAATATTTGTTTTTCCAACAGCTAAATCCTGAGCTGCATCTTTTAACCGATAAAGTGATTCACTGATCAAACGGATAGTGAATACAATAAAGAATATAACAAACAGCAATAGGATCAGTAAGATCATCCATGTCCAAACTTGTAATTTACGTTCGTGCTCATAAATTGCGTCTGCTCCACGTCTGCTTTCGTCCATCATTTTTTGTTGCAGGCCTTTCAGTTTATCAGTAGTATTCGCAGAAATGTTCCACCAATATTCAGAACTTATTGTCGTGTCGATTTTGTTGTTCAATCTTATTTTGTTCTGAATGTCAGCAGTCATTTTAATGTCAGGATCATTGCGTAAGGCATTGTATTCATTAATCGACTGTTGCGACGATTTAATATTGAACTCTTTTACATAAGAATCAATAATATCCTGCAATTGATTGACAGAAGCAATCAGTTGTGGATTTTGCTGTTTGGTTTCCAACATGAAATAAACCTGCGACCTAACAATACCTTGGTACGTGATAATGTCAGTTAGAATTTTTTGCCCTGCAATGGTTTTGATAATTGGTTGTAAGTACAGTCCGTTACCTGCCGCTACACTATTTAAAGTGTTCAACCGGAAAATGACATTGGTATAGTAGTTCATTACTTCCAATGCCTGTATCTGTTTTTGATCGATGCGTTGTCTGAAATCTTTGAGTTGATACAAGAAAGTATAAGAAGTAAAGCCATGAAGATTGGAAGCACTCTGCTGCAATTGATCCAACACAGCATCGGTACGACTGCGCTGCTGCACCATTTCATTAACCCAAGTGCCTTTTAAGGAATAGCCGAATGCATAACGTCGTTCCAGTTGCAACTGGTCAATCAATTCATTGATGTTAATAGCTTGTTTGATGCGTTGTCTATAGTCATCAATCATGTTGATCTTCTCTTCTTTTTCCCTGCTGTATTGCAATGAAACAAAGACCAGAACAAAAAGCGGCAATGCTCCAATGATGATGAGTTTTGCCGGCAGGGGTAGCCGTCTGAAAAAGTCTTTCATGTAAGTGATGTATTTACTTCTGTCGAAATAGTTTGTGCGGTGTTTTTACTTGAAGGTTGCGTTAGTGGCAATGTAATAATAAACGTTGCTCCTTTGTTGGGAGTGCTTTTAGCGGTAATGAGTCCATTGTGCTTGTCCACAATTTTTTTAGCAATCGTCAGACCAATGCCGGTGCCCTCATATTGTTCACGAGTGTTTAGTCGTTGAAACAAGGTGAAGATCTTAGCTGTATATTTTTCATCAAAGCCAATACCGTTGTCGTCAACAAAGATCTGGCAGTAATTGCCTTTTATCGTTTCATTGTTGATACAGATCTCATTGATTAGTTCAGCATAAATGTTAATGATCGGTGATTCATCACGCTTAGAAAACTTCAAGGCATTACCAATAAGGTTGAAAAACAATTGACGTAGTAAACCAGGAACAACTTCCAGTTGCGGAATGGTATCAACCTGAATGGTAGCTCTCTTTTCTGTGATGATTAGTTCAAGATCTGAAAGAATTTCATTGATGATTTCGTTTACATCGCTTAACTGAAAAATATTGGCAGCCGACAAACGTGTAAAGCTTAGCAGGTCAGAAATGAGATTACTCATTCGTTCAGATGAAACAATTATTTTGTTTAAGTAAGTGGTAATGGGTTCTGTTAGTTCAGCACGATCGTGAATCATGTTTGCATAAAACTGAATCTTACGCAAAGGCTCTTTTAAATCGTGTGAAGCCACCGATGCAAATTGTTGCAGATCATTATTAGAAAGCTCTAGCTCTTTATTGGCTAATCGCAAATCATGCGTACGTTCAGCCACTTTTTTTTCCAATAATTCGTTCGCTAACTTTTGCTCATTAATATTGGTAAAACTGCCTACCCATTTAGTTAATTTTCCTCCGACTTTAATTGGTGTTGCTCGTAACAAATGATATGGGTAGCTGTCACCATGCACAGGTTTGATGCACACTTCTAATTCTATTTGCTCGAGCTTTTTTAATTGTGCTTTCCAGAGTTGTTCTAAAGGCTCATCATCAGGATGTGTCTGCGGAAATTTTTCTTTTGCATCGGAATACTCATACCAATGCTGGTTGACAAACTCTATATCCCCTTTCGCATTTGCTGTAAAGGCAATTTGCGGTAAAGCTTCTAAAATTGAATGCAGCTCATTAACTGTTGCAGTTAATGCTTTTTCAGCTTCTTTAAGGGCATGTGTTTTCTCGTAGAGCTTATAGAAATTCCGAACTTTTAAAATGAGAATGTCAGGATCAACTGGTTTAGTTAAATAATCTACTGCTCCTGATTCAAAACCTTTTGTTATAAATCGTTTATGCGTACTTACTGCGGAAAGAAAGATGATGGGAATGTCTTTTGTTTTATTTAATCCTGAAATGGCTTCGGCTACTTCAAACCCATCCATGCCAGGCATTTGCACATCTAAAATGATCAGTGCATATTCGTTCTTCAAAACTTTTTTTAGGGCCTCTTCGCCAGATAATGCCGCATCAGTTTCAAACGCATTTAATTCCAAAATGCTTTTGAGCGACAAAATATTTTCGGGCTTATCATCTACAATCAGAATCATTGATCCAAAGGGTTGTTTGCTAGTGTTCGTATGGGTTGATCAATCACTTAGCCAACCGAATTTAGCTTAATAATTCTGTTTCTCTTCATTTCATTATTGATTCACCAGCAATTTTTACCGCTCTAATTTAAAACCAGGATCAATGCGTGGCCGTTGTGCTGCGTTCGCCGCTTTCCAGCCTGCACGGTACATCCATATCGCCATTTAAAACAGCTACGATAGAGGATTGTGGAACGGTAGGATGGGAAGCAAACCATTTAGATCCCAACAAGCCTCTTTCTTCTGCGCCATGCCATACAAATAAAGCCGAACGCTTACCCGGCGCTTTTTTGAAAGCACGGGCAATAGCAAGAGCTGCTACACTTACACTGGCATTGTCATCAGCGTCATTGTAAATAGAATCGATACTGTAGGGTAAGCGTACACCATCATGATCCTGATGGCCGCTGAATAAAACATATTCTTTTGCAAGATTTTTATCAGTGCCTTCCACCACAGCTACAATATTCACAGAAGGGTAATCGAAGTGTTCAATATTAATGTTGGCTGTAAGTGTAGCCATTGATTCTCGTAGCCAATTCATAGCGGAAGCATGCAGCCATAAAACCGGAACTCTGGCAGTAACAACTGCTGTCGGCCCACCTTCAATATCATAAGTGCCACGTTGCATGGCCGGCAATACTTGCGGCCAGCTGCGTTCGCCATATTCATCAGCAATAAAAATAATGGAGGCAGCGCCTTTTGCTAATAAATCATTGTGGTACTTATTCAGCACATAACCCATGTATCTTCTTTCCGGAAGCGAAACGTTCAAATTAATGCCTTGAGTAGACGCATTGATGACTACTGCCTTACCCCTAAGATCTGTATTGTCAATATCTGCTTTTGATGGATTGCCCAAAAAAATAATAGGTGCTGAAACTTCCGCAGGCGCTGTTTGTGCTACCAGTACATCTTTCCACAACTCCAATACATGACCGTTAATAAAGATTGTGCTATTGGATGAAACACGATTGCGTTTCATACTAAAAAACTGGAAATAAGTTCCGTCATCACCTGCTGGTTTTAATCCTGCTTTACGCAGTTCATTAGCTCACCACATAGAAACTTTTAATTCATCTAGAGTGCCTGCTTCACGACCCCGAAAGTGATCGTTTGCCATGGCATATAAGTCGCGTTTTAAATCTGCTTCTTTAATAACGTTTAATGTAGGAGGCGCTGTAGTTTTTATTTGTGCAAACGAAAACGAAGTAGCGAATAAGGCCAGAATTAAAAATTTGCAGTACATCATGCTTAAGGGTTTTGAAAGAGAAAAATACCACAAATTGTTTAGTTCGCTGAAAAAGGAGGCAAGCTAGATGGCTGATGAACAGGTTTAGACGAATCCAACACCATTAATCGTTTAATCCGGTCATATTTACGCTTATTAAAAGCAGCTACAATCTTCCGCTGCAGGTCTTCCGCCACTTCTCCATTATGATTGATCAACAGCACTTCTTTTTGCAAAATAGGCAATACGGCCTGCAGCTTTTTAAGCTTGATATCTGGATCGGTATTGTCAATAACCGCCATATCATAACGGCTTTGATGGCAGAGCTCAATGGCACGTTCATCGGATGAAGCAAAGAACAGTTCATATGCTTCATTATTGCTGATCCATTGGGACAGATTCTTATTGGCTTTTTCAGTATTGGTTATTATGAGTATTTGTTTTTTATCCATATTAAAAGATAAGCAAAAGATGTGCAGTTTCTAAACATTCTTTGTTAATCTCTTTTCCATCCTGAAAATTTTTTTCTACCTGTTAATGGCTGAATAATATTTTCTACCTGTTAATGGCTGAATAATAGTTCACATGCCGTTTATCAAATGAATACTTCAGTCAGCCTGTGGATTGCTATATTTGAGCAATAGAAATATATCATGCAAGGTATCATCCACTTAGATAAAATTCGGAAAAATTATTACTTAGGTAAGCAAACCATCCAGGTACTGAAGGGCATTTCAATTGACATATTCAAGAACGAATATGTGGCGTTAATGGGACCATCAGGTTCTGGCAAAAGCACCTTAATGAATATCTTGGGATGCCTGGATATACCTACTGGAGGTACTTACGTTTTGAACGGACATGATGTAAGCAAGATGAGCGATAATGATCTGGCTGAAGTTCGTAACCGGGAGATTGGATTTGTGTTTCAACAATTCAATTTATTGCCTCGTTTATCGGCCATCGAAAATGTAGCCTTGCCGCTTGTTTATGCAGGCGTTCCCAAAAAAGAGCGAACCGAAAAGGCATTACAAATGTTAGAAAAGGTAAATCTTGCCGATAGGGGACATCATAAACCAAATGAATTAAGTGGTGGACAAAATCAGCGTGTGGCCATTGCCCGTGCCTTGGTAAATGATCCTTCTATTATTTTGGCCGATGAACCCACTGGTAATCTGGATTCCAAAACGTCCTACGAGATCATGGACATCTTTGGAAAAATTCTGTCGTTAGGGAACACGGTTGTTTTAGTAACACACGAAGAAGATATTGCACAACATGCGCATCGCATTATTCGTTTGCGTGATGGTGTAATTGAAACCGATAAAAAGAATGAGCACATAACGGTATATGGTTAATTATGGCGTTTAAGATTTATACAAAAACAGGAGATAAGGGAACTACTTCATTAATTGGCGGAACAAAAGTTCCGAAAAGCGATTTACGCATTGAAACCTATGGAACGGTTGATGAATTAAATTCCTGGATTGGTTTGGTGAATGATCAATTGAATGACGCTGAACTAAAAGATGAATTAAAAGAAATTCAGGATCGCCTTTTTACCATTGGTTCTTCTCTAGCGACAGATGCAGAAAAAGAAGTAAAAATGCGTTTGCCGGATTTGCATGGAGGAGATATTTCTTTTTTAGAAAAACGCATTGATGAAATGACAGGACAATTGCCCGAGATGAAATCATTTATTCTCCCTGGTGGTCATGTTGCTGTTTCGTCTATTCATGTTACCCGCTGCGTTTGCAGAAGAGCAGAACGCTTGGCTGTGAATATGCAGCAACATGAATTGTTTATTGATCAACAAGTGATCCAGTACTTAAACCGCCTAAGTGATTATTTATTTACACTTGCCAGGTATGTTGGGCATAAATTGAACGTACCCGAAATTCCGTGGAGGCCACGAGTAAGTTAACTAATAATCTTTCCATCTTTCATATACACTGTCCGATCGCTCATTTTTGCTAACTCTTCGTTGTGGGTAACAATTAAAAAAGTTTGATTGAAGTTTTTACGCAGATCAAAAAACAGTTGATGTAATTCTTTAGCATTGGCAGAATCTAAGTTGCCCGTAGGTTCATCCGCAAAAACAATATCTGGCGTGTTTATCAATGCTCTTGCTACTGCCACCCGTTGTTGTTCGCCACCCGACATTTGGTTAGGCTTATGATCCAAACGATGAGAAAGTCCAAGCATGGTCAATAATTCTTCAGCACGTTTTTTCACATCACTTTTTTTCTTATTGGCCAACCAACCCGGAATACAAACATTTTCCAATGCAGAAAACTCAGGCAACAAATGATGGAATTGAAACACAAAACCTACGTGATCGTTACGAAAAGAAGAAAGTTTAGTGCCGTGCAGTGCTGTTATGTTTTGATCATTTAAAAAAACTTCTCCTTTACTCGGCTTGTCTAATGTGCCTAAAATATGCAGTAAGGTACTCTTGCCAGCACCGGAAGAACCAACAATGCTTACAATTTCGCCTTGTTGTATATCAATGTCCACACCTCTTAAAACCTCTACCGTTCCGTAGTTTTTATAAATGTTCCTTGCTGAAAGCATTGCTTCGAATTAGTGTCAAATATCTGTAAAACGTGGTGTTTTGCCATCATTATTAAAGGGCTTTAAAACCACATTTGGAAAATTAGTGAATAAACCTACTTTTGCGAAAAATTTGAAAGCAACAAAATTGTTTTGTGCATTCAGATCGGCATAAAAATTACACAACGTTTTAGTTACCCAATAAAACCGAATAAAATGTTTTGGACGTTAGAATTAGCCTCATACCTTGAAGACGCACCTTGGCCTGCTACCAAAGATGAATTGATCGATTATTCTATTCGTTCCGGAGCACCTATTGAAGTAGTGGAAAACCTGCAGGAGTTGGAAGATGAAGGTGAGGTATACGAAAGCATCGAGGACATTTGGCCGGATTATCCTTCGCAAGAAGACTTCCTCTTTAACGAGGACGAATATTAGGTAAAGATGCCAGCAACTATTTTAGCCGTTCATTGAACGGCTTTTTTATTGGTTATATCTATGTTGAAACAATAATTAAGGTTTAAAACAAAAACACCTATTTGCCCAAAACAAAATGGATAAAAAAAGTTACAAGATGTTAAAATCCTTAATTTTAGTTTTATCACCCCTAAAAACACACACATGAAAAAACTGTTAACAATTGCTTTAGTAGCCTTATTGGCCATCTCTTCCTGTACTAAATCCGACAAGCTTGCTGATGTAACAAATGATGAAACACCACAAATAACACAACGTAATTGCGGAGCAATGGAAGTGTTGGCACAGCAAATAGCTGCAGACCCTACTTTGGAGAAACGCATGAATGCTATTGAACAATTTACGCAGCGTTATGCAGCTACTGTTGAAAGTGGCAGAGGAAATACATTGGTTGGTGGCGTAATTACTATTCCTGTTGTTGTAAACGTAGTTTATAACACTGCAGCACAAAACATTTCTGATGCACAGATTCAATCGCAGATTGATGTTTTGAATGAAGATTACAATAATACAAATGCCGACAGAACAAAAGTGCCTTCGGCTTTTTCCGGCGTTGATGCTACAGTAGGTATAAGGTTTACTTTGGCAGGCATTAATCGCAAACAAAGCAATAAAAAAAGCTGGAGCACAAATGACGCTGTGAAGAAATCTTCTCAAGGTGGAATTGACCCAACAGACCCAGCACATAACTTGAATATGTGGGTATGTAACCTAGGACAAAGTCTGCTAGGTTATGCGCAATTCCCTGGTGGTAATCCTGCAACGGATGGTGTAGTTATTCTATATTCTGCTTTTGGCAGAACAGGTACCTTAATTAATACTTATAACAAGGGAAGAACTGCTACGCATGAAGTAGGTCACTGGATGAACCTGCGTCATATTTGGGGAGATGCAACCTGTGGCAATGATATGGTTGATGATACACCTGTAGCGCAAACATCCAACTACGGTTGCCCTAATTATCCAAAAGTAAGTTCTTGCGGAACTGATGGTCATGCAGAAATGACCATGAACTACATGGATTATACGGACGACGCTTGTATGTATATGTTTACTAATGGACAAAAGAGTAGAATCTTAGCAACTTTTGCAGCCGGCGGACCAAGAGCTGCTATAGCTCAATAAGAGTTATTTTAGATATCTAACAAAAGGCGCCAATATTTCGGCGCCTTTTTTATTAATATAATCTTTATTGCATTGGAATAATAAAGTTGAATTGTGTTCCCTTTTCTTTAACAGAATACACGTCCATTTTTCCTTTCATGATCTCTACCCGGCTTTTCAAATTACGTAAACCAAGACCCGAAGGTTGTTTAATGATGTTGTTATAATTAAAGCCAAGGCCATTGTCTTCACAAATAATATGAAGTAAATTTTTTTTCTGCTCAATTTTAATCAGAAGCTTAGATGCATGAGCATGCTTTGCCGTATTTTGAATAATCTCCTGGATGATGCGATAAATGTTGATGCTGTTTTCCTGGGATAAATCATCTTTTACATCATGTTGAAATTCTATTTGCAAAGTCGGATGTGAAAACTTACTGATAAAGTCAACTAATCCATTTATCAATCCTTTTCTAATCAATGCGCTTGGCATAACGTTGCTGGCAATTTCTCTTACCCGGCCAATGGTTTCATCAATTTGCTTTCCTGCCTTTTGTAAAATTTCCTGTTCTTCTTCGTCGTCAACTTCAACACTCTCTACCTGAAAACGTATGGCGGAAAGTGTCGGCCCTAATTCATCATGAAGGTCTGCCGCAATGCGGGTTCGTTCCTTTTCCAAGGTGTTAATTTCTGTTAGAATGTTTTGGCGGTGTAGCTCCAAATTTCTGCGCTGCTGACGTACTATGGATATAATAAAAAAAATAACAATTGAGCTTAAAAAAAGACTCGCTATTAAGACTGCAGAATAAATTTTCGCTTCGTTGGCATCCATAATATGGCTACAAAGTAAATAAGATTAGTGATGATATTAATCCGCCGCAAAATTTCAAAAACACCAGATGAAAGGCCAGGAAAAGCTTTAAAGCCGTACTTATAAAATGATTCGGTTAATATATTAATAGAGTAAAAAAGAAGAAACCCTCCGCAAATGATAAAACTTACATTCTTCCATACAATCTCTTTTTCCTGTACAATGAGCCTATTGATCATACTAATACTCGTAAGCACAATTGTATAGGATGAAGCAATAATGAAATAAGAACAAAAACGCTTAAATATGCTTTCAATAAAGAAATTATCCACTGTCCAAATAGTTGATAAGAGAATTATTATTCCATAAAATAGCTTCTTATTTCGGTCAAATAATTGCCAGCGGTGGAACTGCCATAATATCAAAGAAAATTCTAAAAGAAACCAAATGTTATTACTTAAAATATTGTTCCGGATAGTATAAGACAGCGTAATGCTAACTGCTTCGTTCAACATGCCAGCCCAAATAAATACAAGGAATGGCAAGTAGCTTTCATCCAGCTTCCGAAACCGAACGAAAGCCGCAATTGCCGGGATAAGTATTGATAAAGAAGAAATATGTCTGACGATGAAAGTAATCATGCCTACGAATTTAACTCAGAGGGGGGGGGAGAACAGACTGTAGGGCATCTATCGCCGTTCTCAATGATTTCATCATCAACTCCATCCATAACCATATTAGCCGCTGATGATTTCAAAATATCTCTGTTTTGAGCATCTACTCCAACAATGATGGCATGTACTTTATCTTCTGCATCCATGCCATAGTAAATTCGGATGCTTGTGCATCCATCTTGCGCAAGTACTCTGTCAAATGCAGCCCGGTCAAAGGTTTCGCATTTAGGTAAAATATCTTTGTTCTTAAATTCAGGTGCTAAGATGTGATCTCTCTTCTCTCTAAACTTTTTGGTCATGCCTTTTGCCTGATCCTTTGGAATGGAGTGTTTGTTTGACATTGTTCGAGTTTAAATGGTGGATAAAGCTCGTAAGATGCAAACAATTTTTTAAACTGAGTTCAGTAGAACTACTGAAAATAAAAAGAGGAGCACTTAGCTCCTCTTTTTATCGTAAACGATCCATACTTTTTATAAGTCGTTCGTCTTTTCGAATGCCACTTATGGCCAAGATGTAAAAGCCTAAGACCGCAAAATAAATAATGCAACTCAGTGCAAGACTTCCGCTGGAGAACTTACTCATTTCTAAAAAACAAAGAGCAATTAATCCTATGGTAAGTATGACGCCAAAGGTGCAAAGCCGTAACTGTAGTTTTCTATTGTTGAACAAGAAAATAGTAATGAAAGCAATAGCGCCGGTAAGTGCAGCTATAATAGTTAGCCAAATGGTTGATTGTGCTGTAATGTTTGTAAACGTAGGTACGTTATTAAGTAAAGCGTTCCCAACATAAAAAGGAAGTTTGAATGTGAGGAAGGCAAATACAGCCGCCAATAGAAGCCAAATACTTTGTACTCGTTGAAGCATAGTTTATTTGTTGATTTCTGGGTATAAAGGAAATTGTTCCATAAAGCCGTGCACATCATTTGCCACTGCTTGTATTGTTGCGCTGTCATCAATATTCATAAGCACACGATCAATCATGTCTACTACCGTTTGCATGTGTGTTTCGTTCATGCCTCTTGTAGTAATGGCAGGTACACCTACACGAATGCCTGATGTTATAAAAGGGCTTTTATCATCAAAAGGAACAGCGTTTTTATTCAAAGTGATGTGCGCATTGTCTAATGTTTCCTGCGCTTTTTTACCGGTGATGTTTTTATTGCGAAGGTCAATAAGCATTAAATGATTGTCCGTACCACCGCTAATAATATTATAACCTTTTGCAACAAATGCTTTTGCCATTGCCTGAGCGTTACTGATGATTTGTTTGGTGTATCGGGTAAAATTTTCCGAAAGAATTTCACCAAAGGCAATTGCTTTTCCTGCAATGATATGTTCAAGCGGTCCGCCTTGTGTGCCTGGGAAAACAGCCATATCAAGCAAATTGCTCATCATACGGATGTTGCCTTTTACGTCTTTCAATCCAAATGGATTTTCGAAGTCTTTAGCCATTAGAATTATACCACCTCTTGGACCACGTAGTGTTTTGTGTGTAGTTGACGTTACAAAATGGCAATGTTCAAAAGGCGAAGACAATAATCCTTTTGCAATCAATCCAGCCGGATGTGCAATGTCGGCCATTACAAAAGCACCGATTTCATCCGCCACTGCACGAATTCGTTTGTAATCCCAATCGCGGCTGTATGCAGAAGCGCCGCAAATGATCATTTGTGGTTTTTCTTTACGAGCCACTTCTTCTAACTGCTCATAGTTAACCAAACCTGTTTCTTTATCTACGCCATAAAAAAATGGCTGATATAACTTACCGCTGAAGTTTACAGGGGAACCATGTGTTAAGTGACCGCCCATGCTAAGGTCAAGGCCTAAAATCTTATCGCCGGGATTCAACACTGCTAACATTACAGCTGCGTTTGCCTGTGCGCCACTGTGCGGTTGAACATTCGCATAGTCACATTTGAAAACTTGCTTGATGCGATCAATGGCTAGCTGCTCTACTTGGTCTACGATCTCGCAACCTCCATAATAGCGGCGACCCGGATAACCTTCTGCGTATTTATTGGTCAGGCAACTTCCCATGGCCTGCATCACTTCGTAAGAAGTAAAGTTTTCGGAAGCGATCAATTCAATGCCTTGGCGTTGACGTTGTAATTCTTTATTGATTAGATCAAAAACAACTGAGTCTTTTTGCATTTGCTGAATAGAATTAATGAACGGTGATGTGAGTGACACAACAAAAGTTAAATAGTAGCACTGAAGCCGGTCACCACATAATGCGCTGCAAAAATAAGTGTTAGATCATAGTGGAAGCAATAATTGAATCGATATTGCAAAAACAGTACATTTGTTGGCTTTTAAGCCGCACATTGTTCATGGTGGCAGTGCCTTGTAAAGTGATAGAGCGCCATCAAAACAGATATTCATGAAAGCAATTATTCCAGTAGCAGGAGCCGGAACTAAACTACGTCCACATACTTACACACAGCCTAAAGCATTGATCCCACTTGCCGGGAAAACGGTATTGAGTATTATCGTGGATCAATTGCGCAATGCAGGTATCGAAGAATACATTTTTGTTGTTGGTTATTTGGGAGAAAAGATCCAGGATTATGTGAAAACAAATTATCCGGGACTGCAGGCACATTTTGTTTACCAAACTGACCGACAAGGAATTGGACATGCGTTGCGCCTGACCAAAAATATTGTTGACGGCGATGAGGTATTTATTGTTCTTGGAGATACCATTTGTGAATATGATATCAATGCTGTAGTGCAAAATCCGCATTCGATGCTTGGCCTGAAGAAGGTAGATGATCCGCGAACATTTGGTGTCGCCGAGTTGGATTGTGATGGAAGGGTACAAAACGTAATTGAGAAGCCGCACATCCCAAAGTCGAATCTTGCATTGGTTGGGGTTTATAAAATCAAAGAATCAAATTTGTTGTTTGAATGCCTGGAGACAAACATCAAACAGGGCATACGTACGCATGGTGAATTCAGCTTAACGGATGCCTTGGATTGCATGATCAAAAAAGGAGCGGAGTTCAAAGCGTTTAAAGTAGAGTCCTGGTTTGATGCCGGTAAGCGGGAGACATTATTGGAATCAAATGCTATTCTCTTGAAAAAATTTGGTGGTAGCATCATGTCTTCGCAGGCTTATGAGAATACAGTCATCATTCAACCGGTACGAATCGGTAAAGGCTGTGATATTCGCAATTCTATTATTGGCCCGAATGTGACCATTGGCGATAACACAACCATTGATTCGTCTATTATCAAAAATTCGATTATTGGGTCTTTCTCCAACCTTTTTGATATTGTACTCGATTACTCCATCATCGGAAGCGACACAGGTATCAGAGGTGAAACAAGAACATTGAACATTGGTGATAATACCAATATTGACTTGGGTTAAAAGAAAAAGCATTGAACAAAAGGTTCAATGCTTCAATAAATATTAGTTGCTCTCTTTAATTCATAAGTTTCAACAACAAAAGGCCAATACCGTAAATCAAGGTAATTGCAAAAATGCCTTTTGCCGTTTCGTCTCTCCGAGTATTGATGTATAATGTGAACAGAGCCACATTTCCCACCAGGCACCAAACGCCAAAGAAGGTGATCATCCGGTTCTCTTTAAAAAAAACGCTGATAAACTCAGAGAAATCATAACCAGAGAAGCGGGCAAAATAAATACCGAAGAAGATAAACACCGGTGCAATGAGACCGAGTGCTAAACCTAATTTCAGATTATCTTTTTTAAGAAACAAAGCTCCAGGATTTTTCAAGTTGTTGTTTTAATTGATAATGTGTCAAATCAAACTGCACCGGCACTACACTGATATAGTTATTTGCCAAAGCCCACACATCCGTATCTTCTCCTTCGTCGAAGTTAACAAACTCACCTGTCAGCCAATAGTATTTGCGACCGTGTGGATCGTTACGTTCAATGAAGTCTTCCTCGTATTTAGCATAAGCCTGACGGCAAATTTTTAATCCCTTTACTTCTTCAAGCGTTGCAATCGGAATATTAACGTTCAAAACAGTGTGTTTATTGAGCGGATTCTTCAACATTTCTTCCACAATAATCCTCGCATATTTTCTTGCTGCCGCAAAATCGGCATCGAGACTATAATCGAGTAAGGAAAAGCCCACCGAAGGAATGCTCTCAATAGCTGCTTCTACGGCTGCTGACATGGTTCCTGAATAGATAACATTGATACTATGGTTGGCCCCATGATTAATACCGCTAATACAAATGTCCGGTTTATGATGAAGAACCTTATCTACCGCAAGCTTCACGCAATCTACAGGTGTGCCGCTGCATTGATAGGCCTCTATTTCCATATCGTCATAAAAATGGGTCTTTGTCAAGCGAAGCGGTACGCCAATTGTAATAGCATGTCCCATTCCTGATTGTGGTTTATCGGGTGCCACCACTACTATTTTTCCTAAACCTTTTACAGCTTCTACTAAATTTCTAATACCGGGTGCGGTAATTCCATCATCGTTAGTAACTAATATGACTGGTTTTCTTTTTTCTGCCATTCTTGTTAATCAATTATTTTAATGTGCCACAAAAGTCTGCTTTTTATCCTTATTAAAAAATTGAACCCAATTGGTAGTTCTAAATAAATTAGTATTTTGTGGCTAAATATATTAGCGACATGTCTATTGCCAATAAAAACCTGAAATATTTGCGTAAGCTAAGAGGCTGGACGCAAGAGGAGTTTTCACAAAAGTTACGCATCAAACGTTCTTTGTTGGGAGCTTATGAAGAGGAAAGAGCAGATCCAAGAATTGATGTGCTTGAAGTAGTGGCAGACATGTTTAAACTTACGCTTGATGAAATTCTTCGTAAAGATCTTTCCGATACAAAAGGTAACTACATTACTAAACGTCGTGCTTCTAAGCTGGCGAATGGACGTGCTGAGATTCCGTTTGTTCCAGTAAAAGCTGCTGCAGGTTATATGGCTGGCTACGCAGATCCAGAGTTTATTGATGAATTAAATACGTTTACGCTTCCAATGCTTGCTGGCGGTAATTATCGTGCTTTTGAAATTGTTGGTGATTCTATGATGCCTACGCCAAGCGGATCTGTGATCGTAGGTGAAAAAATCGAAAGTCTTGAGGAAGTGAAAAGCAGTAACACGTATATCGTTGTTAGCAGATCGGAAGGAATTGTGTATAAGCGTATCATGAAAAATAATCGTCAGAAAAATAAATTTACTTTGGTGAGCGATAACCCTGCCTACCAACCTTATACCGTTAATGCAGATGATATCGTAGAAGTGTGGCAGGCACAGATGATTATTTCTAAAACTAATACTCAACAGCGCTGGGATGTAAATCAATTGGCGGGCTTGGTTTCCAATTTACAACAGCAAGTAAGTGTGTTGAAGAAGAAGATGAATTAAAGTTTCATCAGGCTTTTTTCAGCAATGGCAAAAATGGTATCACCTTTTTTTATCTGCACCGTTGCTGTGCCTGTAAATTTGCTGAAAGCAGGCAGCACACAGTATTCATTTGTAAAATAAAAGCAAGGCAGCCGCAGCGATTGTTTGCCCAAACCGTTAACCGTAACTCCGGGATGGAGATGTCCGCAGAAGCTATAATGACTGGCATTGTCGCAACGATCATGTGAAAAATAAAATGGTTCAATGAGCAGGCTCTCATCATGCAATTCAATAGCTGCTTCTTTATACCATTGCTTTTCTAAAATGTCATGGTTGCCTTTCACCAGGTGAATAGGTAGGGAAGTAAAATCACGTCGCCATCTTTTAAACAACTCAAGCTCACGGTTTTCCTTACTGTGAAAAAAATCGCCAACTACAATCAATCGCTCCGGATTAAAATAATGAAGTAAGCTAACAAGTCGCTGCAAGTCTTCTTTATACACTTGTTGTGGTACTGCAATGCCAGCCTTTCTGAAATGACCTGTTTTGCCAAGATGAACATCAGAAATAATCAATGCTCTTTGTTCTTTCCAAAACACAGAACGCTGTGCCGAAAGCCAAAGAGTTTGTTGTAATAATTTGTGTAAAACCGGTGGTTGCATGAAGTGAGCAAATGTACTTTAAAGCTGCTACAGGACTGTGTTTTCAAGCGTTAATCAATCGTTGAAGTTTCCACATAAATTATTTTGTTTTCGAGGTGCTTACGCAAATCATTATATCTTTAGCAAGATGTATCAGCACCTGATTTATCTGTATGTCTTTGAAGAAAAATATTGCTATAGTTTGTAATCCTATTGCCTTACATGCAAGAGCCCATACTGTTTCTGAACGTCTTATCAATTGCTTACAAAGGAATTGTGTTGCACACTGTTTTTTCTTAAAAAACTGGCCGGAACATTTTGCCGACTTTACCGACGTTTGGATTGTTAGTGGTGATGGTACACTGAATTATTTTATTAATCCTTATCCTCAGATAAAGTTGCCGCTTTCAATCTTTCCAGGCGGCAGCGGTAACGATTTTAGATGGATGTTATATGGCAATCAAGCAGTTGAAAAACAAGTAGCATATTTGCTAACAGCAAGCCCTTTTTTAGTAGATGCGGGAAGGTGCAACGGTAAATTGTTTCTTAATGGTGTAGGAATTGTTTTTGATGGAGCCATAGTAAAAAGTTTATTAGGGAAGAAAATGCTTTCAGGCAAAGCTTCTTATTTGCTCTCTATCCTGAAGCATATTGTTGGTTATAGTGAAAAAGATTATGTTATTACAATAGATGATGAAGTCATCCGTCAACGTTGTTTTATGATCAGTGTTGCTAATGGCAAGCGCTATGGTGGCAGATTCATCGTTGCGTCAAATGCTTCTGTCAATGATGCACTGCTTGATGTAAATATTGTTGGAAAGATTACACCGTTAAAGCGCATCAAATATTTGCCTGTTATAGAGAAAGGCAAACATTTGCATTTGCCATTTATTCATTACCGGCAATCCAATAAACTAGTCATTCAGTCTGATGTTAAATTACCAGCACATATTGATGGAGAATACTTTTCGGCAAAAGGGTTTGTTATTGAATGTTTACCATCGAGGTTTACGTTTATACGCTAAAACACGTTCTTTTTGAACAAAAAATTTAACCAGTATCAATCCTGCTATAAAGCCACCAATATGAGCTGGGTAAGCAACATTGCTCGTTTCGGCACCGCCAATGATGCCCATTCCATTCAGTACCTGGAAAATAAACCAAAAGCCTACAGATATAAAAGCAGGAACGCTAATAGTAAAAAAGAAAAACAACCATAGATACACACGCCGTGTTGGGTACATTAACATGTAACCACCAAGCACGCCTGATATAGCACCTGATGCTCCAAGAGTGGGTACGTAAGCGCTTTGACCAGTAAGTGCTATCGAAAATACATGACTTAACCCAGCCAATACGCCACATAACAAATAAAAAAGAAGATAACGGAAGTGACCCATTGCATTTTCCAGGTTATCACCAAAGATCCATAGGTAAAGCATATTACCGGCAATATGTGCAAGGCTACCATGCATAAACATTGATGTAATCAAGGTGAGATAAACGGGGATGTCGGTCACGCCTAACCCGGGCATTGTTATACTTTCACCTGTATATGGATCAACAATGATTTTTGAAGCAGTAACGATATCATGTCCTGATAATATTTCTGCAGGAACGGTGGCATAGGAATAAGTGAACTGATCGTTCTGTCCCAGACCTTGCCAGTAAACAAATACAAAAATGTTGATCAGTACCAGTAAGTAGTTTACGATGGGAGTGATGGTTCTGTCTGAATTATCATCGCCAATAGGTATCATTCAGTAAAGTTTGCAATTGTATAGAAAAGGTTATTGCTATAAAGAAAAAATCCTGCTGTGAGCAGGACTTAATTGTATGGAAAGAAGTTATTGATTAATAGCTATCTCTATATCCGCCGCCGTTGCCGCCTTTTTTGTAGCCACCGCCACCGCCGTTGCCGCCACGGAAGCCACCACCGCCGAAGCTTCTTTTCTTAAAGCCGCCGCCGCTTCCGCCTTCTTTCGGGCGAGACTCGTTGACAACAAGATTACGACCATCCACTTCACTGCCATTTAACTGAGCGATAGCTGCTTGCGCCTGCTCATCGTTTGGCATTTCAACAAAGCCGAAGCCTTTGCTGCGTTGTGTGAATTTGTCCATTACAATTTTAGCAGAAGCTACTTCACCAAAAGGGGTGAACATGTTGGTTAAGTCTTCATCTTTAAGACCCCAACTAAGGTTACCTACGTAAATGTTCATTTTGAGAAAAAATTTAAAAAACAAAAAAGTGTCGAAGTCAACAATCATGAACAGATACGTTCCATGAAATGCGAGACAGAGAACACTAGAGCATACCGAAAATAAGGAAATTAATAATAGGTAGTTAGTTTTCCGAAAAAAACAGCAAAGGTGGCTAAAAGCCACCTTTGAATATAATAGCTAATAAATGAATGTTTATTGCTTCACCACTTTCAGTGTTTCAGCACTGCCGTTACCATCATCATATTTTACAAAATACAAGCCGCTGTTTAAGCCAGAAAGATCAATTCTTGTTTGCATAGCTCTTGCTTGCGCAGCAATTCTTTTAACCACACGACCATCTTGTGCAGTAAGGGTAATAACAGAAGAAGTTTTGGCTGCATCGTGCTGAACAAAAACTTCGTTTACGGCTGGCATTGGATAAGCTCTTTTTAAGAAAGATACTTTACCATTTTCAACCTTGATAGTTGTGGAGTATTTGTACTTGCCATCTTTATCGTTGTTGCGAACACGATAATATACAGTTGCGTTAGTTAATGAATTATCTGTAATAAAATAAGAAGTTGCATTAGCTGCGGAGTACCTACAGAAGAAAAGTTTTTGCCATCTGCGATTCTTTCCAGTGAATAATTGACAACATTATCTTCTTCGGCTACTTTCCAAGTAAGCTGAGTGCCGCTGGATACTTTTTTAGCTTCTAAGGAAAAAAAGATACTGGTAGCGATGCATTGGCTTTTTGAACAGCACCATTGTTAACCTCCATAGCAAAATCAGTAACAACCAAGTCTTTTGTTGATGTTGGAAGTGTCACTTTAAGTACCACTTGGAAGTTTGTACTGATTGGCAATGCATATGAAGGGATAGTAAAGTATATATCGGTTGATCCCGTACTAACTGTAGCTGGGTTATTAAAAGAACAAGAATTAATTACATTGCTTCCATTTACGCCACTTCTTATCTCTACAGTATAACTGCTCGGGCTAGAGCCAGGATTGTGTGCCGCATTTGCGGTGAATCGTACGTTTAAATTAGCTATAGTGTTATTAGTATAATAAATGCCTGAGTAAACTGATCCGGTAGTATTTGCATTTATTGTTAACGAAGCTACAGTTGAACCATTAATGTTGTTGAAAATACCTCTTGCTTGGTAAGTTAACATGCTCGACGTGGGATTTGCGCATTGGGCAGAAGTTTTTTGGAACGCTAGGGTTAGACAAAAAAAGCAATGATTGTAGAAATTATTTTCATAGTGGATAGTTTTAAATATTTAAATGATCGGTTAAACTGAGTGGTGGCTTCAGCAAGAGATTGGAGAAAGGATTCTCAAAAAGGTATTGTAATTATTTTGGCAATTCGGAGAGGATATCGAAATATGGGAGCTTTAATTAAGTCAATAAGATCAGCAATTACAATAAAAACAATAAAAAATCTGTCTAAATAAGGCAGATTTTTTATTGTTTGTTGATAATAAACTACTGTTTTATAACTTTTATTGTTTCTTTGTTTTCATTTTAGTAAATAGTATTAAAAAGCTCCGCCTATGCGGAGCTTGCAAATTAATCTAGGTAGTTAATGATTACTCACCTACTACTTCAAAAGCAACTTCTGCGTTCTGACCATTGCCAAAATCAATTGTTGCTTTGTATGTACCTAATTCTTTTACCTCATCCGTAATGTGAATCTTCTTGCGGTCGATTTCGTAACCTTTTTGGTCACGGATAGCACGGCTGATCTGTAATGAAGTAACGCTACCGAAGATCTTACCACTGGTACCTGTTTTGGCGCCTACTTTTAAAGGAGCCTCGTTCAGTTTAGCAATAACGCTGTTGATCTGTGCCAACATTGCGTCTTCTTTCTTCTTAGCCACTTTCATTCTTTCTTCCATCTGCTTGCGGTTAGAAGGATTAGCTTCTACTGCAAAGCCCTGAGGAATTAAGTAGTTACGAGCATAGCCGTTCTTTACTTTAACCAGTTCATTTTTTCCGCCAAGATTATCTACATCTTGAATTAAAATAACTTCCATTGTTGTTTTGTTTTACCCAATCTGCCAAGGCAGACTGTCCTCTCTTCTTGCGAAGAGGTTAGAGTGAATAATTCTATTTCAAAAGATCTGTTACGAATGGTAACAAAGCCATTTGACGGGCTTTCTTAATAGCATCAGATACTTTGCGCTGATACTTTAAGGAGTTACCAGTAATACGGCGAGGTAATATTTTACCTTGCTCGTTCAAGAACTTTTTAAGGAACTCTACATCTTTATAATCGATGTATTTGATACCATATTTTTTGAAGCGGCAGAACTTCTTAGGACGCTTCTCGGATTTAATGGCGGTCAAATATTTGATCTCATTTGCTTTTGCCATGATTAAGCCTCCTGTATTTTTTCAGTTCCGGTTGGTACGCCACTTCTCTTTTTTTGGTTGTACTCAACGGCGTATTTGTCGAGTTTGGTAACCATGTGACGCATTACATTTTCGTCACGCAGAAGCTGGATCTTCAGCTTCTCATTGAAGTCGGATGGCGCAGTAAATTCCACTACCCAGTACAAACCAGTGGTTTTTTTCTGGATGGGATACGCCAGTGATTTTAGTCCCCAAGCATTATCTGCTACGATTGAACCACCGTTGTCGGTAACCAATGAAGCATACTTACGCTGTGCTGCTTTGAACTCGTCATCGCTAAGCACGGGGGTAAAAATCACCATCAATTCGTAATTGTTCATTACCCTGTTTTTTGATTAAAAAAATAATTTGGAGCGCAAAAGTAGGGAAAGAAAGGGAGAAAAGAGAATGGATAATGGAGATTTTGGGAATGCAAGGGGCTATTTAACATAATAAGGACACGGACTGAGTCGAACTAAGTACGGGTAAGATATGGGTGTGCTACGGTTGGGATATGAAGGTGCTATGAAGTTCGTAAGAGGGACGAAGGGAAGGGCCATTTAACATACTTAAGGGTGCCTTAAAGTGACTTGAAGCATTAAGTAGCTAAGAAGGATTACTGATTTTATCTCTTACTAGTTCGAAATTAGCAGTTTAGTACGGCGAAATGGTAATGCATAAAACTGACTATGTATTTTATTTTTTAGAATTAATAGGGCTTATTTGATGGGGTTTGGGAAAAAATTTATCTTACAGACATCAAAACCCAAATGTTTATGAGAAATTTCTACATAACAGGCCTGTTATGTTTTTTTGCTTTGTTGCTATCCTATGTAGGTAATGCCCAAGTAAGTGTAACGGCAACTTCAGGTACAACAAGCGGCAGTTATGCCACCGTAAAAGGTGCATTTGATGCCATCAATGCAGGCACCCACCAAGGTATTATTATTATTACTTTGACGGGCAACACCACAGAGACAGCTGAGGCGGTTCTTAAAAAAAGTGGTACCGGCGCTGCCAGCTATACTGGTGTAACCCTAAAGCCAGGAACGGGTATCAATGCCACTATTTCGGGAAGTACTTTAACTACAGTGTTATCTATCTTAGGTTCTAATGTTACCATTGACGGGTCGAATAATGGAAGCACTTCGCAAAACCTTACTATCAGCAATGTTGATACTTCCAGATTGGGGGCTATTGGTATTTATTCCCAGGGCACCACTCCCATATCTAACGTAACCCTTAAAAATACCATTATTAAAAACGCTTTCGTTGGTATCATTGTGGCTGACACGTCAACCGGCCAAGGTAGATTTACCAATATCGCAATACAAAACAACAATATTCAACGTACTATCTATGGGCTCTATACGTCAGGTGTTCCTGTTAGCGGTAATGGAAATGGTGTAAGTATTTCAGGCAATAGCTTAAATGCAACCGGAACCAACGCTAACTATACCCTAGGTATGTTCATAAGGGGAGTGGATGGCGCAACCGTATCAGGAAACAGCGTTGGTAATTTTGATGCAACAGAAGATGGCAATGATATAGGTATTTACATTGCAGACAGTGTACGAAACTCTTTTATTGAAAAAAATAAGATCAGCAATATTGGCTACTCAGGAACGAACGGTTTTGGGTCTTATGGCTTGGTGGTGGCTACCAATCTGGCATCTGCAAACGTGCGGGTAGCTAATAATTTCATCAGCAATATTTATGGTGATGGTTGGAACTATATGGATGCCAATTTTTACTTAGACAACCCGATCGGAATACTATTGTCATCAACCAACCAAACTGGAGTAGCACTTTATTACAATACCATTTACCTTTTCGGTAATACTTTAAATGAGACTAATGCTATTTCAGCAGGTATTTATTTGGATGGTGGGACGGCTACCATAGTAGACAACATCATCGTAAATAATTTGGGTCGTTTTAATACGTTGGGATATGGTACCGTGGGCATATTTGCTTTTGATGTAACACAGTTTGCTACATTAAATTATAATGATTACTGGGTAAGTCCGACAGGTACTGGTGTGAAAGCTATAGGGCAAATATTGACCACTGCTTCTACCACACTTGCAGCGTGGCGAACAGCAACCAGTAAAGAAGCGAATGGGAAGAATGTGCAACCGGCATTTGTTTCTACTACCGATCTGCATCTTGCTACCTCAGGCAACACAGCCCTGCAGGCAGGTACACCTGTTGCCGGTATCACCACTGATATTGATGGTGATGCAAGAAGCGCTACCACACCTTATATGGGTGCTGATGAAATAGCTTCAGCTTGTACGGCACCAACAATTACTACGCAGCCAACGGCTGTAACAGTTTGTGCCGGTGCTTCTGCTTCCTTTACGGTTGTTGCTTCAGGTACAGCTACGCTAACTTATCAGTGGCGTAAAGGCGGTACCAATATCACTGGTGCTACCTCTGCTACCTATACTATCGCTGCGACAACAGCGGCTGATGCAGGTAACTACGATGTAGTGATCACCAATGGTTGCGGCAACGTGACCTCCACTGCAGTTGCTTTAACAGTAAATGCAGTAACCGCCATCACTACTCAACCTACTAACCAAAGCGCCTGTACAGGTAGCAGCGCTTCATTTACTGTTGTAGCAACAGGCACTAACCTGACTTATCAATGGCGTAAGGGTGGTGTAAACATTGGCGGTGCAACCTCTGCTACTTACACCATACCAAGTGTAACGGCTGGTGATGCAGGCACCTATGATGTAATTGTTACGGGTGCTTGTGGTAATGTGACATCAACCGCAGTAGCGCTAACCGTAAATGCAGCAACTGCTATTACCACACAACCAACCAACCAAAGTGCTTGCCCGGGTGCCAACGCTACCTTCACGGTAGTAGCTACCGGTTCGGGTACAGTTACGTACCAATGGAGAAAAGGTGGAAGCGCTATCTCCGGTGCTACCTCAGCGACATTGACATTAACCAACGTGACTGCGGCCGATGCGGGTACGTATGATGTAGTGATCACCGCTGCATGTGGTAGTGTGACTTCAACTGCAGTAAGTTTAACGGTTGGCGGTACACCAAGCATTACGACACAACCTACTAACCAGAATGGTTGTTCGGGAAGTTCGGTAAGCTTTACGGTGGTTGCCAGTGGAACAGGATTGACCTACCA
>PSMG01000031.1:33064-33309 GCA_040290035.1 Chitinophagaceae bacterium
ACCATACCAAGTGTAACGGCTGGTGATGCAGGAACGTACGATGTAGTGATTACGGGTACGTGCGGTTCTGTAACTTCTAATGCTGTAACGCTTACTGTTGGTGCAGCTCCGGTGATCACCACACAACCTGCTAACCAAACTGGTTGTGCAGGAAGCAATGTTACTTTCTCTGTAACAGCTTCGGGTAGCGGACTTACCTACCAATGGAGAAAAGGTGGAACAAACATTTCGGGTGCTACTTCTTC
>PSMG01000032.1:0-5195 GCA_040290035.1 Chitinophagaceae bacterium
TCTGCAAAAGCTCCTACAACAGTTCGAATCTGTTTGGTACCTCTAAAAAGATCCCGCTTAGCGGGACTTATTTTTATGTTGACGCAGGAAGAAGAAAGATTTATTCAGTATTGGGAAGCGAATCGCAGCAAGCAAAAAAAAACGATGGTTCAAAAAACCATTGGACTGCCCCTGGCTGCATTTATAGTAGTGGCTATATTCATCAACGCCATCTCAGGATGGTATAAAAGAGCTGATGCTGAAATACGTGTTGATACTTCTCAGATCATTGTTATTTTAATCGCCTGTGTTGGTATTGTAGGTTTTATTGTATTCTTTTCAGCAAAGTATCATTGGGAGCAAAATGAACAGCGATATGCTGAACTTATTTTAAAAAAAAGAGAAGAGGAGAAAACAAACTTATAAATAGGTATATTAGGCAATAATTAATAAATGATGCTTCGATCTATCGCTTTATTTCTTCTGGTTATTTTTGCATTTAGCAACTGTAAAAAAGATGATACATGTAGTTTTGATGCCTGCTCTTATGTAGCACCTGCTGCCGAAATTCAAGCTGTGCAAAATTATTTAAGCGCAAACAACATTACTAATGCTACACAACATTGTAGCGGATTGTTTTATCAGGTTATTACTCCAGGCTCCGGCAAAACAGCGACGTTTTGTAATAGCGCCAATGCAGCTTATATTGGGAAATTAACCAATGGCTCAACTTTCGATCAGTCTGCAAGTTATGATTTTGTTGTTTCGAGTGTAATTCGTGGATGGCAAAACGGGCTGACTTTGATTCAGCAAGGCGGTCGTATCAGGCTTTATATTCCACCTTCATTAGGTTATGGCAGTTCACAAAACGGAACCATTCCTCCTAACTCTATCTTAATTTTTGACATTACTCTGAATACGGTTTATTAAGCTGAATAAAGCATTTCAAAACAGTCTAAATTTGTTCAAACCCTTTACAATTGGCACACGAGGCGATTTCTGTTTTCGATATTTTTAAAATTGGTATCGGACCTTCGAGTTCACACACCTTAGGCCCTTGGCGTGCAGCATTGCGTTTTCTAAAAAAATTAGAAGATCTTAATAAACTTTTCCAAGTAACAGAAGTTAAGGTGTTGCTTTATGGATCACTGGCAAAAACAGGTAAAGGCCATGGTACGGATGTTGCTATTGAATTAGGATTAAGCGGCGATGATCCCGTTACATTCAACGTGGATCAAATAGATCATAAGATTGCTGACATAGCTGCTATGAAGAAAATGATTCTTGCAGGAAAGCATGAAGTCAATTTCAATCCTGCAGTGGATATAGAGTTTCTATTTACTGAATCACTCCCTTACCATCCTAACGCAGTTACGTTTTTAGCAACCTTTACTGATGGTCAAACACTGGCCGAAACTTTCTATTCTATTGGTGGCGGCTTCGTTGTAAAAGAAGGAGAGGAGCAAAGTGATTATTCTATTCACCTTCCATTCCCAATTAATAATGCTGAGGAATTATTGCATTGGTGTCGTAAGACTGGCTTATCTATTTCAGAGGTAGTAATGGAAAATGAACTTGCTTGGCGAACTGAAAAAGAAATAAAAGCAGGTGTACTGAATATTTGGCGAGTGATGAAAGAATGTACGTTTCGCGGTTGTCATACTACCGGTACATTGCCTGGCGGCTTAAATGTAAAAAGACGGGCAGCTGAACTAAGTAAAAGATTGCTAAAAGGTGCATCCTATAAAGGTTATGAAGAATGGTGCGAAGCAATAAGAAAAGGCGGTAATAGCTTTCAATACATTTTAGATTGGGTGAGTTGCTTTGCATTAGCTGTAAACGAAGAGAACGCTTCTTTTGGGCGAGTAGTAACAGCACCTACTAACGGCGCAGCAGGGGTTATCCCTGCGGTGCTGCATTATTATAGTGTGTTTAATGAAGGCGTATCAGAAGATAAAATCATTCAATTCTTATTAACAGCTTCCGAAATTGGTAGCATCTTTAAAAAAGGTGCTACTATTTCCGCTGCAATGGGCGGTTGCCAGGCAGAGATTGGTGTATCATCTTCTATGGCTGCAGCAGCCCTTACAGAAGTGTTGGGTGGCACACAACGGCAAGTAATGATGGCTGCTGAGATTGCTATGGAGCATCACTTAGGTATGACTTGCGATCCCATTGCAGGCTTAGTGCAAGTGCCCTGTATTGAACGTAACACAATGGGTGCCATTAAGGCTATAACTGCCTCTCAGTTAGCATTACAAAGCACCCCTGATTTTGCAAAAGTGTCTTTAGATGCAGTGGTAGATACAATGTGGCAAACTGCACAGGATATGAACAGCAAATACAAGGAAACAGCAGAAGGCGGCTTAGCTATTAATATTCCTTTGAGTCTTAGTGAATGTTAATTGGAGATAAAAAAAGCATCCGACTATGAAGGCTTTATATTCGATCAATATTAAGTTAATCCACTAAAAAGCTTGTATCACATTATACAGCGTATCCCGTTCAACAGGCTTTCTTCCAACCTGCTTAATAAGCGTAACAATTTCTTCTGTTGTCATTGCCGGATTTTGTTCTTCTGCACCCGCCATAGAATAGATCTTTGTTGAATCATCGATAGTTCCATCAATATCATCAACACCAAAAGCTAACGTTAATTGCGCATTCTTTCTACCCAACATTGGCCAGTATGCTTTTAGGTGAGGAAAGTTATCCAAATACAAACGAGCTACTGCATACGTCATTAAATCTTCAATTACGCTTACTTCAGGTACATGACTCATATCATTATCCCCATTTCTAAATTTTAATGGAATAAATGTATTGAAACCTCCCGTACGATCTTGTAATTCCCTAAGTCTTCGCATGTGATCTACCCGATGTTCGTATTTTTCAATATGGCCATACAACATAGTAGCATTACTATGCATACCAGCGTTATGTACTGCTTCATGAATGGCTAACCATCCTTTAGCATCAACCTTGTCGGCACAAATTTGTGCTCTTATTTCTTCATCAAAAATTTCGGCGCCGCCACCAGGTATAGAATTTAACCCAGCCTCTTTTAAAAATGCTACGCCTTCATCCGGCGTCATTTTTGCCTTGCGAAACATATAGTCTAATTCTACCGCAGTAAAGCCCTTGATATGTAAATCAGGACGGTGAGCCCTGATAGCCTTCAATAAATCTCCGAAAAAATTTAAGTTCATTTTGGGATGAACGCCACCAACAATATGTACTTCTGTTTCGGGTTTGCCATCATACTTTTTAACGATGTTCAACATATCATCAATGCTCAATTCCCAACCCTCTTCTCGGTGAGCATATAAACGGGAATAAGAACAAAAGTTGCAAGTGAACACACAAACATTAGTAGGTTCAATATGAAAATTCCGGTTGAAATAGGTATTATCGCCATGCAACTTTTCTCGAACATAATTTGCAAGAGTTCCTACAAATGACAAACTTCCTTCTTTGAAAAGAAGTAAAGCATCTTCATCTGAAATGCGTTCGCCAGTATAAATTTTGTCTGCTATTTTTTGTAATGCTGGGCTTTGATCTTTATAACTTGGATGAACATTTTTTACTTCAGCTATCATAACACAAAGATACTATGCACATAAAAAAAGAAGCCCCGATACTTCGAGGCTTCTTATAATTTTACTCATTTATTGTTTAGTATTTAACAACACGTTGAGAAACGTTTCTGAATTTGTCTTCGTAGCCTAAAGAAACTACGTAAACCCCAGAAGCTTTACCGGTTAAGTCAACAACAATATATTTCTCTGCATTTTTATTGTATTCTTTTCTCCACACCAATTGGCCTGCAGCATTGTAAACGTTTACATATTTCAATGTAGATGGAACAACATAATGCCATACCGCAAATTGATTGTGGAAAGGGCTTGGTTGAATGAAATAACCTTGTTGTTTTAAGATGGTAGGTAATACTTGTGTGTATAGATTAACATCATCGATAAAAATGTTGTTCTCAAAATTTCCACTGAAGCGGAAAGCAACAACCATTTGAGATTCACTACCACTTAGATAACTACCTAGATTGATAGAATCTCTTCTCCATTGGTTTGCCCTTGGGAAGAATTGAACATCTTTCGGGAAATTAGGATCACTCACAGTTTGTAATTCATTACCCCATTTCTTATAAACAGTTGTAAATGTATTACCACAATCTTTCGATAACAATACAGCTAATGTATCAATCGGTACTCCAGTAGCTCCAGGATAGCTGTAAGTTGCAGCGGCTAATTGAAAATTTAAGAAGATTGAATCAACACCACTATAGGAGAAGACTGGTAATACTAAATCATCATATCGTCCATTCGTAGCATTATTCCAATCATTGAACCATGCAGAACCAGGAGCATTTTTGCCATAGGTAGCATTACGGGTCCAGGTCATATCGTTGTTTGGATTCACAATTGACCAGCCTGCAGGAGGGAAGGTTGTATTGCTAAATGATTCAGCAACTTTAGTTAATGGCTGAACAGTATATACAGTATAAGTAGTGCGTAAAGTATCGTTACTATTTTGCTGATCAGCGTTATTATTTGGATTAGACGTATAGGCTACAAACGTATGCGTACCAGCAGCACCAGTGCTAATTGAGTTCAATGTAACTGTTGCTGATGCATTTTTCGGAAGGGATCCAGTCCATGCATAGGTGCTTATAGCGCCATTATCAATACCATAGTTGATAATTACACTGCGAAGCGTATCTGTACCAAAATTCTTAATGGTCACAGTCGGAGTTTCAGATGTATTACAAACTCTAGACTGAGGCTTAGCAATTGCCGTAACACCAGCATCGAATCTCGGAACACCTATTCTTGTGATATTTATATCGTCTAAATAAATATTATTACCGTAGTGATTGATACATAACCAGCCAATTAAAATACTTGCTGGATTACCTGGTAAAGGCAATGCCTGCGATACTGATTCTAATCTCCATTGAGCAGCACTTGTAGGAATAAAACTAGAGGTAGTAACTGCAGCGGTAGCTAAGTTGTTATTACCGGTTGCGTTACTCCATTTTTTGTAGCCACCAAAAGGCAACCAAGTAGTGCCGCAATCAGGTGAATACACTAATTGTAAAGTATCGGGACCGAATGTAGTACTAGTTGCGCTATATGGAGCATGAGCTAATTGGAATGTAACCTTGATTGAATCAACACCTGTGGTATTTATGGCAGGGG
>PSMG01000032.1:5209-30774 GCA_040290035.1 Chitinophagaceae bacterium
TCTTTTTCGCCAGTTCTGTTGTAGTTATATAGATTGATTGTTGCGGAACCAGCTGCTGAGAAACCTGCTGTTGCGCTACGAGTCCAGGTAATTCCATTATCAGGATTAATTACTCTCCAACCGGCAGGAGGGAAAGTTGTACTAGTAAATGGTTCAACGATTGGGCCGTTAGATGAGCCACCAACAGTAAATATGTAAGTTAATGTATCATTTCCTGGAACCTGATCAGCACCAGCGCCATTAGCATTGCTGGTAAAGAACTTCAACACATAAGTACCATTGCTTACCGTAACGTTGCCAAAAGTAATATTAACAGTATTACCTGAAGCAAGACTACCATTAAAGGTCTGAGGTGTTTGAGCTACACCATTTACTAACAAGCCTGCAGTAAAAGAAGTGATAGCATTCACGCCATTATTGGTAATGGTTACTTTCGGAGCAAATGTGCCTGGACAAGTAATTGTAGCATAAGTTATAGAAGAACAAGTGCTAGGATTGAACTCACTACCACCTGGGTTTACAACTGCAGTTGGTGCGATATCAACAGTAGGTGCACTAGCTGGCGGAACCGCCCCAAGCGTAGTTAAATAACCAGGACGGTAGTTTTCCAAAACATATTCCATTCTGGCCACCTGTCCCTTTGTAAACATTGAGTAGCAAGCATCGTCAGTATAGTCTAAGTAGTTTTGGTACATTTTGCCTGGAGGGTTTGCTACACCGCTACAGTTAGATGCAACGGTACCGGAAGGACAACCAGATGTTGAAGTAGATTGGTTCGGCGTATCATCAGCAGATGCCAATAAACTTGCTGGTAGTGTTTGACCGGCTGGTGTTAATTGTGCAAAGTCAGCACCTGTAGTACAGCCTGCGAAGGTGTGAAATAAACCAAAATTGTGACCTATTTCATGCACTACAGTTTTTGCCTGTGCAAAAGCTCCGTAAGAAAAGCAACCATTTGAAAAACCACGATAATCAACACAAATACCATCAATACCTGTTGAACTTGTAGTGGTTTCAGTTTGACCGCCAACTCCGATACCGGGAGCTATACCTAATAGGCCCGATGTACCAGCATCACCAACCCAAAGGTTGTAATATTGAGTAATGTCCCAGGGATCTAAGCCGCCTTGTGAAGTGTGTTTAATTGGCTGGTATGTGTTTGAAGTAATTTGAACAGTACCAACTTTTCTTTCTACGCCGTTTGTCAAATTACCGTTCGGATCTCTTCTTGCTCTTGTAAAACGGATCAATGAATGACCTCTAACATTATAGAACAAAGTACCATTGGTACTATCTGCGTTTAAACCAGAATAGCATGCATTCAGTTGATTTAGCAAATAGTCGATTTGCGCCTCAGTAATAATACTTGGGTTTGGAAGAACTACGTGTACAATTACCGGAATGGTAACCGGGCCTGTTAATGTAGAAACACGAGCTGTTTGGTTGCCACGTTGAGCATTTGCAGCATCACGTTGCTTTTGTTCCCATTGATTTCTAAACGCTGGGTCTTCTTGCAAGCGTCTTTCGATCGCCTCCCAAGTGCCACATCGAGTGATTTGTTGCGCTTGAGCCAATTCAGGTTTTATCTGCGCTGTTACTTTGAAAGAAGTAACTAATAAAAAAGTAATAAATGCCAGAAAAGTAAAATTTTTCAAAGCAGTATAGTTTTTGGTTAAAAATTAAGATTAAACGTCCTGTTTTATAGGGTACAATAATAATCATTTATAAGTTATCTCCAAAAAATAAAATGGGGAAATGGGTTTTTTGGAAGCCTAACAGAGCTTATTGTTGCGGAAAAATTATTACCATATTATCAGTTACTTATTTAGACTTTTGAAATAATCATTATTAATTTTTATCAAAAGCCCTAACTTTCAACCTCGTACATATCATCCACCATACCTAACTTCTAAAATTCTAATTAAAAACGAACAGCAGCATGAATATCAAGTTTCGTCTTACCCTAATGAGCTTTCTTCAATTTTTTATTTGGGGTTCATGGTTAATTACAATTGGTGCTTATTGGTTTCAAACCCTTCCTAAGCTTTACCCGATAACGGACGCAGCTACAGGACAAACTGCGTGGACAGGTTCTGCGTTTGGGGCTATTTTCTCTACTATGGGTATTGCTTCCTTGTTTATGCCCACCATCGCAGGATACCTAGCTGATAAATTTATTAATGTGGAGAAGCTATACGGAATTTTGCACATACTTGGTGGTATTGTGCTTTTCTTCATTCCCAAAGTAAGCGAGCCTGGAACATTTTTCTGGGTGATTTTACTGAACATGCTTTTTTACATGCCTACGATTGCCTTATCTAATGCAGTTGCTTATTCTCTTTTGAAAAAAGGTGGCGCAGATGTAGTAAAAGATTTTCCACCTATTCGTGTTTGGGGAACTATCGGTTTTATTGTGGCTCTTTGGGTAGTGAGCTTGCTACATTTTGAAACCTCAGCTAATCAATTCTATGTTGCGTCAATTGCGGCCATATTGCTGGGAGTTTATTCATTCACACTTCCTCCTTCCCCGCCAGCTGCTAAAACGCCAAGAGTAGGGGAAAACACACAGTCATCTCTAAATCTAAATGCGTTTTCGCTTTTTAGGAATTATAAGATGGCTATGTTCTTTGTATTTGCTATGCTATTAGGTGCAGCATTGCAATTGACGAATGCTTATGGCGATACTTTTCTGCACGACTTTGCTGATGTACCTAAATATTCAGATAGCATTGCAGTAAAATACCCGGCTATTATCATGTCTATCTCGCAGATTTCAGAAACGCTTTTCATTTTAGCTATCCCATTTTTCCTTCGCCGGTTTGGTATCAAGCAGGTGATGCTAATTAGCATGGTTGCCTGGGTACTGCGCTTTGGACTATTTGCTTATGGTAATCCAGCTGAAGGTTTATGGATGATTATTTTATCATGCATTGTTTATGGAATGGCCTTCGACTTCTTCAATATCTCAGGTTCATTATTTGTAGAAACAGAAACAAGCCCTACCATTCGTGCTAGTGCACAGGGTCTATTTATGATGATGACAAATGGTGTAGGCGCCGTGTTAGGCAGTTTGATCAGTGGATTTGTAATCCAACATTATTTCACTGATGCCACAGGTACTAAGAACTGGCATGGCATCTGGGTTTCGTTTGCTTCTTATGCAGGCGTAGTAGCTATATTGTTTGTGTTTTTATTTAAACATAAACATAAGGCCGATGTTGCCTCCAACGAATTAAATGGTGCAGAACAATTAAAAATGTCGCAGCATTAATAACATAAAAAATCCCGATCATTGATCGGGATTTTTTATAAAAGAAATTTATTAATTCATGTGTTGCTCAATCTTTTTTACAAAGTTTCCTTTTGGTTGAGCGCCTATCAGTTTGTCTACTACTTGTCCGTTTTTGATAAATAAAATAGCGGGGATAGAAGTGATGCCATAGTTCATGCTTACCTGCGGATTTTCATCAACGTTCACCTTACCAACGTTTACCTTGCCATCATACTCTTTCGATAATTCGTCAATAACTGGCCCGATGGCACGACAAGGGCCACACCATTCTGCCCAAAAATCAACAATGGTTAATTTATCTGAACTTAAAACTTCAGTCTGAAAATTTGAATCTGTGAATGCTTTTACCATATTTTCTGTTTAAAATGTCAATAATATCTTGAGCCTGCAAATTTATAACCAACAATAATTACAAGAACACTTGGCAGATTATGTTTTAAACTGTCAGTTAAATAAGTGTTACCTGAACGTCAATCTCGGGTTTGTCCTCTAAAAAATGAATGAGATCATTATTCACTTCCAGGCCATTATCCAGTGTTACCAAGTTTGCTTTCAGTTTTTCTTTTGGTTCTGACACAATTACACGTAATGATGATTTTCCCGGATGCTTCTTCATGTTTTCCGATAAAAAATACACTATTTCCCTTCCTAAATTCCTTACGTCAATTTCCAATTGTATTTGCTTAGTCAACTGGCGTTTTACATTTTCTGCCAAGGCAATACTACTCACCTTGAATTCATATTTTGATTTGTTGAAGCGTTGTTTAAAACTTCCGGTTAGCAAAACAGCCTGACCTTGTTGTAGGTATTGATTATACTGAATGTAATCATCACCAAATAACACAATTTCTGTTTTACCAGAATAGTCTTCTAAATTGAAAGAACCGAATTTGTTACCTTGTCTTGATATGCGATGGTTTGCAACGGACACCAAGGCTAACAGTTTGTAGGTCTTTCCGCTAGCCGCAAGAGTTTGCGATTCTTTTACTTCATTAAAATCCTGAATGGTTGTAATGCCATAATGCTTTATTTCAAACTTGTAATGATCTAACGGATGACCACTCAGATAAATGCCTGTTATTTCTTTTTCTTTATCTAATTGTTCGGTTAAAGACCAATGCGGACAATTAGGAATTTGCGGTGGTTTAATATCTAACACCGCAGGTAAATCGCCAAACAATGTATTGGTTGCACTTATCATTTGTGCCTGGACAATGCTTCCGTACTTAGTAATTTTTTCTAAACCAGATTGCGTTTCTCCATGCGGAATGCAGAAGTATTGTGCACGATGCAACTGCGGAAATTCATCAAACGCGCCTGCATAAATCAAGCTTTCTAAAGTGCGTTTATTAACGGCTCTTTGATTTATGCGTTTGATAAAGTCAAACGGATCTTTATAAGCACCGTCTTTCCTTCGTTCTGTTATAATATTTTCAATGGCATTCTCACCAACGCCTTTTAAACCACCCAGGCCAAAACGAATTTCACCAGCTTCATTTACTGCAAAACCTTTTTGTGATTCGTTGATACTTGGTCCTAATACTTTTATGCCCATACGCTTACATTCTTCCATGTAGAATGTGAGCTTTTCAATAGCACCTGCATTGTTCAAAACAGCAGCCATAAATTCTGCAGGGTAATGGGCTTTTAAATAAGCTGTTTGATAGGCGACGAAAGCATAACAGGTAGAATGTGATTTGTTGAAAGCGTATTGTGCGAATGCTTCCCAATCCGTCCAAACCTTTTCCAACGTTTTGGCAGGATGACCTTTTGCACTAGCGCCTTCAATGAATTTGCCCTTCATTTTATCCAGTGTCTTTCGGTCTTTCTTACCCATTGCTTTTCGCAACACATCTGCGTCTCCTTTGCTAAAGCCGGCAAGCTTTTGTGCCAGCAACATTACCTGCTCCTGGTATACAGTAATACCATAAGTTTCCTGCAGGTATTCTTCCATTTCAGGAAGATCATATTTCACTTCTTCCTTGCCATGCTTGCGATCCACGTACCGCGGAATGTATGCCATCGGCCCGGGGCGATACAATGCATTCATGGCAATCAAATCCGCAAATTGGTCAGGCTTCAGTTCTTTCAAATATTTCTGCATGCCCGGACTTTCAAACTGGAACGTAGCAATGGTATCACCATGCTGATACAATTCATAAGTCTTTGCATCATCTAAAGGAATATTATCAATATCTATATCAACACCGTGATTTTGTTTGATTAGATCCAACGCATCTTTAATGATGGTAAGGGTTTTTAATCCCAGGAAGTCCATCTTAATAACACCACTGTCTTCGATGATGCTTCCTTCAATTTGGGTGATGCACAGATCTGTATCTTTTGACGTGAAGACTGGAATTAATTCAGTTAGGTCTTTCGGTGCGATGATGATGCCTGCAGCATGCACACCAGTATTGCGAACCGAACCTTCGAGCCGTTCTGCAATATGCAAAACATCGGCTGCTAATCCTTTGGAGTTATAAATTTCACGAAGCTTTTTTGCATTCTCCACATCATCGCTGCTGTACTCTTCATCCAAAGGCTTTTCACCTTCTTTAGCAGTAAGTGGCGCATGCAAAATGCGATGGAGTTTAGTACCGGGCCGGTCAGAAACTAATTTGGCAAGAGCATTCGATTCAGGCAACGGTAGGTCCATCACACGAGCCACATCTTTAATACTCATCTTAGCTGCCATGGTACCATACGTAACAATTTGCGCTACCTGGTTTTGACCATATTTCTGAACAACGTAATCAATTACTTTTTGTCTTCCCACATCATCAAAATCCGTATCAATATCTGGCATTGATTTACGATCGGGATTTAAAAAACGTTCAAAAAGTAAATTGTATTTAATGGGGTCAATATTGGTAATGCCGATGCAATACGCTACCACACTTCCTGCAGCAGAACCCCGACCCGGCCCAACAAACACACCTAATTCACGACCTGCTTTGATGAAGTCACTTACAATTAAGAAGTAGCCTGCAAACCCCATTGTTTTAATGGTAAACAATTCAAAGTCGATGCGCTCCTGAATATCACTATCTAAATCAGAATATCTTTTTTTTGCGCCTTCATAGGTGATGTGTTTGAGGTATTCCCATTGATTTAAATTGTCATCATCGTGGATTTTGAATTCTTTGGGTAGGGGAAATGCAGGAAGAAGAATATCTCTTTTTAGATTCAATAATTCAACCTTGTCAACAACCTCGTTGGTATTGTCAATAGCTTCCGGAAGATCTTTAAAACGGTCTGACATTTCAGCCGTTTTCTTAAAATAAAATTGATCGTTCGGAAAAGCAAAACGTTTGTCCTTTATATGGATGTCATCATCTGAAAATTCCCGCAAGGCAGGAGTGGCTTGCTTTTCACCGGTGTTGATGCATAACAATATATCATGTGCATTAAAATCTTCCACATCGGTATAATGCGAATCGTTTGATGCAATGATTTTTACATTATGTTTCTGTGCAAATTTCATCAGCACATTATTCACACGGTCTTGTTCTGCAATGCCATGGCGTTGAAACTCTACATAATAATCTTCACCAAATAAATCCAGCCACCATTTAAATTCTTTTTCTGCTTCATCTTCCTTTCCTTTCAAAATAGCTTGGGGGACCATGGCACCCAGGCAACAAGTGGTTGCAATCAATCCTTCATGATATTGAACGATCAATTCTTTATCAATACGCGGATACTTTCCGTACAAGCCTTCCATATAGCCTAATGAAGTAAGCTTTACTAAGTTTCTATAGCCAACTTCATTTTTTGCTAATAATATTTGATGGTAGCGATTATCTTTTTGTTCTTTAGTAAATGATCGTTGATGACGATAAGCAACCACATAAAACTCACAGCCTAGAATCGGCTTTACTTTTGGCTTTCCGTTTTCATCCAAATGTTTATAGGCCTGCGATACAAATTCAAAAGCACCAAACATATTTCCATGATCAGAAATAGCTAATGCTGGCATGCCATCGGCAATGGCTTTTTTGTATAAAGAAGGAATGGAAGCAGCTCCATCCAAGAGTGAATATTGTGTGTGTACGTGTAAATGTGAAAATTTCATAATTCAAACTCCCTTGAATCTTAAAGTGTAGAGGTGCAAATAACAATAAAGTTGACAATAATCAGTCCTATTCGGCGTTGTAATATCCACACCTGTGCAAAAAATGCCCTATTTTCGTTCGACCACCAAGCCTAAAAGAAGACCAAAATGATTAAGACCATCCTCCTTACCGCCACCATCGTTATTGGTTTGACAATAACCCCTGCCAGTGCTCAAAAGGCTAAGCAAAATAATGCGCCTTCCTCAAAGGGAGAGGTTAAATTTTTGGATGACATCGAGGTTTCTGTGGCGCCATCTTCCAACGAAGTTGTGGTAGAAAATAAGACAGCAACGGCTTCAGCTATGGTCCCTAAAAGAAATCTTTTTACAAATGTCGCTTCGCTTGCTTATACATCTATCGAAGCCGCATCTGCGCTGCAATTAAAATTTGCTCTTTTATTAGATACAGAAGTTGAAGCAGTAACTAATCTTTCTTTGTATAAAAAAATTGATGAATGGTTTGGCACCCCGTACAGAATGGGTGGAACAGATAAATCGGGTATTGATTGTTCTGCGTTTACACAAATGTTGTATTCAGCTTTTTTCAACATTGTGTTGCCACGTACCGCAAGAGAACAGTTCAAAATGGCTCGTGTTATTTCTAGAACAGAATTAAAGGAAGGCGACCTGGTTTTCTTTAATACTTCCGGTGGTGTATCTCATGTTGGTATTTATCTTCAGAACAACAAATTTGTTCATGCATCTTCATCGGATGGTGTTACTATTTCTGATTTGTTTGATTCCTATTGGATGAAACGTTTTGTTGGCGTAGGCAGATGGGATGCGGAGCAACAATTATCTTCTGCTAAGCCTTAATCTTTTTTTTGAGTGTTTGCCATACTGGTATAATATCCGGTGATATTTTTAACACCAATACGCTGGCGATAAATAATCCTGTAAAGACACTACTTCTCAATACAATCCAGATAAAGCCTTGCTTATTATTAAAAAGCAAATAGCACAGTCCAAATAGCATTGCAGCTATTAAAATAATGACAGCCGTTTTTGCATTAAAAGGTTGCATTTTAAATTTTCGTAACAAAAAAGTATAGCGTATTGCGTTGTAAATAGTAAACGTAATAAGATTGGAAATAGCTGGACCTATATTTCCTAAATGCCTGGTTATTTCATAGTTCATCGGCAATGTGAAGAGCAATAAAAAAATCCCGGTTAAAAACTCAAAACGCCAAAAATTGGATGTAGCAATGATTTGCGCATTTAAACCTGTTCCCATATCCACAATCTTGGCTAAGCCAATGTAAAAGAAAATCCATTTTGCGGCTGTGTATTTTTCTTGTAATTGAAAAGTATGAATGCCATCATCAAAGTTTAACCAGATTAAACAAAACATGGCAATGGAAAACAATAATTGGTTAATGGATGAACGCTGATAAATGCGATTCAATCTTCCATAATCTTTTTCTTTCCAGGCTTGTGCAATTGGACCCACTGAAGCAGATATAATAGCTCGTTGCGGTGCTTGCATTAAACTGGAAATAGTTTGTGCTAAATAATAAATACCTGCTGAAGCCATGCCGTTAGGTAATACAGCCGCAATAATGATCCCATCAAATACACTGGCAATATTTAATACCATGCCACTGCCCCAAATGAAAGAAACGAAGGGCAGCATTTTTTTAAACAAACGACGGGTAACTCTGCTTATCGTAAAGGTGAGGTAAAACTTATTCTTTCGTAATAAGTAGACAATTAAAATGATAGCCGTTGTTATATAGGAAAATGAATAAATCCCAATAAATGCATCGAATTGTTTGATCCAGCCAAAGGATGCTGCGATTAGCAAAATTGTGACGAATAAACGAACTGATATTTCTTTTAAGAAGTTAGTGAGAATTGCCTTCTGATGTTGCCATGAATACATTTCTAAAACCATGTAAATGGTGTAGCCTAAACTGAATACTAACATCCAGTAATAATATTGCGGTAGTTCTGGCGAATTAGCAAATACTCGATCGATAAGTATTGGTTTGAGCAGAACGCCTAAAATGGCAACAATAGCAAACCCGGTACAGGATACTAAAAGTGCCCACGCAAGTTGATCATTTTTTTTAACGTCTAGGTGTGCTTTGTAATAAGGGAAAAACTTTCCGATGTATGCAGGCATACCTAGGCCTGCAATTGAAAAGATGATACTGGCAATAGCAACAAAGGTGTTTGTTAAACCATATTGTGCAGCTGTCAATCCACCTTGGCGGGTAAATAAATAAGTATTTAAAAAACCAAGCGCAAAGCCGATATACACAATGATAGAAGAAATAATGCTTTGCTTGCGGATGGTGTTCATGATGGTGTGCTAAGATGCAAATGTGCAAATTATACTAACAAAAGCTTTGTCTTTTTTACACTATCCTTTTTTTACATTGATGTAAAAATTCTTATCAACATCAATATTGTCAAAATTTGCTTTTTCTATCTTGATTTTTTGTTCTGCGGTAGTTGGATGTATCCACTGACCATTGGTGAGTTTCACGGGCATGGTAAAACCACTAATACAATTCGTCCATTGAAATTTTAATTTGTCGCCATCGGCTTTTAAAACCAAAGTTGGGATTTGCGTTGTACGCAAATATTGATCAAACACTTTCAATAATTCTTTTCCGCATTTTCGACTAATGTATTCTTCCACTTGTTTTGAGCTCACTGTTTGATGATAAAAATCTTTATTAAGACCCCTTAAAATATTTCGGAACAAGGTATCATTATTAATTATCTGTCGAATGGTATGAAGCATGTTTGCTCCTTTGTAATACATGTCACCGCTACCTTCCTGGTTTACCCCGTAGTAACCAATGATCGGCTTATCATTCGCAATGTTTTTACGTAATCCTTGTACATATTCGTCGCCAGCTTCTTTGCCATAATAGTATTCAGTGAACAAGGTTTCTGAATAATCCGTAAATCCTTCATGCACCCACATATCAGCAATGTCTTTTGTGGTAATGTTGTTGCCAAACCATTCATGTCCGCTTTCATGTACAATAATGTAATCCCATTTTAAACCCTGGCCTGAGCCGGATAAATCTCTTCCTAAATAACCATTTTTAAAACCATTGCCATAAGCCACAGCACTTTGGTGTTCCATACCCAAATGTGGCGCTTGTACCAGTTTGTAACCATCTTCATAAAAAGGATAAGGGCCAAACCAATATTCAAAGGCTTTCAACATTTGCGGTACTTGCTGAAATTGTGTTTTGGCTTTTTCTAATTCATAGTCCAATACCCAAAAGTTCAAGTCGAGCTTTCCTTTTTCACCAATATAAGTATCGCTCCAGTTCACATATTTACCGATATAAGGAATGATGTCATAATTATTAATTGGAGACTTTACTTCCCACGTATAAGTTGCTATTCCATTCCTTGCTGCTTGTGCTTTTAATCGTCCGTTGCCTACAGCAATAAGGGTATCTGGAACATTAATGGTAAGCGTTGCACCATTATCCGGTTCGTCACCTTGATAGTCTTTACATGGATACCAAACCGATGCACCTAATCCTTGACAAGCCACACTCATCCAAGGTCTGCCTTGTTTGTCTTTGGTCCAGATCCAACCTCCGTTCCATGGTGGCATCCGAGCAATGCGTGGTTGACCATGATATGCAATAGTGATGGTTTGAACGCTTCCTTTTACTGCTCTTGGTAAAGGAATATGCCACACGTTTCCTTCATTATAATAAGGTTTACCCGGGTAATTGATATAATATTTATTGTTGTAAAAAATTGAATCAAGCATTAAGGGTTGCTGTAAATCAATTTGTAAATAATCGGAGTGTTTGTCTTCAACAATTCTGTATTGGATAGTGGTTTTACCAGCAATTGTTTTGCTTCCATAATCAGGAGTTACGTTTATATCATAATGCAATACGTCCCACCAAATCCTTTCTGCTCCATTGGTACCACGCAAGGTATCCTGGTGTGTAAATACTTTCTTCTGATTCAACGGTTGTGCATAACAGGATAGCAGACAAAAGAAGCAGCAGAGAAGAAACAAGAAGCGATAAACCATAAACTGTTTTATTTGCGTTTTCAAAACAAATACTTGTCTAATTTAGACTGCTTTTGTTGATTACATGTTCCACTTGTATAAATATTTAACCTTTTGCTTCGGATGCCTTCTTTTGTTATCGTGTCATAAGAAGGGTGATGAGCAACAAAATATTTTCCGGTATAATGAAATGTCGGGCATTACGTCTGTGGATCCTGCTTTTGCTAAAAGCCAATCAGTAATGTGGGCTGACCACCAGTTGTATAACACATTAATTGAAGTTGATAGCCAATTGCATTTAAAGCCATCACTTGCTACACGATGGACAGTTTCGGACGATGGTAAAATCTACACTTTTTATTTGCGAAACGATGTCTTCTTTCATGATGATGCTTGTTTCCCAAACGGTAAGGGTAGAAAATTAAATGCGAAAGATGTAGCATATAGTTTTGGAAGGATTATAGATAAATCGGTGGCAAGCCCGGGTTCTTGGATATTCAATGGAAAGGTCGATAGTACAGAAGGTTTCAAAGCAGTTGATGATACTACTTTTCAATTAAAGTTGATCGGGCCCTACAATCCAATTTTGGGTATCCTTTCTATGCAGTATTGTTCTATTGTGCCACACGAAGCCGTAGAAAAATATGGTAATGATTTTAGAAGACATGCTGTTGGCACAGGACCATTTCAATTTGTTGCGTGGGAAGAAGGACAAGCAATGATCTTGAAAAAGAACCCAAATTATTTTGAAAGAGATAGCGCTGGCAATCGATTGCCGTATATCGATGGCTTGAAGATTAGTTTTTTTGATAGTAGAGCAACAGAGTTCTTGCTGTTTCGCCAAGGAAAGTTGGAATTCATTAATGACATTGATGCATCATTCAAAGATGAAGTATTAACTAAGAAAGGAATACTTAGAAAAGAATGGGAAGGCAAGCTGCAATTGCAAACGCATCCTTATTTGAATATAGAATATTTTGGATTATTGGTAGATACGGCGAATGCATTATTGAAAAATGCTCCTACCCGATTAAGAAAAGTTCGCCAGGCATTGAATTATGGTTTCGACCGCAAGAAAATGGTCTTGTATTTACGCAACTCATTAGGTATTCCTGCTGAATCAGGCTTTGTGCCTGCAGGGCTACCTTCATTCGATTCAATGGAAGTAAAAGGCTATAGTTATAATCCGCAATTAGCAAGGCAATTATTAGCAGAGGCGGGATTTGCAAACAATTTTCCTACGATTAAGTTGTACACGATTCCAAACTACTCCGACATTGCCAGCTACATTGCCCGACAACTGGAAGACGTCGGTTTTAAGGTGCAAGTAGATGTTGTTCAAAAAGCTTTGTTGCTTGAATTGACCTCTAATTCGAAAGCACTTTTTTTTAGAGGCAGTTGGATTGCCGATTATCCTGATGCAGAAAATTATCTTTCTGTTTTCTATTCTAAAAATCCTGCACCGCCAAATTATACCCGTTATAAAAACCCGGAGTTTGATGCTGTGTTTGAAAAAGCTTTGGCAGAAACAAATGATTCACTTCGTTACAAGCTATACCGAAAAGCCGACCAGATAATGATGAATGATGCGCCAGTGATACCCCTTTGGTATGATGAAGTAGTGCGCTTGGTACAGCCGTGGGTTCTTGGCCTTGAAGCAAATGCATTGAACTTGTTAGAACTCAGAAGAGTGCAATTGCAAAAACATTAAAAAGGCTACAAACTTGCAGCCTTTGTTTTAAAAAGATTTTTTTTTATCAACGGGCAGGGGAGCTAATTTATAATTATCAATAACGGTTTTTTCAGCCATCATTTTTTCAATTGCGTCAATAGAACGAGGAGAAGAGATGGTCAATAATTCATAATCATTCTCCCTGATTAGTGCGTCATCTTCTATACGAACACCAATGCCCCACCATTTTTTATCGCAATTACTTCCGCTTGGAATATAAATGCCAGGCTCAATGGTGATCACCATTCCTTTTTTCAATGTTGGTGAAAAGCCTCTGTCGTGAACGTCTAATCCAATGTGGTGGCCTAAGCCATGCGGATAATATTTTCTTACTTCATTCTTGTCTTTAATGATGCCTAACTTCATTAACCCATCTGCAATGACATTGTTCGCAGCAGCGCTTGCATCACTCATTTTAGCACCATCCTTTAAAATCTTAAAAGCAGCTTCTTGTGCGTCGTATACCAATTGATAAATAGCTCTTTCTTCAGCAGAAAACTTTCCTCTTGTTGGAATTGTTCTGGTCACATCAGCACTATAACCGTGATATTCGGCGCCTACATCCATGAGCAATAAATTATTGCCCATGTTGGTTTTAGTGTTTTCCATGTAATGCAAAATGCAACCATTATCCCCCTGAGCCAACAATAGAGCAGTAGCCTACACCTTCCGCTCCGTATTTTTTGTGCACATATTCTTGTGTGCACATATTCTTGCAATCCTTGAATCTCCAATTCCGACATATCTGGTCGCAGGGCCTTCATGGCTTCGTTATGTGCAGCGCGGAAATTTCAATTGCCTTGCGCAGCAAATACATTTCCTCAGGTGTTTTTATTTCACGTAGCTTTCCGGTTATCTCTCGGAATAGACGAGAATCTACTTTTTGGTTCTTAGTGTCAATAATACTTGCTTTGGATTTAAATTGTTGAATCAAGTCAAAAAGATCAGCAGAATCTCTTGGGTTGTTGCCCACATCTTCGGGCAGATTAGTCATAATTATTTTGGGAAAGTCGTTAAGCTGAAGCGTATAATTTCTGAACTCATCGCCAAGATAAACGGTATTAATGCCCAATTTTTCTTTCACACCGGGAACACCTAGTCTTCTACCAGTCCATTGTTCTTGTTGCTGGTTCTTTCGCTGAACAAAAAATAATTCATTGTATTTGGAGCTGTCTGCAGCAGTTTGTTCATTTTTAAACAGAAACAAAACAGCATGTGGTTCTTTGTAACCGGTGAAATAGTAGAGATCCGGGTTTTGGTGGTAGAAGTATTCAATATCGTTAGAAAAAGTTCGGGTAGGCGCAGCAAACACTACCATTACCGAATTGTCGGGCATAAGAGCCCTTGCCGCATCTCGTCTTCCTTTGTGAAACTCCTTCGATAAATAATCTGTTGGTACATCATCCTAGGCAGCAACAGAAATAAAAAGGCAGGAAAAGGCAAAAGCAGTTAGCCAAAATTTAAAAAGCGGTAGTCGCATAACGTTGGGTTTGTTCGTCTAATTTACTTCAAGAAACCCGCTAAACACTACCGCTTATCCAAAGAAAAGAAGATCAATCGTCATCCTCTTCGTAATAGGCGTCCTCGTTACTGTTGTATTGTTTTTTCCAAACTTCAACAGCTTCATCGGTGAGACATTCAATTATATCATGAATAGGGTCTGTTTTGCGTTGCCAGCCCGTTATTAATTCATCATTATATGTAAATATATACATGCAATGATCCGTCTCCATTGTCGCTTTAATTAATGTTACTGGAGAATCTTCAAACTCCTGGATAAGGTAATAACATCCTGTTTCCAGTAATCCATACGAATACATACACAACCTCCGTGTTTGGGTGCTTTTACACCGTTTCAATAATTGTTAACTATGGGTAGTAAGTAGAAATTAATGGGTGTCAGTAGAAGATTTTGGTTAACTTTTCAGACTGTTTTTGTCGTTCAGCAGTCTAAAATTAGGAGATTAGGAATTACCAAATTGTAAAAAAAATGTTCTTTTTTATTTTTGTGATTTATTTGTTGATTATCAATGTTTTATAAACATAAAAATAATCCTGATTTTTTCAAGTTAGCTAATAAATTTAGCAGGAAACAAGCTGCTTTTGCTTATATTTGCCCGATTAATTTTTGCGGGTAGAAGCGTTCTGCTCTATCTTGCTTCTTCGCAAAACTGGACGTGTATTTTTAAATTATTTGCTGAAAAATACTATGGCAGAAACTAAAAAAAATCTCTTCGAATATACCGAAGACAGTATCAAAAGTCTTGATTGGAAGGAGCACATTCGCCTTCGCCCCGGTATGTATATAGGTAAGTTGGGCGATGGTTCAAGCCCTGATGATGGTATTTATGTATTGGTTAAAGAGGTCATTGACAACTGTATTGATGAATATACGATGGGCTACGGTCGAACTGTAGAAGTAACTATTGAGGACAAGCAGGTAACCATCCGCGACCATGGTCGTGGTATTCCTTTGGGAAAAGTGGTAGATGTGGTTAGTAAAATCAACACTGGCGCTAAGTATGATAGTAAAGTGTTTCAAAAGAGTGTGGGATTGAATGGTGTGGGCATAAAGGCTGTGAATGCTTTGAGTAGTTATTTTAAGGTATCTTCCTTTCGAGATGGCAAGGTTAAAGAAGCAGAGTTTGAAAGAGGAGTATTGACAAAGGAGCACAAAGAGACAAAAACAGATGAGGATAATGGCACACTTGTCACCTTCGTTCCTGACAATACCATTTTCAAAAACTTTCATTTTATTTCTGAATACCTCGAAAAGCAAATCTGGAATTATTGCTTTTTGAATGCAGGCTTGAAAATCATTTTCAATGGTAAATCATACATCAGTAAAAATGGTTTGCTGGATTTATTGACTCGGGAAACAAACGCAGACTCCAATCCGGATGGTATTCGCTATCCCATCATTCACTTAAAAGGAGAGGATATTGAAGTTGCTATTACGCATAACAACGATTATGGTGAGGATTATCATTCCTTCGTAAACGGGCAGCATACAACACAAGGTGGAACACACCAGGCAGCGTTCAGAGAAGCATACGTAAAGGTAATTCGTGATTTCTATAAGAAAGATTACGAGGCTTCTGACATCCGCGGAAGTATTGTTGCGGCAGTTGCAGTAAGGGTAGTTGAACCTGTGTTTGAATCACAAACAAAAACCAAACTTGGTTCTTTAAATATAGATGATGGTGGTCCAAGCATACGCCAGTTTGTGTTGGATTTTTTGTCACGTGAGCTAGATAATTATCTTCATAAAAATCCTTCTATTGCTGATGCGTTGAAAAAACGTATTGAGCAAAGTGAAAGGGAGAGAAAGGACTTGGCAGGCATTAAAAAATTAGCCAACGAAAGAGCCAAAAAAGCAAATCTTCACAATAAGAAATTGCGTGACTGCCGTGTACATCTTAACGATGAGCCGCCGGCAAAAGGCAAACAGGAGTTTTACGCTACACAACAAAATACAACCATCTTTATTACCGAAGGTGATTCGGCAAGCGGGTCTATTACTAAAGCTAGAGATGTAGAAACACAAGCAGTTTTTAGTTTGCGTGGGAAACCTCTGAACTGCTTTGGCATGAGCAAAAAAGTGGTGTATGAAAACGAAGAATTAAACTTATTGCAACATGCTTTGAATATTGAAGAAGGGTTAGACGGGTTGCGCTACAACCGCATTGTAATTGCAACTGATGCCGATGTAGATGGCATGCACATTCGTTTGCTCATCATGACCTTCTTCCTGCAATTCTTTCCTGACTTAGTAAAGAACAACCACGTATATATTTTGCAAACACCTCTGTTTCGTGTTCGCAACAAACAGGAAACCATTTATTGCTATTCCGAAAGAGAAAAGCAGGCAGCTGTAAAGAAATTAGGCAGCAAGCCTGAGGTCACTCGCTTTAAAGGTTTGGGTGAAATTTCTCCAGATGAATTCGGACGTTTTATTGGTGACGAAATTCGTTTGGATCCTGTTATTCTGGAGCACGGTGATCATATTCAACATTTGTTGGAATACTACATGGGTAAAAACTCGCAGGAACGTCAGGAGTTCATCATTAATAATCTTCGTGTAGAGTTAGATACAGTTGAAGAATTGGTTGGTTAATTTGTTTTAAACTGCTTATAAAGAATCAATGATACATATCGTTTTTCAGGAAGCTGATATGGCTGTTTTGCAAAAAGCAATAGAGTTGGATGAGAGTTTAAAAGGTACAATAGAGATCATCCGTGATGATTATGCTGTTGGTCCTCTGAAAAATTGTTACGAAACAGAAGGCTATCAGCAAAGAAGAGGTTGGTGGAAGAGTTTGCTTGATATTTCGCCATATAACACAGAAGGTTTGATGAGCATGGTTGATGACCAGATGACGGTGCACAATTTGAAGAAAGAACTAGAAGAAAATACCAAAGAGGAAGTTTGGATTTGGATGGGACAGAATCAACATGATGTCTGTGGTTATTATTGGCTGATCTCGCAATTGCAACCGTATCAAGGTAGAGTAATTGTTTTATATTTAAACAACCTCCCTTTTATTAATGAAAAAGGACAAATCTTTTACCCAACAACCTTACATGAAATTCAGCCAAAAGAATTTCTAAAAGCAAAAAAACTGAATCGTAAAGTAACCTTAAGTGAGTTTGAAGTTGACCCGGATGAGTGGAGAAAATTGTGCAATGAAAATGCTGCGGTGCGCATATTAGAAGGCGGTAAAAAGATTGTGAGCAGGGAAGAAAACTTTTACGACAAAGACATTCTGAGTGCTTTAACCCATGAATGGCAAAAAGGCAATAAAGCAATGAGTGCCATTTTGTCTAAGATGAAAATTAAAACAGGTGATGTGTTTTTGGTTTGGCGCATGAAGAAATTGGCTGCAGCAGAAAAGATTGAAATTAACGGCGATACTTCTAAAGGATGGAAAGATTTTGAGGTGAAATTGAAAACACCAATTCTCGAAGAAACACCAACCGAACAAATAAATAATAGCTTATAATCCGATAAAATGAGTACTACGAAAAACAAAAATTACGAACATGTACAGACAGATCATGGCATTAACGGTCAGTATAAAACCTGGTTCCTGGATTATGCTTCTTATGTGATTCTGGAACGTGCAGTGCCTGCCGTGGAAGATGGCTTAAAGCCAGTACAGCGACGTATTCTGCATGCCATGAAAGAAATGGATGATGGTCGTTACAACAAAGTGGCGAACATTATTGGGCAGTCCATGCAATACCACCCGCATGGCGATGCATCTATTGGTGATGCGCTAGTGAACATGGGTCAAAAAGATTTATTGATTGATACGCAAGGTAACTGGGGGGATATCCGAACAGGTGATGACGCAGCGGCATCGAGATATATTGAAGCTCGTTTAAGCAAGTTCGCTCTGGAAGTTGTTTTCAATCCAAAAACAACTAATTGGCAATTGAGTTATGACGGAAGAAAGAACGAGCCTATTACATTGCCCGTAAAGTTTCCATTGTCGTTGGCACAAGGCGCAGAAGGTATTGCTGTAGGTTTAGCAACTAAGATTTTACCACATAACTTTTGCGAGCTTTGCGAAGCGTCTATTAAATATTTAAAGGGAAGAAAATTTGATCTCTATCCTGATTTTCCAACCGGTGCTATGGCTGATGTAAGTGATTACAATAATGGTATGCGTGGCGGAAGAGTAAAGGTTCGTGCACATATTGAGGAAGCGGATAAAAAGACACTGTTGATCAAGAGTGTCCCTTATGGCGTTACGACATCGGCTTTGATGGAAAGTATTGTCAAGGCGAATGATAATGGTAAGATCAAGATCAAAAAAGTTACGGATAATACGGCTGCTGAAGTAGAAATTCAGGTGGATTTAGCTCCGGGCATTTCTCCTGATATTACGATTGATGCTTTATATAAGTTCACTGATTGCGAAATTTCTGTAGCGCCAAACACTTGCGTCATCATTGATCAAAAGCCGCACTTTGTAAGTGTTAATGAACTTTTGAAAATTTCTGCCGATAACACGAAGAACTTATTACAACGTGAATTGGAAATTAATTTGGGCGAGTTGCAGGATAAATGGCATTACACCTCACTGGAAAAAATCTTTTTTGAAGAAAAGATCTATAAAGAACTAGAGAAGAAGCATGAGACATGGGAGAAAGTAATTCAAGCAATCGATAATGCTTTTGTTCCTTTTGCTAAGCAATTAAGAAGAGCAATTGCCCGTGAAGATATTTTAAAGCTTACCGAAAAGCCTGTTCGTCGTATTTACAAATTAGACATTGATGAATTAAATGCGCAGATTCGTGATTTAGAAGCACAGATCAAACAAGTGCGTTATGATTTGGAGCATTTGAACGATTATGCAATTGCTTACTTCGAAGGCTTGTTGAAGAAATATGGCAAGGGTAAAGAACGTAAAACAGAGATCAAAGTATTTGAAGTAATTGAGGCAAAACACGTAGCCATCGCCAACACTCGCTTGTATATCAATCGTGATGAAGGTTTCATTGGAACGGCCTTAAAGAAGGATGAATTTTTGGTAGAGTGTTCTGACCTCGACGATATCATTGCGTTTACTAAGCGTGGCATTATGAAAGTGGTTAAAGTGCAGGATAAAGTATTCATCGGAAAAGATATTCTGCATGCAGCAGTCTTTCGTAAAGGAGACGAACGTACCACGTATAATATGATCTATACCGATGGCGGCAGCGGAATAAGCTTTAGTAAACGATTCAATGTCACAAGCGTTACTCGTGACAAAGAGTATGATTTGACGAAAGGACACGATAAAAGCAAAGTGCATTATCTCTCCGTGAATCCAAACGGTGAAGCGGAAGTGGTGCGAGTGATCTTAAGTCCGAATTGTACAGCACGTAATAAGGAGTTTGAATTCTTTTTTGAGGAGCAGGAGATCAAGAGCAGAAGCTGCATAGGTAACCAGGTGACGAAGTACCCGGTTCGTGCCGTGAAGTTTAAAGAGGCTGGTGTAGCAACGTTGGGCAGTATTAAACTTTGGTTTGATGATAAGTTTGGTAGATTAAATCATGAAGGAAAAGGAATTGAGTTAGGGGAGTTTGATGCAGAAGATAGAATCCTCGTGATCTACAACGATGGTACTTATGAAATTACTGACCAGGAGTTGACGCAACGCTTCAATCCCGAGGAAGTAATGTTGGTAGAAAAGTTTGATCCGGAAAGAACCATTACAGCTATCTATTTGGATAACGATAAACTGCAGTTCAACGTTAAACGTTTCCGTATTGAAACAACAACCTTACGTACCAAATTCTTCTTTATTAAAGAAGGCAAAGGCAATTATTTGGAAGCAGTTTCTACTGAAGAAGAGCCAATCTTAATTGTACAATCAGGAAAAGGTTCACAAGTACGAAAAGCTAAATTCAAGATTGCAAAAATGGTTGACGTGATGGGTTGGAAAGCAGTAGGGGCTAAACTGGTTGACTTTAATAAAAATGTATTAATGGAGTGGGAGGTAAAAGAAGAAGCAAAGCAACCGGAATTGTTTTAATCAATATAATTTTCTTTGAAGCACTCACCAATAAGTGAGTGCTTTTTTATTTAATGCAATCTCCAATTGAACAATTAATCCTTTGCCTCTGCAGGTTTTGCCGGGTAAAATGAACGGGCAAGTTTTCCCATACTTAATCCTTGAACCATTATAGAAAAAAGCACAACAATGTAGGTGACAAATACAAACATGTCTTTTTGTTCTGCATACTTAAGCGATAAAGCCATAGCAATAGATAGTCCGCCTCTTAAGCCGCCCCATGTCATCAGGAAGATAGCTTTCCTGTCTAAGTTGATCCATTTCCTTAGAAGCAATTGTGGTACACGTATAGCCAGGTAACGAGAGCATAAAATAATTGGAATGGCCAGCAGACCAATAATAAAAAAATTCTTGTTGTATTCTAATGTTATTAATTGCAGCCCAATCAGTACAAACAAAATAGCATTCATTAATACATCAATCAGCTCCTAAAACTTATCGACATATAATTCTGTTGTTTCGCTCATGGCTAAATCTTTTGATCTGCTTCCTGTAAATAATCCTGCTACAACCATAGCTAAAGGCCCGCTTATATGTAACTGATTGGCTAGGAAATAACCGCCCATTACACCTGCTAATGTAATGATCACCTCGGTCTGGTAATCATCAATTGATTTCATCAACAGATACATGACGTAGCCTAATGCCCAGCCAAACAAAATACCGCCCCCTGCTTCCCGGAATAATAGAATCAGAAAATCACTCATGTGAAAGCCGCTGTTTGTTCGAATGATTTCAAGAATGCTAATGAACAGCACTATGCCAATGCCATCGTTAAATAGAGATTCACCAACGATATCTATCTCCAGTTTTTTGAGAACATTACTTTTGGTTAAAATGCCTAAAACCGCAATAGGATCAGTGGGAGAAATCAATGCACCAAACAACAAACAGAATATAAAATCAACAGGATGATTGATCCATTTCAATACATAAAACAATAGCGATCCGATTAAGAAAGTAGATAACAAAACAACCGACGAAGGCAAACAAAATAATGCTTCGCCTATTCTTTTTTACCAATCGATAATCGGTATGCATAGCCCCTGCAAAAAATAAGAAGCTGAGCATTACGTCAAACAGCATTTCGCTGAAATTGACATAGTTAATTAAATCTTTGGCAAACTGAAGTGCTGCAGGATTAAAATAATTGATGATTAATAAGACCAAAGAGAATATGATGGCCATCAACATTAAACCGATGGTTTGCGGCAACTTTAAAAACTTTGTGTTGATATAGCCAAATACAGCTGAAAGAACAACAAGCTGTGTAATGATAAGCAGCAAATTCATAGCAGCAAAATACTACAAACAATCAGGTTAGCTTTTCTTTCGCCTTATGCGGAGCGTTGCATTCTTCTCCAGGTTACTGCTTAGGCGAATTTCATAACGTTTTACGCCATCCGAAACAATCATTAATGCAGTGTTAGGTGGAATGGAACCAAGATTATCTGCGAACATGGTTATCTCATTCACTTCTTTTGTAGAATCTAAATGAATGTTCAAATGAATAGATTTCGTGCTCAACATCTGGTTGGAAGCAAGTAATTTGTCATTGAAGAAAACGGATATTGAATCGCCGTCTATTTCGCCATTATCATAAAAATCTACGCTTACGGAATCAGTATTCACTACTATTTCTTGCTGTACTATATTTTGACGTTGTTTGTATTGGTTATTTACTACATAATTTACAATTGGTCGTTGAATGATAGTAGCAGCAACAGCTGTATCGGTGGCAGAAGGCGTCCAATATTGATGCACTTCTTTGAAGTTGCGCAATGCAGTTAAAATAGAATCCTGATTGCTAGCGTCTTTATTTAGTTGTAAATCGAATCTAACCTCAGGACAAACGTTTCTGTAGTTAGCAGAAGAACACACAAACTTGCCAATAAGATTGGAGCCTGCTTTTGCTTCACGAAGTTGTGCTGTTAAATTCATTGGACAATCCACATCCATATTAGCAGCAGAACCAAAATAAGTAAGTGGAATATTGAATAGCGAAAGTTGCCTGCTGCCTTTATTGTAATTACCTCGTATCTGTACACTTCTAAATGAGTTTTTGAAGTAATAATTCACAATGCCCTGAACTGACCCGTTATTTTGTTTTAAGATCAATTCAACCAAATAATTATTGACATTTCCGGCGTTAGTAACATTTGCAGTTCCATACCAATAACCAACAACATTTTGAGCATAGCTATTAAACGAACTAATAAGAGCTAATAGTAATACGCATTTCTTCATGGTTCGATAAAACGAAAAAGGATGGTGGTAAATTATTTAATGTAGCGTTTTATTTCCCGGTCTGTATCCCGTTGTTTAATGCTTTCCCGTTTGTCATGCAGTTTCTTTCCTTTGCCTAATCCTACTTCTACTTTCGCTAAATTCTTTTCGTTGAAAAAAAGGCGTAGCGGAACAATGGTATAGCCTTTCTCTTTAATTTTTGTTTCTAACTTTTTTAATTCCCGCTTGCTAAGCAAAAGCTTTCGATCTCTTAATGGGTCGTGATTGTTATAAGTGCCGTGTGTGTATTCGGCAATGTGCATGGATCGTAACCAAAGCTCACCGCTTTGAAACAGGCAATAACTATCATTAAAGCTTGCCTTCCCTGCACGCAACGATTTCACTTCGGTACCTGTCAGCACGACACCTGCAGTATATTTATCATCGATAAAATACTCAAAATACGCTGCTCTGTTTTTAATCTCCATCTTAGTGCTTAAAAAGCGTCAGCAGTTGCGACAACTTATTTTTCAACTCTGGTCTTGGAACAATAAAGTCTAAAAAGCCTTTTTCTAATAAAAATTCGCTGCGTTGAAAACCTTCGGGCAGGTCTCTTTTAATCGTTTCTTTAATTACTCTTGGGCCAGCAAAGCCAATTAAGGCGCCAGGCTCAGCAATGTTTAGATCACCGAGCATACCAAACGATGCGGAAATGCCACCAAATGTAGGATCTGTTAAAAGAGAGATATAGGGAAGTTTAGCATCTGATAATTGTGAAAGCTTGCCGCTCGTTTTTGCTAGTTGCATTAATGAAAAAGCACTTTCCATCATACGGGCGCCGCCACTTTTGCTGATTACCACATAGGGAATTCTGTGCTCCAGGCAGTAATCAACAGCACGGCTAAATTTTTCTCCCATAACACTACCTAATGAGCCACCAATAAATTCGAAATCCATACAGGCAATCACAAGGTCATTACCATTCACTTTTCCTGTAGCTACCCGCATCGAATCCTTCAGGTCACTCTTCGACCAGATTTCTTCAAGTCGTTTTTGGTATGGCTTTAAATCAACAAAACCTAAAAAGTCTTTGGAACGAATATTACCAAAGAGCTCTCTATATTGTTTATCGTCAAAAATGATATTGTAATATTCTTCGCTGCCTATACGGTGATGGTAATTACACTTCGGACAAACAAACAGCGCTTCCCGCAGATCGTTTACTGTACATATATAATTACACTCCGGACATTTCGTCCACAAACCTTCAGGAACTTCTTTTTTTTCCGATGATGGCGTTAATATACCTTTCTTGATGCGTTTGAACCACTTGGCTTTGGTCTCTTCTGTTTTCCCTTCTTCGCCGGCAAGATTAGCGTCGAAATCTTCTACTGGTTTTGACATTGATCCCTTTTTGGTACAGCACAAAAATAGGAGTTTGTGGTTTATAGTTCGTAATGGTTAAGAACAACAGAATAATCAGCCAAGCTTACTACTATTAAACTTCTGTTGCGCCGCAACTAAAGTTTCATCAGAGTTTCTGCTTTTGGTTCAATAATCTTAATTGACATTCTATCCACCGGGCATTTTCTTTCAAACATTCTTTCATTTATTTCCCTTTATCTTTGATTTATAATGGTGCTTTCTACGCAACATCTTTTGGGAATAAAAGATCTTACTACACAGGACATTTCCCTTATTCTTCAAACCGCAAAGCAATTCAAAGAAGTTTTACAACGTCCAATTAAAAAAGTTCCTTCATTACGAGATGTAACTATTGTGAATCTTTTTTATGAGAATTCAACTCGGACACGCATTTCGTTTGAGCTGGCACAGAAACGTTTATCGGCAGACACAATTAACTTCAGTGCCTCGGGGTCATCCGTATCGAAAGGCGAAACGCTTTTGGACACTGTAAACAATATTCTATCCATGAAAGTGGATATGGTGGTGATGCGGCATAGTGCAAGCGGAGCACCGTATTTTTTAGCGAAGCATATTCCTGCGGCGATCATTAATGCGGGTGATGGAGTTAATGAACATCCAACACAAGCATTGCTGGATGCTTTTTCCATTATTGAAAAACATGGAACGTTGGAAGGGAAAAAAATTGCTTTGATTGGGGACATCATGCATAGTCGGGTAGCGCAAAGCAATATTTATTTACTGAAGAAAATGGGTGCTGAAATAGTGGTTTGTGGTCCGCCAACATTGATTCCAAAATACATGGAAGAGGCCTTCGACGTTCGAGTAGAATACAATCTACGCAATGCACTTCAATGGTGTGATGTGGCAAACGTGCTGCGCATTCAATTGGAACGTCAGAACCAGGTTTTGTTTTCGTCTTTGCGTGAATATAATTTGGTGTACGGCATTAATAAGAAGTTGCTGAATAGTTTGTCAAAGGAAATTACCATAATGCATCCTGGTCCCATTAATAGAGGCGTAGAATTAGACAGTGACGTGGCAGACAGCAATCAATCTATTATTCTGCAGCAAGTTGAAAATGGCGTGGCCGTTCGCATGGCAGTGCTGTATTTATTATCAAACCGACCTGTAAGCACCCCTGTAATTCGGACGGTTCAGAATTAGCGTTTTCTGCTTAAATTCAAAAACGGTCAACGTGAAAA
>PSMG01000074.1:0-3405 GCA_040290035.1 Chitinophagaceae bacterium
AGGCAACCCTACCAGCAGACATTACATCGTTGGGCTTGACACAAAATACTTCAACAACCTAACGCACATTTTAGCACATTGCAAGGCACACAAAACCTTGACACAGACCCAAACCTGCAAAAGATCTAAAATTTTGCTTAGCTTCGACATACAACTGAAAAATAACGAACTATAAATTAAATGGCACGAATTGCAACTAACGTAAATCTACAAAAGGCAAAACTTCTGATGATGCCAAGAAGCGATTAGTTGTAATCAAGAAAGCATTGGAAGATGGTTTTCTTGAAAACATAATTACTGAATGTCAAAACCCAGAAGTGAAAATTGAAAACATTAGCGAAGAACAGGCTAAAACGATTGAATCTCTTGTAAATTCGGTAACAAGTGAAGTGGGGAGAGCAATTGTTGGTTTAACAATTTTGCAGTTAACAGTTAAATCTATTCTTCCTGAACAATCAATTAGATTACACAAGGGTGGTTCTGGCACTCGAGATTTTTCTTGGACAGAAGGAATTCCAATGAGAAATATAGATACGAACTATATCACACCAGTATTGAGGAAATTTGGTCTACTTAAGATAAATAAATTCGGGTTCATGATGACAAGAACACTTGCTGAGAATTATCCATATTCTAAACTTTATAAGGCTGGGATTCGGGGGGTAAAAAAAGAATGGTTAGAAATTACAAATGAAGTTGAACGAGGTGAATTAGATAGTTTCAATGGGCTAAAGCAAATACTTGTTTTTTTGAATAATAAATCAGAAGCATTTGAGGTGCTTACTACGCAAGCATTAAAGACCTTAGGAGTATTCTTAAAACAGAACCCTTCATTTGAGAATTGCATAACAGCAATTACAAATTTCATTGATAATTCAACTTATTCTGCAAGAGTCTTTGAAGTATCGCTTCATGCTTTTTTCCAAGTATTAGCTGAAAAAAAAAACTTGAAGGTTTCCTAAAACCATTATCCCAAATGCGTTCTGCAAATAAAAAACACGGAAACATTGGTGACATTGAAATTACTGAATCGGAAGGAAATATGGACATCATAGAAGCTTGGGATGCCAAGTTTGGAAAGACTTATCTCAGGGAAGAACTCGAAGAACTAAATGATAAATTGGTATTTCATCCTCAAACGACAATTGCAGGTTTTGTAACAGACCAAAAACCGAATTTGAAGGCAGAAATAAATGCTCGTATGCAAGAGATTGAAGAAATACATGGTACAGAAATACGTATAATGGAGTTCAGAGAATGGGTTGATTTCCAAGTTGAAACTTATGACCTTGACACTAGCAAAATTGGAGCAAAATGGTTAATCGCAATTGGAGAATCGATTTGTCAAAAGCGAAGAGAAATTGCACCTATTGATGATTCAATAACAGAATGGGTAGAATCTTTTAAAGAATGTGTTAGTTAAAAATTATATAAATGTGGCCATTAATAGTTTTAGGATTAGGTGCTTTAATTGTAAATGCGTTTTCAGAGGAAGATGAAAAGTATAAACGAAAAAGCACTAAACGCAGAACAAGCAGCAGCGAAAGCAAAAAGAAAATTTTTGTGAGCTTCGCTATTGAAGATAAAAAGTATCGTGACTTTCTTGTTTCACAAGCAAAGAATGAAAGAACTCCATTCTCCTTTGTAGATATGTCAGCAAAAGAATCGTGGGAACAAGAAGTTTGGAAGGACAAATGCAGAGCAAAAATTAAAAAGTGTGACGGCATGATTATGCTACTTAGTAAAAACACTTGGCATGCAGGTGGTGCAAGATGGGAAGTGAAATGTGCAAGGGAGGAGAAAGTTCCTGTTATTGGAATGCACATAAAAAAGGTGATAAAGGTGCAAAGCCCCCTGAATTAAACGGAAAAAAAGTGATTGATTGGAGCTGGGACAACCTTGATGAATCAATAAACAAATTTTAAAAATGAGAAAGGCATTAATCGTAGGAATAAATAATTATCCATCATCTCCACTTCGTGGTTGTATCAATGATGCTTCTGCCTTCCGCAGTATCATTGAAACTAATGGTGACGGTTCACCGAATTTTGATGTGAAACTTGTTACTGATGTTCCTACAAAGTCAGAATTAAAAAGGTTAATCAGTGATTTGTTCAGCGGTGATAGTGAAACTGCTTTGCTCTATTTTTCAGGTCATGGTTTCATAAATGATATTGGTGGTTATATTGTAACTACTGACTACCAACCAAATGATGAAGGGGTTTCAATGGATGAAATTTTGACATTAGCAAATGATTCTAAAGCAAAGAACAGAGTAATAATTCTTGATTGTTGCCATTCAGGTAGATTTGGTTCACCCAAAACTACTGGTGGAAAATCTGCTCATATTGTTGAAGGTGTTTCAATTCTTACAGCAAGTAAAGATGATGAACCTTCTTTAGAAATAAATGGTCACGGTGTTTTTACAAATTTATTACTGGATGCTTTGCAAGGCGGGGCATCAGACCTACGTGGACACATTACTCCAGGAAGTATTTACGCATACATTGACCAAGCATTAGGACCTTGGGATCAAAGACCAGTTTTTAAAACAAATATTACAAGATTTACTTCATTAAGAAGTATTATTCCTCAAGTTCCGATTGAAACATTAAGAAAACTAATTGAATATTTTCCGACAGCTTCACACCAATTTCCCTTAGACCCATCGTTTGAAGAAACCAATGCAGAAGATCATAAACATAAAAAGATTATCCCATACGCAAAAGCAGAAAATGTTGCAATATTTAAGAATTTACAAAAATTACAAAGCGTTGGTTTAATTGTTCCAGTTGACGAGCAACACATGTATTATGCTGCAATTAATTCAAAAGCCTGCAAACTTACTCCGTTAGGTTATCATTATTGGCGACTTGTAAAGAACAAAAGAATTTAACTTTTAAAATAAAACAATTATGGCAGACAAAAAAGTAGTTTTCATTGCATTTGCAATAGAAGACGTAACACAAAGAGATTTTCTTAAGGGGCAATCGCTTCACACCAAATCACCATTTGAATATATTGATATGTCAGTAAAGGAGGCATATGATAAAGATTGGAAAGATCGTGTACGGACAAGAATCAAACGTTCCGATGGAGTAATCGTTCTTGTAAGTAAAAATTCACTCTCATCATCAGGACAAAAATGGGAAATAGAATGTGCTAAGGAAGAAAAGAAAAAAATATTAGCTATCTGGGCATATACAGACGACCGTACAAACATAGTTGGGGTAAACACAAAAGCTTGGACATGGGACAATATAAAAGACTTTATTGATTCACTATAAATTGATAGCCATCTAATGCCAACCCTTCGCAGTCATACACATTGCAAGGCACACAAAACCCAGACACAAAGCCAACCTTGCAAAGAGCTAAAAATGCCAACGCACAGCCCACCCACCC
>PSMG01000033.1:0-1641 GCA_040290035.1 Chitinophagaceae bacterium
TCTTTGCACTTGATGGTAAATAAATATTCTGTTTGAGCAGTATCAGATTTTATGAAAGGCAGCTTGCTTTCTGAACGTTTAAATCAATCCAGTTATTCATTAGAAGTTCAGGATTTTGTAAGATGGGCCATAGACTACCTGAATACAAACCCCTTTGTAAATATTTCTGACTTTTACAATCAGTTTCTAACTCCTGTTGATGGCCCTGAAGAAGTAACTGATGTTACTTTTTGGGACGACCCCAACAATACGTTCCCTCCTCAAAGATTACCAAGTATGACAGCGTTTGAGGCGGCTTTCCCCAAAAGGTCTGATCCACTTTACAATACTTCAGATAAGTTGTATCAATCCATTGGCGGTGCTGTCTTGACAAAAGTTGGAGGAACGGGTGTTGGTATCAATACCTGTGCAGCGAGAGTTTCGAAGGCACTAAACTATTCCGGAGTTACCATTCCCCACATACCTGGCAAAACATTCCAAGGCATCCATGGAAAATACTACTATCTGACCGCAGAAAATCTTAACAGATGGATGCGGAAGACTTTTGGATGCGCAAATCTTAACACTGCTATTGGTGAATTTTCAAGTACCAACAGTTTACACTTCAACGCTACTCAAATCGGAACCAATGGAGCTAACCTACCGACACTTCTAAGTGGTGTTCAGGGTATTTATTCAATGGTTTCAAATAACCCTAATTGGGCAACAGGACATGCCGATTTGATGAATTCAACGCCTACTTGCGATGGAGGTTGCCACTTTGACGGACCTGTCAAATACATTGACGTTTGGATATTAAAATAAGAAAAAAATGAAAAACTTTGCCTTGCTAGTTTTTTTGTCTCTAGTGTAGTTTCTTGTAAACACACAAACAAACTTTCATCTAATGACGTGGATGCTAATACAATAATATTGCATGAAGGAAGATGGATTTCCAATTTTAAAAATGAAGTATTCATCCGATGTTTAAATAAGCTGTTCCCAGCAGAGCTTAGTGCCACTTTGGATTCAATAGATGGATCGAATTCAGCGAATTTTGAACAATTGGAATACGACCAACAAGTCATTGGGGCGATAGATAGTATCGCAACTTCATTTTCAAAACGCAATGAAACTACTTGGGCAATCGAGCAGCGAAGGGTTACAATCAATGTTTGTTTAAGCTATAGAAACAGCACTGAGCTTAACATTTTAGCGAGGCACTTTTATAAGAAACTTGCTGAGAATAGACTGAGAAATTAAAAACAGTCAGATTAGTGCAGAGAGTACAAGCACATGCCTACAACATTGCATTGCTAAAATGCCGGCTGACGAAGGGGTCAGTCGGCATTTGTTTTTCAATCGGCTTAGAGGCTGTTTAAAAATGGTTTGTCAGAATTGGTTAAGCATGCGTTTTATCATCGAGAGTTGGATAATGGCTTCTGCTGATTCGGTGAGTCGTTCATAGTCTTTACTGTTTCTTCTATCGTTGTTGATCCAGGCAAAGGTTCGCTCCACGATCCAGTGCTTCGGTTGGGTGAACAGGCCGCTAATTTTTGCAACAATCACGAGTAAACATCCATAGGTGCTTTTGACAAAATCGACCAGTTTTACCCGGTAGCCCTCGTCGGCAAAGACGAATTTGAGCAAGCGGTCACGGGC
>PSMG01000033.1:1778-30693 GCA_040290035.1 Chitinophagaceae bacterium
CCCTTTTGCTCTCCTGCAACACTTGTATTTTTTACACTCTGACTGTCCATGATCCCTGCCGAAGGCTCGGCTCTCTTTCCTTTCTTTAGACGCACCCCTTCGGCGAGTTTGTCGTGCAGGAGTTCGATGGTTGCGGCCCGCTTCCACTTGCGGAAATAATAGTAAACCAGCCCCCAGGGTGGAGAACAGGGCGTCAGCATCCGCCACTGACAGCCCGTCTTCACTACATAAAACAAAGCCTCACAAATCAGCCGCAACGAATACTTACGCATGCGTTCGTCTGGCACAATTTTCTTAACCGCCCCTCACTGGGAATCGGTCAACTGCAAAACACTGTTGAGCATAACTTGGCATTATTTCAACAGCAAAAGCAATTCCGGTTCCCTTAACTTTTCTTACCTATCCATTTTTAAACAGCTTCTTAGGCTCCGGCGTGACCCAAGGCTATTGAGCAGTAGAATGTAACTTCAACAATACATCATTTTTCATCTGTAGTTCCGGGCAGACGTAACACAGACGTCCGGAACTTCAGCAATACTTTAACGTTAGACATATTTAAAGGCTAACAAACTGGATAAAAAGACTGAAAATTTTAGAAAATTTATTCAAAAGTTACCCCCCATACTTACCCTCCCCCGATAAAAGATAAGTTATAAGTAATTGATTTACAAATTACTTATTTAGAGGAAAGTAGTCCCGGCAGGAATCGAACCTGCATCAAAAGTTTAGGAAACTTCTATTCTATCCATTGAACTACGGGACCTGGGGTTAGATGTGAGCGCCATAAACTACCCGTCATCGTCTGTTGACGGTGGATGGTCGTCCTTGGTCTATTCCGCCGCAAAATAATAAAACAATCCCGCTGCAAAAACTATGAATTTCTGGTTACAGAAATTCATAGGCGTTGAAAATGCTATGATCGGAATTAGGCCTTTCTTTAAGATCAATGGCTATTATCTTTTTACAGAAACAAGTTTTCACAGCAGTATTCTTTTCCGAAATCCGTATGTGCAGCAACACAAAAAGGAAATTACTTCTTTGTGTCAACGATTATTCAGCACACAAAACCAGCCCTTACTTTACCAAGACTTATCGGAAAACAAAAAATACAATAACCCCCTTTTAAAATACTACACCGAGCAGAATGCAAAGAGCCTGATTATTTGTCCGCTGGTTTGTGAAAATAGTGATTTGATTGGCTTGTTGGAAATTATGAGTGATGAGCCGGGCAAACTTCGATTCAAGCATTTGTTGAAACTTCGTTCTTCAATCGAATTGTTTGCACTCACGTTGGAAAAGAATTTAGAGAGCATGGAGTTGTTGGTGGACAAAACCAATAAAGAACACTTCACTGCCATTCAGCCAGCCGTGGAGTGGAAATTTACCGAAGCAGCATTTGATTATTTACAACATCGCAACGATGAAGAAGATGCCACTAAAATGGCAGCGATTCGTTTTGAAGAAGTTTATCCTTTATACGCAGCTGTTGATATTCGCAATTCATCGGTGCAAAGAAGTCAGGCTATTCAATCTGATTTATTAGAACAATTACAAAGTGTTCGCAACGTGTTGGATACTGCTTGTCGCATTGTTCAATTTCCCTTATTAAAAGAGCTTTCGTTTAAAGTAGAAAAATATATCGATACTATTTCGGAAAACTTATTGTCGGATGATGAGTTGATGATTTACGAGTTTTTAAACAATGATATTTACTCACTTTTTCAGCATTGCCCAGAAAATGTGCGGTGAGTAAATAAATTAATGCCAATGCTTTTCTCATAATCGTCTATTTCTTTTTCTTGTCGGTTGTATTTTTTGGTTGTTGATAAGGGAACATTTTCAATGTGGCCGCTCCAAATTTTCCTTCATTGGATATATACATATCGTCATTAGGTGCAAAAGCAATGCCTTCGGCCTGCGGAAATTGATCTGGGTTTAGATCGTACGCTTCAATTACTTTTCCCCGGTTATCTGCTATGATTAATAAATTACTGGCGGAAGAAAGAATATATAATCGCTTATTGATGGGGTTGATAGCTGCGGCAGATGGCTTAAAATCAACTTCTTCATCTTTCACGACATCAGCCACCTCTTTTTTCTTAATGGTATAAAACGCAGTAGAATCGAAGGTTTTTGTCGTTAAATCGAAACGGAACGCAGTACGATAGCCTTGTCCCTTTTCGTGCTCGCAGGTTTTGCACAATAACACTAAACTGTTGATAGATGGATCGTAATACACCGTTTCAAAATCATTTTTGCCATGCAGAGCCAATTTGTATTGACGAATGGAATCTCGCTTTTTTGGAATTTCATATAAAATGCCTGCGCTTGCCAACAGGTATAATGTGGAGTCCAATTTGACCAAATCTTCCAAATCGGAATTCGATCCAACCACTTTGTCCGTATAATCTTTCAGCTTAATACGACGCATGTTTAGCTCGAACACTTTCTCTTTACTATCGGATATAGCCAGCAATGTATTTCCTGCTGCATTATAGGTCAAACCCGAAATTTCGTTGAGCCCTCCAAATCCATCTTTACAGGTTTGCTTAGATCGTACCCCTCAGGGGAAGATTGCCCTTGTTTATTACAGCTATATACAAACGTTAGCAGGCACAGAAAAGCAATTAGCCTGAAAGCCGGGCATTGTGTTTGAATAAATGGTTTCATCGTAACTACATTTACCTATCAAACAATGCACCAGCTATGAACGAAGTACAAGAGCAAGTGTTAGCGTCAGCCAGAAATTATGTCACTTCTATATTTAACAACGAGGTAAAACCGGAATTTGTTTTTCATAACCTGGAACATACCGAAGATGTGGTAGAAGCAAGCAGTATTATGGCAGATCATTATCATTTGGAAGATGAAGACCGCTTTGTACTGATGGTTGCAGCCTGGTTTCACGATACGGGCTATTCGTCCGGCGAAACGTTGGGGCATGAGGATGTAAGCATCAGGCACGCCACATCGTTTTTACGGCAAAAAGAAATTGACGATGCCATTATTTAGCGAGTAATATCGTGTATACAGGCTACCCGAATGCCGCAATCACCGGTTACGCTGATTGAGAAAATTTTATGTGATGCTGATTTATTCCATCTCTCTACAGAAGACTTCAGGGCAAAGAATGCCTTACTAAAAAAAGAGCGTGAAAACCTAGTGGGACATAAAATCGACAAAAAAGAATGGCGCAAAAACAATTTTGACTTTTTAAAAGGACATAAATATTTCACCGACTTTGGACAGGAAACGCTGGAACCAAAGCAACGTGAAAACCTTTTAATCTTACAAAAGAAAAAACCCGAAAAACAAGATACTGCATCTGAACAGGAAGCCTTTCCTTACATACAACCGCAAGAAAGACAGGATCCCAAAGGGGCAAAGAATGCGGAACGTTCTGTGCAAACGATGTTTCGTATTGCATCTACCAATCACATGCGATTGAGTGCCATAGCGGATAATAAGTCGCACATCATGATCTTGGTAAACTCCATTATTATTTCAGTGGTACTTACAGTTTCTGTTCGGCAACATTTGCCGTATGTACGGGAATTTATTTACCCGATTGGCGTATTGCTGTTTGTTTGTTTGGGATCAATAGTAGGTTCTATACTTGCCACACGGCCAACTATAGGTGTTGGTCAGTTTACAGAAGAAGATATTCGCAATAAAAAAACAAACCTATTGTTCTTTGGTAATTTTTACCAGATGCAACTGGACGATTACTTGTGGGCTATGAATCAAATGACGCATGATCCTAATTATGTATCGGAAAGCATTACTAAGGATATTTATTTTTTAGGTGTGGTGCTGGCAAAAAAATATAAATACCTGCGCATCTCCTACACCATTTTTATGTGGGGGTTAATAGCAGCTGTATTGGCTTTTGCAGTAGCGGCTGTTATAGCCACAGGCCATGATGCAGGCGCAACACAAGGTGTTACACCAGTGATTGATTACTAGTTTGTAGCATTTTAATAAAAAAGCACTCTTAATCTTTACTAATGTATTTTTTTATTTCTTCAATCAACTCCGTTCTGGTGATTGGTATACCCATAATTTTATTGTACGCCTTTGCATCAACCAGGAATTGATCACGAATAATTTTTACCAATTGACCATTATTGATCTCAGGTATTAATACTGTTTTGTAATTGCTTAAAATAGTTCCAAGATTTTTGGGGAAAGGACGCAAGTAACGTAAATGCGCATGCGCAACTTTGTGTCCTTGCAATAACAAATCCTCTACAGCGGTTTTAATTACGCCTTGTGTGGAACCCCAACCAAGCACTAATACATCGCCTTCTTCAGGGCCTTCTACTGTTTGATCAGGAATATAATTAGCAATGCGATCAACTTTTTCCTGGCGAATCTTTACCATTAACTGGTGATTCTCCGGATCGTAGCTTACGTTACCAGTGATGTTTTCTTTTTCCAATCCACCTATGCGATGCTCTAATCCAGCCGTACCAGGCAAAGCCCATGGACGAACTAGCTTTTCATCACGCAAATAAGGCTGGAATTTATCTTCACCATGACCTAATTCAGTTTTAAAAGAAACATGAATAGGTGGTAAACCTTCCGTATTGGGAAACTGCCAAGGTTCTGCCCCGTTAGCAATATATCCATCGCTTAAAAAGATCACCGGAGTCATGTGTTCTACTGCAATGCGCACTGCTTCGTACACAGCTTCAAAACAATCACTAGGCGTGGATGCTGAAATTACCGGCATAGGACATTCGCCGTTTCTTCCATAATACGCTTGTAATAAATCGCTCTGTTCTGTTTTTGTTGGCAAACCCGTTGATGGTCCACCACGTTGCACATCTATGATCAACAATGGAATTTCCAACATCACTGCTAAACCCATTGCTTCTCCTTTCAAGGCCATACCTGGACCAGATGTAGACGTAACTCCTAAATGACCGCCGTAAGCAGCACCAATAGCAGATGATATACCTGCGATTTCGTCTTCGGCCTGAAAGGTTTTTATACCAAAGTTTTTATACTTACTCAATTCATGCAAAATATCAGAAGCAGGTGTGATTGGATATGTTCCCAGGAACAAGGTCAGCCCACTTTTTACGGAAGCTGCGATCAAACCATAAGCTGTAGCCTGGTTGCCCATGATAGAACGATAGGTCCCAGGTTTGATCTTGGCTTTTTCTACTTTGTATTGAGTAGTGAATGTTTCTGTGGTGTCGCCGTAGTTATAACCTGCACGAAGCGCTTTTAAGTTGCTTTCTAAAATCTCCGGCTTCTTACCAAATTTCTCCTGGATAAACTTTTCCGTGTTCTCCATATTTCTACCATACATCCAGTATAAAAAGCCCAGCACAAACATGTTCTTTGCACGGTCCTTTTCTTTCACACCCATCTGGATATCTTTCAATGCCTCACGGGTCATTTTCGTAATATCCATTCTGATCACATCATAACCTTGTAATGTGTCGTCTTCAATGGGGTTGACACCATCCGGATAATTAGCTAAGCGCAAATTTTTCGTATCAAAACCATCAGTGTTAACAATGATCTTTCCACCTTTTTTCAAATGCTTCAGGTTGGTTTTTAAGGCGGCAGCATTCATCGCTACCAAAACATCAAACGCATCACCTGGTGTATAAATACTGTCACTGGAAAAACGTAATTGATAACCACTCACACCAGGAATGGTTCCTTGCGGTGCCCGGATTTCAGCAGGGAAATCAGGAAAGGTTGATAAATCTGCTCCTAATAATGCTGTATTGTTGGTGAATTGGGTACCGGTTAATTGCATACCATCGCCGCTATCGCCGGCGAATTTGATGACTACATCTTGTAGCACTTCCTGCTTTCTTTCCATGGGGCAAAGGTAGAATTTAGCTAATGGTTTATAAATAGTTGTTTGCAGCAAGCCTGTTAAATATGGCCGTGTTCTACCTAAATATACCAACCAACTATTTTGCGGGGTCAAAACATGATTTTTGGCATTAAAAACCCGGGCTAAAATCAGTTGTCGAAGCAGAAAAAGTGTTGCGTAATTTTTTAGAGTTACCTCGCATATTCCAACGTAAGGCAAACTCCGGATTGCCTGTTGGGGCAAAGTTCAATCCTACGCCAATGTTTTGATGTTTTATCTTGTGCAGTTGCGGTACTAAAATGTCTGTTAGTGCACCTACACCAAAGCCGATAGCTATATCGGAAGGAAAATGTGCCAATGCTTTTATTCTAAAATAGCCCTCCACTAATGGCGGAATAGCCGCAATTGTATAATAAAGGTATTTTTTGGCTCCTATTTCCGGATGATAATCACTGTACACTTTTACAGCAAAAAAAGTGGAAGCTGCAGAGCTAGCCACATGCCCACTGTATTGCGAATTTTTTTGATTACCCGCTCTTCGTTCCGCATCGGAGAAATAAGAGTAGTAAGCAATGGGGCGGAACTTATCTACACATGTTGGTCCAATTTGACTGTAATTATATAGCGTGAACGTCACCGCATGCATTTTCATAATACATCATAAAGATGGGCTTCCAATCCTGACGAATACGCTTGTCCAGCAATAACGAAGCACCTGACAGCACTACGAGGCTTGGTAATGTAATGTCAGAAATGTTGTAAAACTTATCTCTTTGCGAAGGATCCTGATCTAAAGCCCAGCGATCAAAGCTGTTGATATCGTTTTTTGTTTTGGCTTTTAATTGCGCTAGTTCCTGATCCGTTAAATCTTTCTTTCCATGAATAAACGTAGGAATTGCGTATAAGTTTGCCGCTGCGGCTACTGCACTAAATATGGCACTGAACAAATAGTTCACCCTATACACCTGTTGGTCGTTGTGTTCAGTCGTAATTGTAGTAGTGGTAATAGCGCTACTGGCCGTTACATTTGTGTCTGATTGTGCGTCAGCCGTTCGTCCAAAGTTCAAACCAATCAAGAGCATTAAAATAGGTGTGGCTTTTCCTGTCTGATGTTTCCATTGTTTGCGCATGCAATAACTTGTAAAATTTTTGTGCCATTGCATCCTTTTCTTCGCTTACTTTTATAACCTCATCAACAGATCGGTGATTATGAAAAAACTTTTTATCGCCATTGCCTTGTTTAGTGCAGGCAATTTGTTTTCTCAAAACACCTTGACGCCTGAGCTTCTTTGGAAATTAGGAAGAGTGACCGGTGTTGGTTTAACTAAAGACAAGCAATACGCAATTTATACCGTAAGTATTCCAAACGTGGATGAAAACAAGAGTAAAAAGTATGGTTATCTTATTCCGGTGAATGGTGGCAACCCTATCATGGTAAACAACCTGGATAGTGCTGTCGTGAATGATAAAATATCGCCTGATGGCAAATACATCATTACTGCCGAGGAGGTAAAACTGCAAAAGGTGTATGGCAAAGATTTATATCCAGATCTGCCAAAATCAAATGCACACATTTATACCTCATTAAACTACCGTCATTGGGACGAATGGGAAGATGGCAAATACAGTCATGTTTTTTTGGCTCCTTACATCAACGGTAAGCCAGGAGAAAAAAAAGATTTAATGCCGAATGAACTTTACGACTGTCCGCAAAAACCTTTTGGTGGTGAGGAAGATTACATCTGGAATCCTGATGGAAAGCATGTGGTTTATGTAACCAAAAAAAAACAGGAACTGCGTATGCCATCAGCACTAATACCGATTTGTACGAGTATGATATTACAAGTGGAACTACGAGGAATTTAACGGAAAGCAATAAAGGGTATGACATCAACCCTTCCTACAACAGCAATGGGGTGTTGGCGTGGTTGCAAATGAAGCGTGAGGGTTACGAAGCAGACAAGCAAGATCTTGTTGCCATGACTCCTGCAGGCACCATCAACCTAACCAAACACAGGGATGACATTCATGTAGAAGGTTTCAAATGGAGCAACGATGGTAAAATGCTTTACTTCTGGGCGCCAATCAATGGCACCGTGCAGTTGTTTGAAGTGGATTATACAGGCTTAACCAAAAAACTTCCTTCAATTAGACAAATCACCAAAGGCGACTTTGACATCAACAATATTTTAGGCCAATCAGGTAATAAACTAATTGTTACCCGAACCGATATGAACCATGCTGCAGAAGTTTATTCTGTAGACATTGCTTCCGGCAGTATGCAACAGCTAACGCATGTAAATGATGCCGTTTATAGTTCAATTGGTATGGTCAAAACAGAACGCCGCTGGGTGAAGACAACAGACAACAAACAAATGTTGGTATGGGTAGTGTATCCGCCAAATTTTGATCCTTCAAAAAAATACTCAACGCTTTTATATTGCCAAGGCGGACCTCAATCACCTTTAACGCAAACCTACTCCTTCCGCTGGAACTTTCAGTTGATGGCTTCGCAAGGGTACATCATTGTAGCACCCAACAGAAGAGGTATGCCGGGTCATGGTACCCAATGGAATGAGCAGGTGAGTAAAGACTGGGGCGGACAAGTGATCAAAGATTATTTAAGTGCTATTGATGCATTGCGTAAAGAAAAATATGTAGACAATAATCGGCTGGGTTGTATCGGTGCTTCTTTTGGTGGCTTCTCTGTTTTTGCATTGGAAGGTTTACACAATGGTCGCTTCAAAACATTTATTGCACACGATGGCGTATTTGATTTCAGAAGCATGTATGGAACCACCGATGAAATGTGGTTTGAAAATTGGGAAAAAGGCGGCCCTTATTGGGAGAAGAACAATAAAGTAGCACAACGTTCCTTTTCGCAATCGCCAAGCAATTTTGTAGATAAATGGAACACGCCCATTATGATTGTGCAAGGAGGAAAAGATTATCGTGTGCCTATCGAACAAGGGCAGCAGGCTTTCCAGGCAGCGCAACTAAAAGGTATTAAAAGCAAGTTCTTGTATCTGCCGGATGAAAACCATTGGGTGCTTTCTGCACAGAATGCATTGGTATGGCAACGTGAGTTTTTTAAATGGTTGGATGAAACATTGAAGTAATTTTTAGTTCATAAAACAAAAAGGACAGTACCTGAGCAACTGTCCTTTTTTAGTTTGCGGAGTAACCGTGCCAGCACTATTACTTTTTTGTTCCTAATTGTACCAACATACTTCCATTCTTCCCTCTAATGCATTTACCATCACTCCTTCGTACAGCAATGCATCGCATGCCTTTATACTTAATATCCGTTTGCCGATCGCCTAAATATTTATAGTCCTGAATAGCAATTATGGCTTCTTTATCACCTTCGCTTCCCACTTCTAACATCTTTTTTATCTTTACATCGATGGTACCTACTCCCACCACTATCTGGTTTTTTGTAACACTGATCATGATGGGCTTTTGCTCAGGTGTAGAGATGGCGTTTTACAGCGTCAACCGCTTTGGTATTGAGTTAAAGAAAAAGCAAGGCAAGCCCGGTGCCCAAATTCTTTCACGCCTTATTCAAAGCTCCGAAACTTTTTTAGCAGTAACTATTACTGGCTTTACATTAGGTTTGGTAAGCTTTATCTTATTATTCTCATCGGTATTCAATCCTATTTGGCGTGCTATTGGTTTACACCACGAACGGTTCGATACACTGCGTTTACTGTTGGAAATTATCCTGGCCACCTTTATTGTATTAATCTTCGGCGAGTTTATTCCAAGAGCTATCTTTCGCAGCAAAAGTAATTTTATCTTATGGCGTCTCGTTTGGGTCATCAATTTATTATACCAGTTACTACTACCCATTGCATCACTCTTTATCAGGATGAGTCACTGGATTTTGCAGTATGTATTCAATGTTCGCATGCGTGATGAGAAAGAAGCATTTGTACGTACCGATATGGATACGCTGTATCAGCAGAACAAGGATGAAGATTACGAACCGCAGGAAATGGATACCAAGTTGTTTGAAAATGCATTAGAACTCCCCCGGATCAAAATACGTCAATGCCTTGTGCCACGTAAAGAAGTAATTGGTATTGAAGCAAAATGCAGTGTAGAACAGGTGCGTCAAAAATTTATTGACACTAAGCTGAGTAAACTGATTGTGTTTGAAGGAAACATTGATCACATTGTAGGCTATGTACACCAGTTAGACCTGTTTAAAAACCCGCAGGATATTCAATCTATTTTATTACCTATCCCTGCAGTTCCCGAAACAATGAGTGCTACCGATTTGATCTCGAAATTCACCATGGAACGAAAAGGCATTGCCTGGGTGGTGGACGAATTTGGTGGTACAGCCGGCGTCGTTACGATGGAGGATGTGCTGGAAGAAATTTTTGGAGAGATTCAGGACGAATACGACATGGAGGAATTTGTTGAGAAACGTTTATCGGAGAACGAGTACATTTTTTCCGGCAGGTTAGAACTTGATTACCTTACAGAAAAATATGACCTGCCCTTCCCTGATGAGGAGTCTGAAACATTATCGGGGTACATCATCAATCACCACGAAAAAATTCCAAGCCAGAAAGAACGTATCATTACCGACAATTACGAGTTTGACATTCTCAATGTAAGCGAAACAAGAATTGAGATGGTGAAACTAAAAGTGCTTAAATAGCAGCTTCTGCTGAATAAGATCCAATTAGTTACTACTTTTTTGAAGCAGTTGGATAAGATCTAATACCAAAATCTTTGACCTGTCTGATAGTTCGTGATTAGTATTGTAATCGCACAGCATGGAAATATAATGGAGTGCTCGTTTTAAAGTCTGATCGATGGTTTCACTATGTTCTTCCTGGTAATCTGCGGGCTTCGAAAGCTCTTCCAGGTAAAAGAATAAATAACTCAGAGCTAATTTTTTTAAATAACCTGTTAGTCTTTCGATTTTCTCAGTTGCGTTTAAGAGGGCAATCTTTTCTCGTTCAAACCGATCTTGATAGCCTTCATCATAAGTATTAATTGATCTCGGTTTTTTTCATATTCAATTGGTGTAACAGCATCGATATACTGAAGCGCCTTTTCAAAATTTCCCTTTTTATCATCATCGTCCAGGGTATAATAAAATGCCGCCAATGCTAAACATATCTCCTGTTTTAATTTTTCCAACGGACCAGAGCTGAACGCCTTTATATAATTCTGTAAAGCATCCAAACGTTGATTTTTCAGGTAATAATATTGTCCCCACTTAAAATAAAGATTACCGGGTGTGTTAGAAATCACTTCATCCACACCATTCACTCGTTCCACTAATTTTTTGAAACTGGCTTTTTGCTCAATTAATTGATTAAGCTCTTTAAGCACATTGATGCCCTTGTAACTGAACGCTTCCTCACGTAAAAATGCTTCTTCTTCGTTTTGAACAGTATCGGTTAACGGACTTGTTTATAATTGAGGATGGTGAAAGATAAGATCAATGCGATCTCATGCCAATTCGCTATTGTTTGGTTCTTTTAATAAACGTTTGGTAATAGTAACAACTTGTGAAGCCCTTAAAACCGCTACATCTTCACCACCTTTAGGCTGAGCAAACACAGTATGGGCTAGTAAAACAAAAACGGGGACAAGCTTTTTCATCATGATGTCTTACGGGTGTTGCGCAATACTAAGCCGGGAAACCTAATTCTAAAACACTTGTTTTGTTTTGCTTTTATGAGGTGTCCCCTGTCCTGTTTTTATTCTTTCTGCATTTGTCACTGCAATACTTCACCTCATTCCAACAACTTGCCCATTTCTTACGCCATGCAAAAGATTTTTTACACACAATACATACTTTTTGTGGCAGCAGACTTTTCTTCATAATGAGAATTAGCGTTTGGATATTTTATTCATGCTAATGGTTCGTTGCCTGCTGCATTTAAACCGTACAACTTTAGCAAACGTTTTACCCGCATGCTTTATTCCTATAGAAGAAGAAACCCGTTTGCGCCAGAGGTTAAAACTGGATCTCTTTAATTCCTTTCGCATAATCTTTTCTACTTCACCCTGTGTAAGTCCAAATTGTATTTGGATAGCATCAAAAGGCGTACGGTCTTCCCATGCCATCTCAATGATGCGGTCTGTTTCTTCCTGTGTAAGATCTTTGTAAACACTTTTTTTCATTTCACCCTTTGCCTCTTTTGTTACTACTAAATGGAGGAAACAGTCCAATCAGCCCTTTGTTCAGGAAGTAAAAAACAATTAGCACATTAGTTCTTAAAGTTTTATACTACACTTATACTGAAGTTATACTGAATTTTACCCGTGTTTCACTCCAGTTTCACTCAGGTTATACAGTATGTTACACCGAGAGGCTGCTATTGCCAACTCCTTCCTCTTCACTCCATCTTCCCAACTTATCCTTAAAATTTGCTGTTCATCAAGAAAGCACAATACAATACAGGTTTAACCGTGTTAGAAACAGCAGGCCCTGGTGAAAAAGAAATCAGCGACATGCACAAGCAGTTCCTGACGTATTTGATCATGCACGAAATAGGTCATACGCTTGGTTTGAACCACAACATGAAGGCAAGCCAAATGTTATCGCCTGCCGAATTGAATGATACTGCTATCACACACAGAATTGGTTTGATTGGTTCAGTAATGGATTATCCTGCGATCAACATTGCATTAGACAGAAGCAAGCAAGGTGATTATTATACAACATTGGCCGGCCCTTATGATCTATGGGCTATTGAATATGCTTACACACCATTTGACGGTATCAGCGAAGAAGCAAACTTGCACAAAATTGCATCTCGCAGTAATGATCCAAAACTTGCCTTTGGTAATGATGCAGATGACATGCGTGCGCCGGGTAAAGCTATGGATCCAAGAGTGAATGTAAACGACTTGTCAAGCGATGCGATTGGTTATGCAGAAGATCGCTTTAAGTTGGTGAATAACCTAATGGGCAAATTGTTAGAGAAATATGCTAAGCCTGGTCAGTCTTACGCAGAACTTCGTTCTCGCTATGGCACATTACAGGGTCAACGCTTCAGCATGATCAATGCAGTAAGCCGCTACATTGGTGGTGTGTACATTGACAGAAGTTTCCCTGAGCAAAATTCAGGCAACAAGCCTTTCACACTGGTAGCATTGGCTACGCAGAAAAAAGCGATCAACATTTTGAACAAATATGTATTTGCACCAGATGCGTTTAATGCTGATGCACCATTGTTTGCTTATTTGCAACCACAACGCAGAGGCTTTAGCGCTTCACCAACGGGTGACGATTACAGAATTACCAACAATGTTTTAAGTATGCAGGTAGGTGGTGCTATTTCGCACATACTACATCCGGCTACCTTACAGCGTATTACCAACAGTCGTTTGTATGGTAATCAATACAGCGTTGCTGATGTGTTGGCTGATTTGAACACGGGCATCTTTGCTGCTGATTTGAAATCAAACGTGAATGTTTATCGCCAGTATTTGCAAACAGCTTATGTAAAAGGTTTATTGAGCATTATTGATCCCAGATCGGCTCAGTACGACGAAGTAGCAAAAGCTGCTGCGCTTAATGCGGTGAAAAAAATAAAAATAGAAATGAGCACTGCTGTTGCTACCAATGAAGAAACAAAAGCACACAGAGCAAACATTGTTTACCTGATCAACGAGGCGTTAGATCATAAATAAAACAATGCGAAACCAAGAAGAGAGCCCCACATTTATGGGGCTTTTTATGCACTTTATTTAATTGCGAAAACTTATTTTGCAAATAACACGTAGATTATCTTTGCTGCACCTTATACAATACTATGGCATTAGGGATATTCAATAGAGGAGGAAACAGCGAACGGGCAGAAATGTCGTTTGTAGAGCATTTGGAAGTGTTGCGTGGGCACTTGTTTCGAATGGTGCTTGCCATTGTGATAGGTGCTGTGATTGTAGGCGTAAAAAACCATTTCTTCATCCGCAATATTTTGATGGGTCCTACGCATGATGACTTTCCTACCTATCGCTGGTTGTGTAAAATTGGACAATCGCTAAATCTGCACAACCTATGCATGAAAGGCATTGGTATTCAAATGCAGAATACGAATGTAGGTGGTCAGTTTGGGGTATTCTTTAATGTGTTGTTGATTGGTGGTTTTATCATTGCCTTCCCCTATGTGTTCTGGGAGTTTTGGAAATTCATTAGCCCTGCACTTACAGCAAAGGAGCGCAAAAGCACCCGTGGTGTTATCTTTTGGGTGTCTTTCCTTTTTTTCCTGGGGGTATTGTTCGGCTATTTTGTAATTGCGCCTTATACGGTTAGTTTTTTTGCCAATTTTCAAATTGATTCAAATATCGAAAACCGGTGGACAATTGGCAGCTATATCAGCACACTCATTCCCTTAATCTTGGGTACTGGTTTAGCGTTTCAATTACCACTGGCCATGTATTTTCTTTCCCGTGCAGGCATTGTTTCTTCGGTATTCTTAAAGAAATACCGCAAGCATGCCATCATTATCATGCTGATTGTTTCGGGTATGATCACACCGCCAGATATGCTGAGCCAGATCATTGTTACACTGCCACTTATTTTGTTATATGAAGTAAGCATTCAGTTAGCAAAACGTGTAGAACGTGAAGAAGCAAAAGAAGAGTTACAGGAGTGGAGTTAATAAGGTGCATCCTTACATCACGCAACCATCTACACATTCACTAATTTTACCAAAACGAAACGATGGATGCTCAATTTGACCTCACGAAACAAGTAGCTGTTGGTGCCGACCATGCAGGCTTTGACTACAAACAAAAAGTGATTGCTTTTTTAGAAAAACATCATATTCCCTATAAAGATTTTGGAACTCAAAGTGCCGATTCTGTTGACTATCCCGATTTTGCGCATCCTGTTGCCACCTCGGTTGAAAGCGGCGAGTGTGCCTGGGGAATTTTACTTTGTGGCAGTGCCAATGGTGTAGCCATTACGGCCAACAAACACCAACACATTAGAGCTGCTATTTGCTGGGAACCAGAGATTGCTTCGCTTGCACGTCAGCATAACAATGCCAATGTTATTTGCCTTCCATCACGATTTGTTTCCATCCAAACAGCTTTAGAAATGGTAGAAACTTTTATGAATGGTAGATTTGAAGGAGGCAGGCACGAGCGACGTGTAGAAAAAATTGCTTGTCAATAATCTTAAATAAACATACATGAGAAAACTAGTAACCGCAGTGTTATTATTACCGCTTTGCGCATTGGCACAAAAAAGTGGTAATCCTACAAAGTTTGCCAGTACCATTACACCTGAATGCTTAAAAAAGCAGTTGTATATCATTGCCTCACCAGAAATGGAGGGAAGAGAAACGGCCACTCCGGGACAAAAACGTGCAGCTACTTACATTGAAAGCCAGTTTAAAGAAATTGGTTTACAACCAGGTAACAATGGCAGCTATCAGTTTTATTACAATGTGTACCAGGATTCATTGATAAGTGCCGACTTACAAGTGAACGGTCAAAGCTTTACATTGGATAAAGACTTCAATCCTACAGGAAATTACCTAAACGCTACGATACGCATTGGCGAAGTGGTAGTGATTGGCAGCAATGCCATTGATACCGTAAACAAAGCAAATCTCGCCGGTAAATTTGTATTGTTTACCAGTAATGTAATGATGGGCGGACGCAACGCCAACAGTATTGACAGAGCATTAATGAACAAGGGCATCGCCGGTGTTTTTATGGTTAGCAATCTTTACCCGAGAAGTAAGCCTGCGAACAGAAAAGGGTTTCAAACCATTAATGCTTATCCGAGAACGATAGCGCCACAACAATTCACTATTTCAGAAGCAGTAGCCAGAGCCATAGTTGGTAAAGACTATGACAACGTCAAAGGAAATAATAATGCTTTTCAGGCTTATCCAGCAGAAATTGTAACGGCTGTAAATAAGGTAACCACCATTGCACAAAGCAGCAATGTAATTGGCCTATTGCCCGGAACCGATTTAAAAGATCAATATTTATTTATTACCGCTCATTATGATCATTTAGGCAAAAGAGACAGTGTGATTTATTATGGTGCTGATGACGATGGATCGGGAACAACTACGGTAATTGAATTGGCAAGAGCCTTTGCTAAAGCAAAAGCTGCAGGCAATGGACCAAGAAGAACTATTGTGTTTATGACAGTAAGCGGTGAAGAAAAAGGGCTGTGGGGTTCGGAATATTATGCTAATCATCCTGTATTTCCATTGGAAAAAACAACTGCAGATTTAAATATAGACATGATTGGAAGATTGGATACTGAACGTAAAACTGCCGACTCTTTAAATTATATATACGTTGTTGGTGACGATAAATTGAGCTCTGACCTAAAACCAATCAGCGAAGCGGTTAATACTAAATACACAAAGCTAAACCTGGATTACAAGTTTAATGATGTCAACGACCCAAACCGCATTTATTACAGAAGCGATCATTACAATTTTGCAAAAAACGGGGTGCCTATTATTTTTTATTATGATGGCATGTTGAAAGCTGATTATCACAAACCAACCGATACGCCTGATAAAATTAATTATCCTCTAATGGCCAAAAGAGCACAATTAATATTTTATACGGCCTGGGATATGGCGAACAGAAACGATATGCTGAAGCGGGATATTCCTTTAGATAAAAATGTATTTAACCGGTAAGTTCCAAAAGCGAAGAAAAATTCTTCGCTTTTTTCTACTTGGTGCAGCGAAAAGCTCTGCCTTACAGTCTTTTTCTTAGAACTTACTGCTTATATAGTACTCTTATGTGAAGAACACCATTAAATCAAAAATCGGTACTCTTTACAAATAATAAACCTCGTTCATGCTTGCCCATTGAACGGGGTTTATTATTTAAATTATCTTCTTTACCAACCCAAAACATAGGCGAATACCAAAGGCGCTACGATGGTTGCATCGCTTTCAATGATGTATTTAGGTGTATGAATATCCAGCTTACCCCAGGTAATTTTTTCGTTGGGATGGGCCCCAGAATAAGAGCCATATGACGTGGTGGAATCCGATATTTGCGCAAAATAACTCCAGAACGGAATTTCATGCATTTCTAAATCCTGGTACATCATCGGCACCACACAAATTGGAAAGTCGCCGGCAATACCACCACCAATCTGGAAAAAGCCAATGCCTTTACCCTCGCAATTGTCTTTGTAGTAATTCGCTAACCACACCATATATTCAATACCGCTTTTCATAGTGCTGGCTTTAATCTCTCCTTTATAAACATAAGAGGCAAAAATGTTACCCATAGTGCTATCTTCCCAACCACCCACTACTATCGGAAGATTTTTTTCCGCAGCCGCAATCATCCAGCTATTCTTTGGATCAATCTGGTATTCATCTTTCATCACGCCGCTCAATAACAATTTGTACATATACTCATGCGGGAAATGGCGTTCGCCTTTTGCATTTGCTTCTTCCCATATTTTATGAATATGTTTTTGAATTTTGCGAAACGCTTCTTCTTCCGGGATACAGGTATCGGTAACACGGTTCAACCCTCTTTCCAAAAGACTCCACTCCATTTCCGGCGTCAGGTCTCTCCAATTCGGTATACGTTCGTAATGATTGTGTGCTACCAGGTTCATAATATCTTCTTCCAGGTTAGCACCGGTACAAGAAATCATGTGCACTTTATCCTGCCTGATCATTTCTGCCAATGAAATACCTAACTCTGCCGTACTCATTGCACCGGCCAATGACAAAAGCATTTTTCCGCCTTCGGCCAAATGTTGTTTATAACCCTTTGCTGCATCTACCAATGCCGCCGCATTAAAGTGGCGATAATGATGTTGTATAAATTGAGAAACAGGACCTTTACTCATACTTCAATTTTATTAGTCGACAAAAATAGTTCATTACTAAAAAAAAAGCCCTGGCATTAATGCCAGGGCTTTTTTAAAACACACACTAAAACTAACGAGCTTAAATTTTTTCGCTTTTTTGGTAAATGCTCCAGCTGTTGCCAACTGATTTCAATACTACTTTTCTATCGGCATTTTCTACAGTGATGTAGTAGCTTGTTCCATCATCATTTGATACCTCAAATAAATCGGAGATCCAATAGTTGCTGTAGGTGCATTTCAATGCTGTTTGCAATTGAATAGGCAATTGGTTAGAGGCAATGTTGCGGGTTACTGCAACCAGGTGACCATCATAGTTATAAAAAGCAGTAATATACTGACCATTGAAGGTGAAAGCTGCTTTGTACAAATCGCTGGTTACGTTCCAGTTTACCTCTTGTGCACTGGTGAATGTAGTTTGGAAAGAATGCAATACTGCTGGTGATACCTGATCACTGCTAGGTCTGTTGTCGGCTTTTGCAAACATAGAAACCATCATTGTTATGGCTATTAAAAATGTTCTCATAATAAAAGTATTTTAAAGATTTTTTGAAAATTTATACTCTTGTTGATTTTGACGATTCAAAGGTAGATTAGGTTACAGGGGCGCACAAACAAATTGTGATTGGTGGTGTGCCGTGTTAAAGAACTTAACACACGTTAAGATTCGTTAACAATCAAAGCAAATACCTACTAATCACTTTGTATCACTTTGTAGTTTCGTTGCATGAATTATTTAGCCCATGCTTATCTCTCCTACAATCATCCGCAGATACTAGTGGGTAATATAATTTCTGATTTTGTAAAGGGTAAAAAACAATACGATTACCCAGAGTTTATTTTAAAAGGCATTAAACTTCACCGCAGCATTGATGAATTTACCGATGTGCATTATATAGTGCAAGAAGCTAAAGAAGTCTTTCGCCCTCATTACCGATTATATGCTTCTCCTATTGTTGATGTCGTGTTTGATCATTTTGTAGCAAAGAGTTTAAGTAAAGAAAATCTATTCTCTTTCACACAAATAACGTATCAAACTTTGGATGAACACCACTCTTTTCTGCCCGAACGTTTTCAAAAAATATTTCCTTACATGAAGGAACAAAACTGGTTATACAACTATCGTGAACAGTGGGGCATTGAAAGAAGTTTGGGTGGATTAGTTCGTCGCTCAAAGTACATGGAAGACAGCGCTATTGCATTTGCACTTTTCCAAAATCATTACGACTTTTTAGAAAAGCAGTTCTCCCTATTCTTTGCAGATGTTAAAAACTTTTCAAAACATCAGTTGCAAGACCTTTTTTTATAAATGGTTGCTGCTTTACATTCGGCATCCATTATTTTTACACAGCGCAATAATTGTCTATGAAATGAGCCGTTAGTGATTGCTTAAACAACTGCGTCTGCTTTCGGTAAATTCCATGTGAACTTTATAAAACAATAAATGTTTACAGATGAAAAAAGTATTCTTCTTTTTCTGCTTCCTGACTATCGTTCTTGTATCACAAGCACAAACTGGTGTAAAACTTCCTGCATTGGATAAATCGCCAATGGATATGGCGTATTACCCGCCTAATTATCCTGTGTTGCGTATTCAGGATAAAGCAACAGAGCCGTTGACAGCAAGAGTGATTTATAGCCGTCCGCAGAAAAATGGCCGAAATATTTTTGGTGAGTTGGTGGAATACGAACAGGTATGGCGCCTGGGTGCTAACGAAGCAACAGAAATTGAGTTTTTTAAAGATGTAAAGATTGGCAACAAAAAAATTGCAAAAGGCAAATACACAATGTATGCTGTAGTACACCCAACCAGTTGGGATATTATTCTAAATAAAGACACCGATATATGGGGTGCCTTTAAATACGATAGCACTAAAGATGTTGTTCGTATAAATGTGCCTGTTCAAAAAACTACCGATGTTGCAGACGCATTTACCATAACCTTTGCAAAATCAGCTACGGGTGCAGACCTCATTATGGCTTGGGATAACATAATGGCTGCATTGCCTATTGCATTTAAATAAGCTAATTTGTTGCATGAAATATTTTGCTGCGGCGTTGTTCTTTTGTTGCATTGCTTGCAATGAGCAACAAAAACCTTCCACACCAACTACTATTCAAAAAGACACGATCACACCTGTTGCAAAGGAAATAGCCAATCCTTATGAGCCGGTAGATGTATCGCCTATGGACATGAGCTATTTGCCGGTTGATTACCCTAAATTAAAAATGGCAAAGGCTATTACTACACCGCCAATTGCACGAGTGATATACAGCAGGCCACACCGTCAAGGACGAAAAATTTTTGGCAACTTGTTGAAGTGGGGTGAACCTTGGCGACTAGGTGCAAATGAAGCAACAGAGATTGATCTATTCCAACCAATAACCATTCAAAACAAAAAAATACCACAGGGCAGATACATTCTCTATTGCATTCCACAGGAAAACAGTTGGACGCTTGTCTTCAACAGCAATATTGATAGCTGGGGTTTGAAGCCTGATCCACAGAAAGATTTATTTAGTTTTCAAATTCCGGTACAACACAGCGATACGACTGCAGAATATTTTACGATAGTGTTTCAACCAACTGCAGCAAATAACCGTAGTGCTAATTTGATCATGGCTTGGGACGATGTAGTGGCCAAACTGCTCATCAATTATTAATTGCATTCTTCTTACTTAAAATTATTGCATCTTTAAAGCATGTGTGGTATTGCAGGCATTTGTTCCAGAAATAGTAGACTTGTTGTGAAAGAACAGCTGCAGGCAGCTACGCAAACACTCACTCACCGTGGCCCAGAAGGTGAAGGCTATTATAATGACACAGGTACTGTTGCGCTTGGTCACAGGCGGCTTTGCATTATTGATTTGAGCGAAGAAGCAGCACAGCCTTTTCATTACGCTGATCGCTACCATTTAGTCTACAATGGCGAATTATATAATTATCTTGAACTGAAAGAAGAATTAAGCCGCAAAGGTTATCGCTTTCACACTACCTCTGACACGGAAGTATTGATGGTGTCATTTGTCGTTTGGGGCAAGGAATGCCTGCATCATTTTGACGGCGCTTTCGCTTTTGCTATTTGGGACGAAAAAGAACAAGTATTATTTGCTGCACGTGACCGATTTGGTGAAAAGCCTTTTTTCTTTTTTTATGATGAAGAGCGGTTGGTTTTTGCATCGGAAATAAAAGCGCTTTGGAAAATGGGTATTGCCAAAGAAGTAAACAAAGCAATGCTGTACAATTTTCTAACTATTGGCTACACAACTAATCCATCCGATCCGCAAGAAACATTTTACAACAATATACACAAACTGCCTGCAGCTTCTTTACTTACCTTTTCATTGCAGGCGAATGAATTAATAATTGAAAAATATTGGCAGCCTGTCATTGATGTCAATCACACCATCATGGAAGATGAAGCAATAGAAAAATTTCAGTACTTGTTTGCGCAAAGTATTCGTAAGCGATTACGAAGTGATGTTGCTATTGGAACCAGTTTAAGTGGTGGGTTAGATAGCTCTGCTGTTATAGCGTTCTGCAATCAACAACAAGCGACGCAATACACGCATAAATGTTTTACGGCGGCGTTTGAAGGCTTTGAAAAAAACGAAAAGCAATATGCAACCAAAGTAGCAAATGAGTTTGGGTTAGAGCATCATTTGGTTACTATAAATGAAGAAGGAGTTATTGGATTAATGGAGCTAATAATGCAACAACAGGATGAACCTTTTTCCACAGCCTCTCCTATTGCTCAATATAAAGTGTTTGAAGCGGCGAAGGAAGCAGGTGTTACAGTCTTACTGGATGGACAAGGTGCTGATGAAATCCTTGCCGGTTATTCTAAATATTATAAATGGTATTGGCAGGAATTGCGTGGCACTAAATTGAATTATGAATTAAGAGCCGCCAGAGCATTAGGAGTACAAGAAGATTTTGACTGGAAGAATAGCCTTGCCTCTTTCTTTCCGCAGTTTACTGCTTCATTGTTAGAAGGCAAAAAAGCAAAACAGGCTTTCAAGCAAAGCGATTTGAACCAAGATTTTGCATTCAGCAACAAACAAAATTTTTATTACACATTGCCCGCTTCTTTAAATTTAAATAGTGCACTTTATTACAACACTTTTGTAAACGGCCTGGAAGAATTGCTGCGTTTGGCAGATCGAAACAGCATGGCACATGCTGTAGAAGTACGCCTGCCTTTTTTGAATGGTGAATTAGTGGAGTTTTTATTTACGCTGCCGCCTCATTTTAAAATACAACACGGCTGGAGTAAATGGTTACTGCGTAAGGCAACAGAAAATTGTTTACCTCCGGAAATTGTTTGGCGAAAAGATAAAGTAGGTTTTGAACCACCCCAAAAACTATGGATGCAGAACAAAGATGTGCAAGAACAATTAATGGAAGGCAGGAAGAAACTGGTTGCTGAACATATTTTAGACGCTTCGGTTTTGAAGAAAGGCATTATACCAAAACATACACATGAAGCAGAAAGCAAGGACTGGCGATATTGGAGTGCAGCGGCCTTGGTTCATTAGACAAACCAAAAGGCAATTATTTCCATCATTACACCAATGGCTAAACCTATATACACTTCTCGAACATTATGATCTGTATTGATCAAACGAATGGTGCAAATTAAACCTGTAAGCAATACGGCAATAGTAATAAAGAAACCAAAATTCGCATCTGATTTTAAGCCTAACAAACAAATGAATGTGCAGGCCACACCTGCGGCAATCGTATGCATGCTTACTTTGAGATAACTATTGGCGATAAGTCCCCCACTTGATGCTAAAAACACACCCAAACTAAAGGCTACCAATTGCTTTGGAAACTCAGGCTGGTTTTTAAGCACATACCACATCCAGAAATAAAACAAGCCGCAAGCAACATAAGGTATGATGCGATCTTTGCTTGTGCGAAACATAATAGAATCGATAAAGCCGAGGCCTTTTGCAATAAGCGTAGTTACAACCGGAAAAACAATATACATCAAGGAGAAGCTAAGTGTAATGCGTAAACGGTCAAAAGGTGCTAAAGCTGGGGCTTCAGGTGATAGGTATAAAAAGAACAGTAGCACATAAATAGGTATAAAAACCGGGTGAAGGATCACCGACAAAATGCGTGCAGCTGCTCTCGTTACAGGATGAAATTCGTTGTTAGAAATGGTTGCTTGCATGAAGATGTTTAAAGTTTAAAGTTTGAGGTTTAAGGTTCTTAAGATGGCTGGTAACTTTAGACATTAAACCTTAAACTTTTTACAACTCTTTCCTTAACCGTGCTACAGGTATGTTTAGTTGTTCCCTGTACTTAGCTACGGTACGGCGGGCAATATTATAACCTTTTTCCTGAAGCAACTCTGTAAGGCGTTCATCGCTGAGTGGTTTTTTCTTGTTCTCATCTTCAATCAAATCGCTCAATATTTTTTTCACCTCTCGTGTCGATACTTCTTCACCAGTATCGGTTGTAAGTGATTCGGAAAAGAAAAATTTCAGACGATACGTACCAAACTCAGTTTGTACAAACTTGCTATTAGCCACACGGCTCACTGTAGAAATATCCAAGCCTGTTTTCTCTGCAATGTCTTTTAAGATCATTGGATGAAGTGTAGTTTCATCACCGGTTAAAAAGAAATCATATTGGTGATTCATAATAGCCGTCATGGTGCTTAGCAAAGTATGTTGCCGTTGCTTAATGGCATCAATGAACCATTTAGCAGCATCAATTTTTTGCTTAATGAATAGTACTGCTTCTTTTTGACGCTTATCTTTTTTAGCACCACGATCGTACTCTTTTAGCATATCACGATAGCCTTCGCTGATGCGTAACTCAGGAGCATTTTTAGAATTTAGTGTTAGCTCTAATTTTCCACCATTATTATAAATGAAAAAGTCAGGAACAATATAACTCTCTGCTTTGTTGATGCCACCAACATTACCACCAGGCTTTGGATTAAGCTTGGTGATCTGATTCATTACTTCACGCAATTCGTCATCCGTAAGATTCAATCCACGTTGAATTTTCTCATAGTGCTTCTTCGTGAATTCGTCGAAGTATTTGGTGATGGCCTGAATGGCCACATCCACATCTTTACCTTCTAGTTTCAGGCGATTGAGTTGTAATAATAAGCACTCTTGTAAGGTACGGGCAGCTACGCCGGGCGGATCAAAGTTTTGAATACGTTTGATCAGGCTTTCTACTTCTTCATCGCTGGTGTCAATGTTCTGGCGGAAGGCAAGATCATCGACAATGGCCGCGGTTTCTCTGCGCAGATATCCATCTTCATCAATACTGCCAATGATCTGCTCCGCAATCCTGTATTCGCGGTCATCCAGGTTCAATAAGCCCAACTGACCTTCGAGCTGTTCGTAAAAACTTGTTTCTACTTTGTATGGAAGTGTTTGCTTTTCTTCCTGCTCTCCATAATTTTCATCACGCAATTTATAGTCGGCGATATCATCATCACCTTCCTGCACATAATCAGTTATATCAAAGCTTTCGTAATCATCCGCAGATGTATCTTCTTCACTATAGTCTTCAGTGTCTGAAAATTCATCTTTTGCAGCATCGAAATTGTCTTCGTGGCTTTCATCGGTTACTTCTAAGGCAGGATTTTCTTCCAACTCCTCTTTGATGCGCTCTTCTAAATTGGCAGTAGGTACCTGCAGCAACTTCATTAACTGAATCTGCTGAGGTGATAACTTTTGTAATAACTTCTGTTGTAAACTCTGGTTCAGGCTCATGTATGATTCTTCTTCTGTGGCCAATAATCATCAAAAAGATTCGTCTTTTTCACAAAAATCAAACCGTAAATTTACATTAAATCTACTCCATGCGATTATTGCTTTTGTGTTTAATTCTTTTAGTTGGAGCAAATTTTAACGTAAGGGCTCAACGTATCTCTTTACGTTCTATTGATACAAGTTTGCTACGCACCACTTTCTCACCGCTTCCGCAAAACTTTTATTATCAGCAGTTAGGTATTATTTGTAAAAAAGAGTGCCAGCTACAAAATGCGCTGAAGACCAATTTATTCATTCGTTTGGGTTCAAAGGATTACGTGGATTGCTTAGAAAGAAAGCCTAATAACTATATTGGCAAAAGAGATTAACCAACCGTTTACTTAGCAATGTACGAACGCATTTTGCAAAATGTTTCCCGTTTTATTCAACTTACTGAAGAAGAACAACAATATTTTGTTTCTATTCTGAAGGTGAAGAAGCTGTGCAAACGTCAATACCTTTTGCAGGAAGGAACTGTATCGAACAACCAATATTTTGTAAACAGCGGTTGCCTGCGTACTTATTAATATTGATCAAAAAGGTGCAGAGCATGTAGTGCAGTTTGCTATTGAAGATTGGTGGATCAACGACATGTACAGCTTTCTAACCCAGCAACCAGCACGCTATACAATTGATGCATTGGAAGAGACAGAAGTAATTTATATTGAACAAAAGAAATGGGAAACCTTATTTGAACGAGTACCCAAGTTTGAACGCTTCTTTCGAATGCTGTTGCAAAACGCTTTTATTGTAAACCAAGAACGCATTATTGCTGCTATGAGCAGCACTGCGGAAGAACGTTACCTTCATTTTTTGCAACGCTATCCGCAGTTTGAACAACGCATCCCTCAGCACCAAATTGCTTCTTTCCTTGGCATTACGCCTGAATCGCTCAGTCGCATACGCAAACAATTAGCTGTAAAACGTTAACCTAGATCAAGCAAATTTTCTAACATAGGTCAATGGAGCACATAGCGTTTAAGACTCAATTTTGTGTTTCAAAAACAAGACAGAATGAACACGATTCAAGAAAAGATCAACCATTTAAACAGTTTGGTTTTAGAAGGCAAAGCACTCGATGCTTTTGAATTATATTATGATGACGCTGTAGTAATGCAGGAAAACGAATCTCAACCCACTATAGGCAAAGATGCCAACCGCCAGCGAGAGATTGAATTCTTTGGAAGCATTACTGAATTCAGAAGCGCTGCGGTAGAGAAAGTAGCCGTAGGCGAAGATGTAAGCATGGTAGTATGGACGTATGATTACACGCATAAAGATTGGGGCGTTCGTAATTACAGACAAGTGGCAGTACAGCACTGGAAAGAGGGAAAGATTGTGAAGGAACAATTTTTTTACGCAAACTAAGGAGGTTCATTTATGAACAGAATATTAGCTACCAACAATAACACAGCAATTGCTGTTGCACGCATCATTCTTGGCCTTGTCCTCTTCCTACACGGTGCACAAAAGCTATTAGGCTGGTTTGGCGGTTATGGCTTTAGCGGTACGATGGGCTTTCTAACAGGCATGGCTCTCATACCTTATGTGCTGGCCCTGTTGGTTATCCTTATTGAATTCTTTGGTGCACTGATGCTAATCTTTGGTGTAGCCACCCGCATTGCTGCCTTAGGCGTTTTTGGATTGTTCTCGGCATCCTGTTTACTTCTCACCTGAATAATGGCTTTTTTATAAACTGGAGCGGACAGCAGAAGGGAGAAGGATTTGAATACCACTTGTTGGTGATAGGAATAGCAATTGCCTTATTGATCAATGGCGCAGGAAACTGGTCGGTAGACAGAGCGATCCAGCGTAAAGATTAATTCATCTATAACTTATTTGGAAGAGGTCGTTGTAAAACGGCCTTTTTTGTTAGGGTACCGGGTCATAACCATGGCCGCCCCAGGGGTGGCAACGGGCAATGCGTTTTACAGTAAGCCAAAAGCCCTTGAAGATGCCGTACTTCCTAAATGCTTCGAGGCCGTATTGTGAGCAGGTAGGCGTAAAGCGGCACTTAGGACCTAACAAGGGAGAAATAACCCACTGGTAGATCTTGATGGCGGCAATAAAGGGGAAGGCTAGTATTTTAAGAAGGCTCTTCATTCAGTTTTTGCTGCAGGCGCACCAGACATTTGGCCATAGCTGCCGCGATGGTATCGAAGGTCGGTAGTATTTTATCGGTATAGTTGAAAAAAAGGGCTAAGCTTTTACCACTGGCGGTGACTGTGGTCACAAACTCCTCTTGCTGTAAGCGATAGGCTTCCCGTAGCAGGCGTTTGATGCGGTTGCGGTGCACGGCCTTTTTGAAGTTGCGCTTGCTGGCACTGACCCCCACTTTCACCCCGACTTCTCCTTCTACCACGGCATAGACAACACGAATGGGAAAGACAGAAAATCCTTCGCCTTTTTCGAAGAGAGCATCGATGCTTTTACGGCTTTTGAGCCTTTGTGCTTTGCTTAAACCGTACCGCTTACGCATGTTCCGAATATACAAAAAGCCCAGTCCGGTGGAACGGGGCTCAGTCTTTTTTTCTGTACTTACCAATCTGTTATTTTAACTTTCTTTCGTCGCTAACAGTAAGCTTATGACGGCCCTTAGCACGACGGCTGGCTAATACTTTTCTGCCATTGGCAGTTTGCATACGCTTGCGGAAACCGTGAACGGTTTTGCGGCGACGGTTATGCGGTTGAAATGTACGTTTCATTGTAATTAGTTTTTTTCACGTTTAGGAAATAGCCTTGGGAGAACAAGACTGGTTACCGTTTTAACTACAGGTCACCACACCCGTAGTGTGAAAGGACGGCAAAAGTAGGGGAAGAATGGGAGAATGGGAAATGGAAAATAGAGAAATTGCGAAGGTGAAGGGCTATTTAACATAATAAAGACAAGGACTGAGTCGAACTAAATACGGGTATTCTACGGGTGTGGTATAAGGATGCTATGGAGGAAAGAGATCAGAAGTCAGAAGTCGGATGTTTGAATTTTAGTTCCTTCTATTCTTTGCCGTTTCTCGCATTTGTTATTTCGAATGCAGTGAGGAATTTGTGGGTGTGGGAGTTTTTCTTTTTTTCTTTTCCACTTTTTGCCTTGATATTAGGTCCTTTACTGCGCTCAGGATAAATTCCGCAAAAAATCAAGGCAAACCCAAACCACTCCGCGTGTTTTGCCGGCCAGCGCACAGGGTGAGAGGATGAGGTTATGTGCTTTGTTTGTGGTAGGTAGAGTGCCTTCATGGAGTTGTCGGCTTCCCCAATTTTCGCTCATTTGAAAGGTAGCAAATTCGCTTCATTTTAAATGAGTCAATATGAAAAAAACACGATTTACGGAGACACAGATTGTCAAGGCCATTCAGGAGCATGAGAGCGGCCGTAAGGCAGAGGACATCTGCCGGGAATTAGGAATTACCACAGCGGCCTTTTACAAGTGGCGGCAGCGTTACGGAGGGATGGAAGTGCAAGACCTGAAAAAACTCAAAGACCTCGAAGAGGAGAATGCAGGGCCCAAACGCATGTATGCCAATCTTTCCCTGGTACACGAAGCCCTCAAAAACGCGGTGGCAAAAAAGCTCTGATGCCTGACGAAAAAGGTAGCCTGGCCGAGTACATGATTTCTGAGCATAAGGTAAGCCAGCGTCAGGCGCTAAAAGCCGTAAGCCTACCACAAAGAGCACCCTGCGTTATCCGAAGAAGCCAAAGCAGGATGATCATCTCATTAGCGAACTGCAGCAGTTGGTGGAGAAGCATCCTGCCATAGGCTTTTGGCAGTGCTGCTACAGGCTGGGAAGAAATGGCTTTGTATGGAACCACAAACGCATTTACCGGGTGTATACAGCACTTAAACTAAACATCAGAAGGCGACGGAAGAAACGTCTGCCAGCACGGGTAAAACAGGCGCTGTACCAACCAGACGCAAAGAATGTTGTCTGGAGTGTGGATTTTATGAGTGATAGCCTTTGGGATGGCAGAACCTTTTGCCTGCTGAACATTGTGGATGATTATAACCGGGAAGTGCTGCACATTGAAGCTGACACCTCACTGCCGACGGTGAGGCTGATCAGAGCTTTGGAATATTTACAGGAGTTTAGAGGTCTGCCCAAAATGATCCGCGTGGACAATGGACCGGAGTTTATCTCCGCAAAACTGGACGGGTGGTACAAAAAGCAAAAGATTACGCTGGTGTTTATCCAACCGGGAAAACCCATGCAAAATGCTTGTGTGGAACGCTGCAATGGAAGTATTCGTCGATAATTGTGGAACGCTTATATATTCATCTCACTTAAGAAGGTTAGAGAAAAAGCAGAACAGTGGCGATCGAACTACAAGTTAGAACGACCACACCAGAGCAATACCATAAAATCCAAATTCCTATGTGTAAACCAAAAGAAAACATCCCAACTTTATACTTTTAACTGTAGCGAAAACAAGAGGAGCTT
>PSMG01000034.1:0-30598 GCA_040290035.1 Chitinophagaceae bacterium
CTGAATCAACCATTTAAACGGTAACAAATTAACTCAAATCAAACATGCTTTGAGTTTTTAATAGCACAACACGTTAAAGCTAAGCTCTCTTCTTACAAAAACTTCCCTCTTTCCTTGTTCCTTTTTACCCTGTGCAATAGCTTTGACGGCATGAAGAAAAAAATAGCCCTGGTAACAGGCGGCTTTTCCGGCGAAGCCACCATATCCTATAGATCAGCAAAGACCATTGAACAGAATTTAGACAACAACATTTTTGACGTATATAAGATTGATATCAACCACCAGGGTTGGTTCTATGAACACAACGGCGCTAAACTACCCGTAGATAAGAACGACTTTACGATTACTATTGATGGGCAAAAAATAGTCTTCGATGGTGTGTTCATTGGTATGCATGGTACACCCGGCGAGGATGGAAAGCTGCAAGGCTATTTTGATCTCTTAGGCATTCCGTACACCTCGTGCAATGCCGCTACATCAGCGCTTACTTTCAACAAAAGATATACAACTGCTGTAGGTGCAGCAGCAGGCATACCTGTAGCCAAATCAGTGCTGTTTATCAAAAACCAATTTACTTCTTCTGAAGAAGTTACCAAACTTCGCTACCCCGTATTTGTGAAGCCAAACAATGGTGGTTCCAGTATTGGCATGTCCAAGGTGAATAGTCCTTCCGAAGAATTAGGTGCTGCTATCGAAAAAGCTTTTAGAGAAGACAACGAAGTGCTAGTAGAAGAAATGATTAAGGGAAGAGAATTTACCGTAGGCGTGTTTAGAACAAAAGGAGAAATTATTGTATTACCAATTACAGAAGTAGTAGCCCATAAAGAATTCTTTGACTTTGAAGCAAAATACGAAGGCAAGTCTTCCGAAACTACACCTGCTGATATCAGTGAAGTATGGAAAGAAAAACTCGAAGCCACTGCAAAGAAGATCTACAGTGTATTCAATTGCCGTGGTGTAGTGCGTATTGATTTTATTTATAACGAAGAAGGAGACTCACCCTATATGCTGGAGATCAATACCATTCCCGGCCAAAGCGAAGCAAGCGTGATACCGCAACAAGTGCGGGCAAAAGGTTGGGAGTTGAAGGACTTTTACCGCAAGCTGGTAGAAGAAGCATTAGAGGGAAATAAGTAATAAGCAGCGTGTGTGAACAGTAACTTCAAACATCGAACTTTGAACATCAAACATCTAAGAAACAATTATATTGCACCGAAATTTTGGGAATGGGTGTTATTAGCAGACTGAAAGAAAAACCACTTTGGGTTCACCTGGCTACGGCTTTGGGACTGCTGGTTATTGTTTTTCTTATTTTTATGTTTTCGCTGAATTTTATTACACACCACGGCGATGCGAAAACAGTTCCCAATTTAATGGGCAAACGCTTGGAAGAAGTACAATCCATGCTGGAGAAACAGGGTTTTGATATGGTCATTCAAGACTCCGTGTATTATGATTCGTTGCCACCGTCTGTTATCATCAAACAAGTGCCCGATCCCGATGCGGTCGTAAAGGTGAATCGTACGGTATATGTTACTATCAATCGCGCTATTGCACCAGATGTGGAAATGCCGAACCTTGTTGGATATACGTTGCGCAATGCACAGATGGTATTAGAAAACATGGGCCTTCATTTAGGCGATACCACGTACAAAGCTGACTTTGCCAAGAATTCTGTTCTGGATCAAAAGTTTAATGGACAAACTATTGCTCCCGGAACAAAATTGAAAGTGGGCAGTAAGATTTCATTGGTGCTCGGTAGTGGTATCGGTAAGGAGAATTTAAGCGTACCCAATTTATACGGTATGACATTGACTGAAGCAAGAGCACAAATACAATCGATGGGCTTGATACTTGGTGTTGCCTTACCTGACCCTGATGTAAAAGATACTGCTGCGGCATTCGTGTATAAACAAAGCCCTGCCCATAAAGATGCAGAAGGCCGTACATATCGTATTCGCCCTGGTCAAATGATTGATATTTGGTTAAGTGCTCAAAAGCCCGCAGTGGATTCAACCGTTAAGCCTAAAACCGAAACACTACCGCAAGCGCAAGATCCAAAAAGAAACGATTACTAATATGAAATGAGCCATAGGGTATTTAGTTATCAGTGACGTTTTATGGCGAATTTCATGTGACCAATAAAAAATTAATAGATAGTACATGAAAAATATTACAGTAGAAGAATTAAAAGCAAAAATGGATGCCGGCGAAAAGATCAACCTGATTGATTGCCGTGAACTACATGAATATGCTGAAGCAAACATAGGTGGCAAATTGGTGCCATTAGGTAAGATCCAAACGATGCAGATTGAAGACTTAGAAGATCTTAAAGACGAAGAAGTAATTGTTCATTGCCGCAGCGGCCATAGAAGCATGATGGCTTGCATGGTGCTTGATCAATTAGGTTTCAAGAATACCTTCAACCTTGTTGGCGGCATCTTAGCATGGCAGGACAAGTATGCAAAATAGTTCTTTCGTTAACTCTTCTTCAAAACCGAAGTTGAATAATCCCGCCACTTATCAATCACCTTGCTAATGTCTTCCGGGACCGAAGCTTCAAAAAATAATTCTTCATTGGTAATAGGATGAACAAAGCCCAGCGTTTGTGCATGCAATGCCTGTCGTCGGCAAATGGCAAAGCAATTATCGGCAAATTGTTTGTACTTGCTATAAATCGTTCCCTTTACAATCTTATCACCTCCATAAAAATCATCGTTGAATAGCGGATGACCAATATGCTTCATGTGTACCCGTATCTGGTGCGTACGACCAGTTTCCAATACACATTCGACCAGCGTTACATAATTGAAACGTTCTTTCACCGTGTAATGCGTAATAGCTTCCTTGCCATAATCTCCTTCGGGATAGGCTTCAAATAATTTTCGAAAGCGAAGATTACGGCCTACATGTGCCACAATCGTTCCTTTATCTTGCTCTACATCACCCCAAACTAAAGCTATGTATTGACGCTTCACGGTATGATCATAAAACTGTTTTGCAAGATGACGCATGGCCTTATCTGTTTTAGCTAATACCAGTAAACCACTCGTGTTTTTATCAATGCGATGTACTAATCCAAAACGTGGCAGGACATCTTCTGAAATCGTTGGGTTTTTCTGTTGAAGGTAGTAAGCAACACCGTTGAGCAAGGTGCCTGAATAATTACCACTTCCCGGATGTACTACCATGCCTGCTGGTTTATTAATTACCATTAGTACATCATCTTCATACACAATATTCAGGTCTAATTTTTCCGGGACAACGTCAGTACTTTCAGGCGAGAGATCAGAGTAAATAATGATATTGTCAAATGGCTTGATCTTATAATTTTGTTTTACTTCTTTTCCATTCACCAATACAAGACCGTTATTGATAGCTTGTTGTAATTTGTTTCGGGTAGCACCTTCCAGCCGGCTCATTAAGAACTTGTCAATGCGCAAAGGTTCCTGGCCTTTATCCACATGAAATGTAAATCGTTCATAAAGGTCGTCGCTGCTTTCTATATTCTCCGGTTGCTCCGGCAACTGCTCTTTGCTCATGCCTGCAAAAATAAAGGCCAGAAAGCACCTAATTTTGCACAGCTATGAAAGAACAGAAAGTTTTGTTTGAAGATTTGGGTTTGATGTACTATGAAGCAGCCTGGAAATACCAGGAAGAATTGCTGCAACAAAACTTAAAAATTAAGTCAGATGCGGGTAGTTATTCATTGAGTAAAGAAGTAGATCCATTTAGTTTGCCTACCAAACATTATCTACTTTTTGTAGAACATCCGCCTGTGTACACATTGGGTAAAAGCGGAAAGATCGAACATGTTTTAATTAATGAAGAACAGCGGTCGCAGAAAGGCATCCAGTTTTTTCATACCAATAGAGGAGGAGACATCACATTTCATGGCCCACAACAAATTGTGGGTTATCCCATTTTCGACCTTGAAAAATTTTATACCGATATCGGCAAATACCTGCGTGACCTGGAAGAAGTCATTATACTAACACTTGCAGAATATGGTATTGAATCAGGACGTTCAAAAGGCGAGACAGGCGTTTGGATTGATGCAGATATAAAAGGCAAAGAGCGAAAGATTTGTGCGATGGGTGTTCGTTGCAGTCGCTGGGTTACGATGCATGGTTTTGCTTTGAATGTAAATACCGATTTGAACTATTTCAACTTCATTATTCCTTGCGGCATACAAAATAAAAAAGTCACATCTATCAAAGAAGAATTGGGGAGACAAGTAGCAATGGAAGAAGTAAAAGAAAAACTGAAACGAAATTTTGAGAAGGTTTTTGGGCTAGTTATCGAAGAATCTCAAAATTCCTTCGCTAAATAAAACTTATGTTTCTCAATTAATTTCTCACCATCGTACAATTCAAAGTGGAACCATCCTGCATGATAGAAGTTAGATTTGTCAACGATTAACGAAGCTTCTTTAATATTCTTTACTTCAAACAATGGACTGCCATCTTCTTCGAAAAACTTGACAGAATATTTCTTTTCATCCGCATTGGGAAGATTCAGAAAAATGTTGCCATCTTTCTTTCTGGTATAAACATAAAAGGAGGGAATAAAAATCTCTTTTTTGACTCCTGCAATAGTATCCTTTGGTTTGGCATTATTTGTAACCGGATTATTAAACACATCTTGTGGTGTGACAGGGAAGGATATACCGTTTTTTGTAGTTGGTGCATTACTTAATTTCCGGGCAGTATCCCACACCGGTTTCTTGGCTTCTGTAAAATAAAAAGACCCACCGCCAAGCACTACAAACAAACGATAGAACATGTGATCATTGGGCGCCTGAGCGTCCACAAAACCGTTTTGTTTTGAATTAGGGTCAGCAACGGAAAGAATGGTTTTGTAATTTTTTAAGCTGTCAAAAGATCGTTGAACGCTTATCTGGTTGACGTGTTCATAATTATTAAACCAACTGATGATGTAACTTTCTTTACCAACATTGCGTACCGAAAACTTAGGAAGCGTGTCCTGCGAAAAAGCAAAGAAACCAAGGCTAACAAAAAGAATGCTCAGTAAATAACATTTGTTCATGTTGATAGGATTCGGTACTGCACAGAAATCGTACAAATATAAACGGGCATTGTATTAATCGCCGAAAATTAACGTTCCCTTTTGTAGCGAACGGTTGCCTTGTAGTCCTCCAGAATGAATTGCGAGTAAACGGCTTTGCTCGGGGAAGTAATTTTTCTTAATCAGATCATCCAAAGCAAAAAACAATTTAGCTGTGTAAACAAAATCGGAAGGGATGTTTGTTCTGGCAAACCAACTATTCATGAAGTTGATTAACCCGTCCGTTTTTTTTGCATAACCACCAAAGTGATAATCGTGAATAAGGGTAAAGCGGTTCTTGTTCTCTTGGAATAATAAAGCGTTTATTTCTGCCTGCAAACTGTAGTTATTCTTTAAAACAGATATACCAATGCATTCCTGTTGTGTGCTGCCTTCAACAATGCCGGCTAAGGTTGTTCCTGTACCAACTGCAGTAATTACATGCGTGTATTTTGTTTGATCAACAAGATCTAAAATAGTTGCAGCACCTTTTGCTGCTTTAATTCCATAACCACCTTCGTTAACTACATAGACATTTTTAATGTTTATATGATCTGGCACTTGTTTTCGTGAGTATGTATTTCTGTCAACAAAAACCAACTGCATACCTAAACTACTTGCCTGCTCTAATGTGGGTGAGCAACTGGATGGCTTTTCTCCGCGAATAAGGCCGATGCTTTTCAAACCCACTGCGTTGCAAGCGGCAGCAGTGGCAACAATATGATTGGAGTATGCACCACCAAATGTTAGAATAGTATCTTTCTCTTGTTCTTGCGCCTCCCTGATATATTCTTTCAATTTGAACCACTTGTTCCCAGAAACAATCGGATGCACTAAATCCAATCGCAACACATCAATGCTTATTTTCTTTGACATATATAAGTCGTCAAGCAACGAATGGATGAGGCTGGTATGTAAGTTGATACTGTCCATCAAAACAAATCGGAACGAATTTATTTATTTTTGCTTCCTCAAATTTTAAAAAGACGATATGAAACCTACATTAGTGATTATGGCTGCAGGCATGGCTTCCCGTTATGGCAGTATGAAACAGATTCAACAGTATGGTCCAAGTGGTGAAACCATCATGGATTATTCTATTTACGATGCAATACGAGCTGGCTTTGAAAAAGTGGTTTTTATTATAAGAAAAGATTTTGCAGAAGACTTTAAAAATATATTCGAGCCTAAGTTGCAAGGCAAGATTAAGACGGAATATGTTTACCAAGAATTGAATTCTTTTTTAGATGGTTATGAAGTTCCGGAAGATAGAAAAAAGCCTTGGGGTACATCACATGCTATTCTTTGTGCGAAAGATGCGGTGCAGGGTCCTTTTGCCGTAATTAATGCCGATGATTTTTACGGGAGTGATGGTTTTGTACGTGCAGCAGAATTTTTGGAAAACGAATGCCGGGAAGATTTATATGCCTTGATTGGTTATCAGTTATCCAATACGCTTTCGGAGCATGGCTCTGTAAGTCGTGGTGTTTGTGCGGTTGATGAAAACAATGATCTGATAGCTATTCATGAACGGTTAAAAATTTATCAGGAAAACGGAACGATTGTTTATGAAGAAGAGGATGGCAGCAAACACGAGATTCATCACAATGCAAAAGCTTCCATGAACTTCTGGTGTTTTCATCCTTCACTGTTTACATTTTTACAAGACGAGTTAAAAAAGTTTTTAGCAGAGAATATCAATAATCCAAAAGCAGAGTTTCTGATTCCACTAACGGTTGACCAATTTATCAAACAGGGTAGAGGTAAGGTGAAGGTCATTCCAACAAGTGCTAAATGGTTTGGTGTTACGTACAAAAAAGATGCGCCAGTGGTACAGCGAAGTTTGAATGAATTGATAAGCAACGGTGCTTATCCTGCTAATCTTTGGAATAAATAAAAAAAGCTCAGAATGATCTAAGCTTTTTTAGTTTTTTTTAGGATTAATTCACTTTTACCATATAAACGAACGGCTGAATTTTTTGTACTTGTTGTTGGCGTTCTAATCCTTTTAAATTAGATGTTGTCGGAAGTTTTAGTGTTTCGTTTTCCAAATCGCGTATTGCATCAAAAATGTATTTCGACTTAATGGCAAACACTGCGCCTTCGGCCGTGGTTTGCTTTGCTGTCAGAATACCAATCACTTCACCTTTTTTATTTAACACAGGCCCGCCGCTGTTTCCTGGGTTTGCAGCGATCGCAATTTGGCAGCTTAACGTATCATGTTTAAAACCTGTATTAGCCGCTAAATAACCTTCGCCATAAACGACATCATTTCTAGGGAAACCTAGTGTATAAACCGGTTCAGCAATAGAAGAATTAGTTTGCTTGATGCTGTAAGGAATCGAGCTAGGTGCTTTAAACTTTTCGTCTGTGATTTTTAAAATAGCAATGTCCCGATCAGCATCGGTATAAATAACTTTTGCTTTCAGATCTTTGCCGGCAGTATTTTGTACATAAACTTCATGTGCATTTTCAATCACATGTTCATTGGTAATAACGTAGCCCTTTGTATCAATCAAGAAACCAGTAGCACCTGCACGATAATCTACAGCTGGGGATACGCCACTTGCATTCACTTTACTACTGATAGTATTAATTGCTTGGTCTTGTTTAATATTATGATTCTTCAACTGGCCAACAGTATTGACCAACTCCTGAATTTCTTTTTTCTCTCTAGTTGGTGCAACTGAAGAAAAAATAATACTTACAGCCAAAGTGGTTATCCCTGCAATGCTTGCAGCAATAGCGGCTACACGTTTATAACGATTAAATAAATAAATAACCTTGGCATTGCCTTGTAAACGTGGAGATTTTATCGCTCCTTTTTCTGCAAGGTCAATGTGCACGTCATTCAATAAACTTTTGAATTTGCGACGGCTGTCAAAACGATTCATCTGTTGTAGAAAGAAGGTGTGCTCTACAACAGCCTGGTCAATTTCAGAATTGGTTTTGCGAAGCTGCTCAAAATACATGCGCTCATCGGCAGACATTTGCCCGTTGATGTAGCGTTCGATTGCTTCTAATATTTTATTGTCTTCCATCACAGCGACTCATTTTTATATTGTGCAAAAAACAGCTTTTTCAATCGCACCAGGCATTTATACTTCTGCGTTTTTGCATTATCAGCATTAGTATAACCAAAATTCAGCGCTATTTCCTGCATCGATTTTTTTTCTAAATAAAAAGCTTCAATCAAACTTCTGCACGGCTCTCCTAAACTATTGATGGCCTTTTCCATCATTAAAAAATCTACATTTCGTTTTTCATGCTCATCACTATCTTCATCAATCATTGCCAGTTCAAAATGCTGTTCATCGCCGATTGAAAACTTGTTTTGCTGCGCCAATCGTTTCAACCATAATCTTCTGCTTACTGAATAGAGATAGGTTCTTATCTGGCAATTAAGCTCAAAATCCCCCAATTGAACCTTTTCATAAAGGACCATAATAGCTTCTTGGAAAATATCCTTTGCATCCTCTACAGTACCGTTGTTATTGACAATCAATGCCTGAATAAGGTTGTAATTGTCTTTATAAATGGCTTCAATACACTTCCGATCCTTCTTTGCTAGTCCGAATAATAATGCTTTTTCGTTTTGCTCTTGTTTCAACGATTCTTTATTTATACGAATATTTAAAAATAGTAACCTCTCAACCTGTTAAAAAATTTTTTTTAACCCAACGGTTACCTTTTTACAAAATGGGTATTAATTCCCGATATCTTTTCTTTTTAAGCGATTATAAAAAGGGAATTATAAAAAAGGAATATGAAAAAATTAATCTGTTTATTAGTGTTGTGCGGCGGTTTAATGGCTTGCAACAATGGTAGCAATGATTCAAAGGATGTGAAGGATTCGGTATTGAACAAAATTGATTCTACAAAAGACGCAAAAATTGATTCTCTGAAAGCTACAGCACAGAAGCTTAAGGAAAAGGTAGAAAATAGCTTCGATAAAACAGACTCGGCAAATCGTGCTAATGCAAAAAAAGACAGCACACTGCATAAATAATTTCCAACATAACATCAAAAAAAACAAAATGAAAAAAGTATTCATCGTTTTAGCGGCCTGCGGTTTTTTAGCAGCTTGTAACAACAGTGCAAACGGCACTGGCGAAAAGAAAGATTCTTTGGATTCAGTAGCTAACCAAAAGAAAGACATGATCGATTCTTCTGCTAATGCAAAGAAAGACATGGTTGACTCTACTACAAAGGCTAAGAAAGAAATGATTGATTCAATGCATAAAGACAGGGCTAATCACAAATAGTTTTTAAACTTTAATCTTTAATGCCATGAAAAAAGTATTGGCAGTATTGGTTATTGCAGGTGCATTAGTAGCTTGTAACAACAGCTCTAAAGGCACTACTACAAGCGATTCAACACACATGACAACAACTACCACAACATCTGTTGTACCTGACACAGCACATACAACAACCGTTGTTGGTGATACATCTCATAAGGCTACAGACACTAAAAAGCACTAAGATTTGTAGTTCGTGCCTTTGGAAAATTTTATTCATATGGCAAGCAATCGTTAGCGCCGCCCTGAGAACAGGGCGGTTTTTCTTTTTTGTATAGGAATAAGTATAAAAGATTAACACCATTCGAGCAAATCGGCCATAAAATCCTTGCCCTCATTCAACAATCGACTTAATCAGCAGTTACCTTTGCACAAATTTTAGTATGGCAACTTTCGAAGAACTAGGCTTACAGGAGAAATTAGTAAAAGCTGTAGATGAACTGGGTTTTGTTCAGGCAACACCTATTCAGGAAAAAGCAATACCTGTTCTTTTATCAGGCACAAAAGATCTAATAGGATTGGCGCAAACAGGTACTGGTAAAACAGCAGCGTTTGGTTTGCCCCTGTTGCAATTAGTTGATATCGCTCAAAAACATCCCCAGGCCTTAATTATATGCCCGACAAGAGAATTGTGTTTGCAGATTGTGAACGAGATGGAATTGTTTAAGAAACATATGCGTGGGGTGAATATTGTGGCTGTTTACGGTGGATCGTCCATTTCGCAACAAATAAGAGATATACGCAGAGGCGTTCAAATAGTGGTGGCTACTCCGGGCCGATTGATCGATCTGATCGAACGCAAGGCAATCAATCTTGAAGAGATAAAATACGTGATATTAGATGAAGCTGATGAAATGCTGAATATGGGGTTTCAGGAAGATATTGAGTTCATCTTGCAGAACACGCCTCAGCGTGACAGTACCTGGTTGTTTAGTGCCACGATGCCACCTGAAATCAGGAAGGTAAGCAAGCAGTACATGCAACAGCCCGCAGAAATCACCGTTGGTAAAATGAATACAGCCAACAAAAACGTGGATCATCAATACTACGTGGCTTCGGCTCAGCATCGTTATGAAGCACTAAAGCGATTGATTGATTTTAATCCTGGTATGTATGGTATCATCTTCACACGAACAAAAGCAGATGCACAGGATATCGCTGAAAAATTGACAAGGGAAGGATATGATATTGATGCTTTGCATGGTGACTTAACGCAGGCACAGCGTAACAAGGTGATGGATGAATTTCGTGAGAAAACATTGCAACTCCTGATTGCTACCGATGTTGCGGCTCGTGGTATTGATGTTTCTGGAATTACACACGTAATCAATTACGAATTGCCAGACGATGTGGAAGTGTACACACACCGTAGTGGTCGTACCGGACGTGCAGGGAAAACCGGTGTTTGTATGTCGATTGTGCATTCCAGGGAAACAGGTCGTATTCGCCAGATAGAACGCATGGTGCAAGTGCCTTTTCACAAGTTGGAAATTCCTTCTGGAAAAGATGTTTGTCGCAAGCAGTTCTATTACTTCATGGATAAGTTGTTGGCAACCGACATTAGCCACGGCGATTATGAAACATACATGCCGATGTTGCAAGAGAAGTTTGCTGACGTGACAAAAGAAGAAGTATTGAAGCGTGTTGCAGCCTTGGAGTTTGATCGCTTCTTGAGATATTACGAGAATGCAGAAGACTTGAATGCACGTGAAAGAAGAGATGATCGAGGCCGTCAGGAAAGAGGTATCGACAGGGGCGATCGCCAGGGAGATCGTCGCCGTGATACAAGAGGCAGAGAGTTTGGTGGCAATGGAAATTACACTCGTTTGTTTGTGAATCTTGGTACAAAAGATGGCTTTTACAAAGCCAGCTTTTTGCAATTCATTTTAGACCTAAGTGATTTAAGCAAAGAAGTTTTAGGCAGAATAGATTTGAAAGAAATGAATAGTTGGATTGAGGTTGATAAAGGCGCTGCTAATAAAATGATGCAGTCAATCGATGGCAAAAAATACAAGGGCAGAAGAATACGCATGAACGAAGCAGATTCTGTACGTCGGTAGAAAATTATTTTGCTGTTTTAAAAACTTCGCTAATTTTAGCATCATGTTATTGAGCAAAGCATATTATTGGTACTATTACTTCACAAGTGAGGCCGGGATTGCTTTGTAACAAATCGATAAACCAAAATATACATATACAAAGTCCCGGTGCAAGTCGGGACTTTTCATTTTGATAAATGGCTATGATAGTAACAATAATCGGAACAGGTTTAATAGGAGGATCATTAGCTCTCGCTTTAAAAAATAAAGGCATTGCGCAGCAAATCATTGGCGTAGACGCTAACTCGCTTCATGCTGCGAAGGCATTGGCTTTAGGGCTGGTTGGCAAAATTGAAAATTTGGAAACAGCTATTGAAAGTTCCGATCTGATTGTAATTGCTGTACCTGTTAATATCGTTGAACAAATACTTCCCGCTGTTTTAGATAAAGTGAATAAGCAAGTAGTAATGGATGTTGGTTCTATCAAAGAAGGAATCATTAAGTCTGTTGCCCATCATCCAAAAAGAACCCGGTTTGTTGCTACACACCCGATGTGGGGAACCGAATACAGCGGCCCTGAAGCAGCTGTTAATGGTGCCTTTTCAGGCAGGGCAACTGTTATTTGTGACGCCTCTGCTTCTGACAGCGATGCAGTGGAAACAGTGGAAAATTTGTATCGGCAAATTGGTATGCATCTCGTGTATATGAACGCTAAAGAACATGATATGCACGTGGCTTACATTAGTCACGTCTCTCATGTCATTTCTTTTGCCTTAGCTAATACTGTTCTGGAAAAAGAAAAAGAAGAGGACAAGATTTTTGAATTAGCAAGTGGTGGCTTTGAAAGTACTGTACGCTTGGCTAAAAGTCATGCAGCTATGTGGCAGCCAATCCTTATGCAAAACAGAGAAAACGTGTTGGATGTGTTGAATGAATATTTAGCGCAACTAAAAAAGTTTAAAGCTTGCTTAGAAAAAGAAAACGATCAATACTTAGGCGAATTGATTGACAATGCAAATAAAATTAAACGCATCATTAAATAACAGTTATGCAAACAATTGAAAGCACTACAGCAATTACAACACAACAAAAATGGAATAAGCGACCCCTGATTATATCAGGTCCGTGCAGTGCAGAAACAGAAGATCAAGTATTGGAAACAGCAACACGATTAGCTAATACAGGCAAAGTGGATGTGTTGCGTGCCGGTATCTGGAAGCCTCGTACCCGCCCAGGAAGTTTCGAAGGCATTGGTACAAAAGGACTGCCTTGGCTACAGACTGCAAAAAAGCTAACTGGTTTGCCTACCGCCATAGAAGTAGCTACAGCAAAACAGGTGGAAGATGCGTTGCATTTTGACGTGGATATACTTTGGATTGGTGCCCGCACAACAGTAAACCCATTTAGCGTACAGGAGGTGGCAGACGCTTTGCGTGGTGTGAAAGTACCGGTATTAATTAAGAATCCAATTAATCCTGACTTGGAATTATGGACAGGTGCCGTAGAGCGTGTAGCTAAAGCAGGTGTAGAACAGATTGGTTTAATTCATCGTGGCTTTTCATCCTATGGTGTTACTGAATATCGCAATGCTCCTATGTGGCATTTGGCTATTGAAATGAAACGTCGCAATCCGGAACTACTAATGATCAATGACCCATCACATATTTGTGGTCGCAGAGATATTTTGTTGGAAGTAGCACAACGTGCTATTGACCTTGATTACGATGGTTTGATGATTGAATCGCATATTGATCCTGATAATGCCTGGAGCGATGCAAAGCAACAAGTTACACCAGAACGATTAGACGAAATGTTAGATGAAATTGTTTGGAGGAGAGAAGATACTAATTCAGAAGAATTTCATGCAGCTTTAGAAAAACTACGTCAACAGATCAATCACCTAGATGATGAATTAATGTTTGTATTAAGTCAGCGTATGAAATTGGCTGAAAAAATTGCGGTTTATAAGAAAGAAAACAACATTACTATTTTGCAAACTCGTCGCTGGAACGAAATATTGGAAAAAGCTTATCACAAAGGAGAGAAGCTAGGCTTAAGTAAGGAGTTTATCACCAAGTATTTTGATGCGGTACATTTGGAAAGCATTTCACATCAAACAAAAATTTTTAATAGCTGATGACCAAAAAGACAATCAGGTTTAGCAACGCTTCTGTTGATTACTATTTCGCTGGCGGCCTTTTTCTTTTGAGAAAAATTATTGATCAAAAGAACGCTGTACTTATCACTGACGAAAATGTTTTTGGTCACCATCAATCAAAATTTAAAGGCTGGAATACGATTGTATTAAAAGCAGGCGAAGAGTATAAAGTTCAGGTAGCAGTTGATGCGGTGATTGAGCAATTGATCGAAATGGAAGCTGATCGTAAAACAACCTTGGTGGGTATTGGCGGCGGGGTTATTACAGACCTGACGGGATATGTCGCCTCAATTTATATGCGAGGCATTAAGTTTGGCTTTGTCCCTACTACTTTATTGGCATTAGTTGATGCTTCTATTGGTGGCAAAAATGGCATTGATGTAGGAGAATATAAAAATATGATAGGAGTTATTCGTCAGCCATCCTTTATTCTTCATGATTTGATCTTTTTAGATACACTTCCCCAAAATGAATGGCGCAACGGTTTTGCTGAGATCATCAAGCATGCAGCTATAAAAGATGCATCTATGTTTCGGGCTTTAGAAGAAAACGAGTTGACTTTTTATCAAAAGAAGAAAAAAGCTGTTTGCGATTTAATTCAGCGAAATGCGATGATCAAAACCAAGGTAGTTCAAGACGATGAATTTGAAAGCGGTGAACGCAAACTCTTGAATTTTGGACATACATTGGGTCATGCTTTGGAAACTCAATATGAACTTTCACACGGTGAAGCCATTAGTATTGGAATGACTTATGCTGTTTCTCTTTCAGAACAATTGAAAGGTTTTAAACAAAAAGAAAGAGTTGTCACTTTATTAGAGCAATACGGCCTGCCAACGTATGCAAGGTTTAATAGAGACAAAGTGATTAACGTGCTGAGGATGGATAAAAAGAAAGAAAAAGACTTTATCAATTTTATCTTATTAGAAAAAGTTGGAAAGGCTGTAATTGAACCAATATTAATAAACAAGCTCTACGAAACTTTGTGATGAAAGCAATCATTACTCCTTTTAAAATAAATGGAACCATTACAGTTCCCACTTCAAAAAGTGCAATGCAAAGAGCCTGTGCTGCAGCTTTGCTCAAAGGTGGCGAAACACATTTATATAATTATGGAATTTCAAATGATGATAAAGCGGCTTTAGATATCATTCAAAAATTAGGAGCAGAAGCTGAATATGCAGATGATAAGATCATTATTAGATGCAATGGTATTCAACCAACATCAGATACTATTGATTGTGGCGAAAGCGGGTTATCTATTCGTATGTTCAGTTCGATAGCTGCATTAAGTGATAAACCTCTGTCCATAATTGGAAGTGGTAGTTTGATAACACGTCCACAATCTTTTTTTAATGAGGTATTACCGCAATTAGGTGTGAAAGTGAAAAGTAACAATGGCTTCCTTCCATTGTCTATTCAAGGTCCGTTGCATCCAAAAAATATTAAAGTTGATGGAAGTTTGTCTTCTCAGTTTCTAACGGGATTGTTATTTACATATTCTGCAGCCGATGCAAATGATGTAACGATTACTGTAAAAAACTTAAATAGCAAACCATACATTGATCTTACCCTGAAGGTAATGGAACAGTTTGGTTTGAAAACTCCTGTCAATAAGAACTATGAAGAGTTTTATTTCCCTGTAAAATCTGCGGCGCGGCCTGAAACTGAAAATTTTACTTATGAAGTTGAAGGAGATTGGAGCGGCGCTGCTTTTCTTTTAGTAGCAGGTGCAGTTGCTGGTCATATTGTGGTCAAAGGATTGGATATTTTTTCTGCGCAGGCAGATAAAGCTGTATTGCAAGCCCTGATGCAAGCGGAAGTTATAATGTGCGTTGAAGAAAAACAAATTGAAATCAGCTCAGCTAAGCTTAAGGCATTTCATTTTAATGCGACGGACTGTCCTGATTTATTTCCACCATTAGTAGCTTTGGCTGCTTATTGCGAAGGGATATCTGTTATTGAAGGTGTGAATCGTTTGACACATAAAGAAAGTAATAGGGCATTAACCCTACAAAAAGAATTTAAAAAATTAGGAATAACCATAAAACTTCAGGAAGATCTGATGATTATAGAAGGAGGTAGTGTGAAAGCCGCTACAGTTCATTCCCATCATGATCATCGTATTGCTATGGCATGCGCTGTTGCAGCATTAAAAGCTAATGGTAAGGTAATCATCGAGCATGCAGAAGCGGTGAATAAATCCTACCCCCAATTTTGGGAACATCTTCAAAAATTAAATGCACAAGTATCTTTAGATCATAATTAATTACATGAATTCCTTCGGACGCATATTTAGAGTAAGCATTTTTGGAGAATCGCACGGGCCATCTGTTGGTATTGTGGTGGATGGATGTCCGGCAGGTTTGCCATTGCAAGAAAATGATTTCATAGCTGATTTGGAGCGACGGAAAGGCGGCACGCAAAAAGGAACCACGCCACGCATAGAGGATGATAAACCTATTTTCTTAAGCGGTGTATTTAATGGCAAAACAACAGGTGCACCTTTGACCATTGTTTTTGAGAATAAGAACACACGTTCTGCTGATTATGAAAAGCAACGAGCTATTCCACGACCAGGGCATGCGGATTTTGTTGCGCATCAAAAATTTGCAGGTAATGAAGACTATAGGGGTGGCGGACATTTCAGTGGCCGATTAACAGTGTGTTTAGTATCAGCTGGTGTTATTGCGAAAAAGTTGTTACAGAACATACCAATAGAAGCAAGCATTCTTGAAATTGGTGGTGAAAAAAATATTGAAGCCGGTTTGCAAAAAGCTATTGATGCAAAAGACTCAGTTGGTGGAATTATTGAATGCACTGCAAAAAATTTACCTGCTGGTTTAGGAGAACCTTTTTTTGATTCTGTTGAATCATTGATCAGTCATGCTGTATTTTCTATTCCGGCTATAAAAAGTATTGAATTCGGTGCCGGCTTTGCGGCCGCCAAAATGTTCGGTAGTCAGCACAACGATGCCATCATTAATGCAAGTGGAAAAACAAGCACCAATCATGCAGGAGGTGTAATTGGCGGAATTTCCAACGGCGCTGATTTAGTGTTTCGTGTGGTCGTCAAACCAACTTCCTCTACACCCAGAGAACAACAAACCTGGAATTGGGAATTAGAACAAATGGATACTTTATCGGTGAAGGGTAGACATGATCTTTGTATTGCATTAAGAGTACCACCTGTATTGGAAGCTGTAACGGCTATTGTGTTAGCAGATCTAATGTTACTGGAACAAAAAATAAAACGAACTATCTAATGCATCAGCACATCATCAATGCTTCAATACAAATTGTACCCATAGTACAAGATCGCCATCCTTACGAATGGGTAGATGAAGCAATACTCATTATTAAGTCAACAAGAATCAAATGTGAGGTTGGCGCTTTTGCAACTGTTGTAGAAGGTACCTACGATGAAGTGATGGATGTTATTCATCAAATCAATGATCATTTACAAGAAAGAGGTTGTGCCGAATGGATTACTAATGTGCAAATCCAGATCCGAAGCAACGGAGATATGAAAGGAGAGGATAAGACACTGAAACATCAATGACAGGCTTTCTTCAGCTTTTTAAAATCAATATCTAATACCTCATAGTTGTGATTGTTTGGCCAACTGTAATGCCACCATTCTGTTTCCAATGCTTTGAAGCCGTATTGCTCCATCAAATTTTTGAGTAACATTCTATTCTCTAAAACAGTTGCAGGCAAATATTTGAAGGTCTGATGGGCAGTATCGGTAAAGTTATCAAAGTCGGTTCCCATATTTAATTCTTTGCCTGTGCTTGCATCTGCAATCGTCAGATCAACAGCAATACCTCTGTTATGTCCAGAACCTTTTGACGGATCAGCCACATAGCGTTCATCATGAATTAAACCCCACATTTTTTTGGTTACCGTGTAAGGTCGGTAAGCATCGAATATTTTTAGTGTCAATTTTTTTTGTCTTAGTTCTTCTTGAACACTCATCAAAGCTTCTATAACAGCACTTCTTAGAAAAGTATACTTCCCGCTTTTATACAGTTTTTCTCCTGTAAAATTGCTGCGTGTAGCGTAGCGTAAGTCGTATTCAACGCCTGGAATAGCTGTTCTGACTTCAATCATGGGTTTATATGAGTCATTTGCTATAGAATTGCAGTAAGTTTTCGTTTCTTTAACAATAGTTGGCAGCTGAGCACAACATCTTTGCAAAGTTGGATTGATTGCTGTCATTAGTATGCCGCAGAAGAACAATATTTTACAGTAAAAAGCCATTATTTTGTCGCATGAAAATAAAGCAAATTTTCACATATTATTTTTGTTGGTACTTGCTAGTATTTTTTTCGTCATGTTTCTTGTTTTCTTGCAAAGACAAAAAATCTGTTAGTGATAAAGTAATAGTGGATAAGCCTGCCGAAATCAATAAAATGGCAAAAGAAATCATTAATACCACTTTCGAGGATCTTTTGAACGGTGATAAAAGCCTGATAAAAACATTAAGCTTTAAGCATCCAGCCATTGTTCAATATGTATATGAACAAAACGGTGACGAACCTATCTGGACAGGTAATGGTAAATGGAAGAAAGAAGCAGATTCGTTGCTGGAGTTCATTGATAGTTGTCGTTTTTACGGATTGTTTCCACAGGATTATGCAAAAAGACGTTTGGATTCGTTACGTATTAATTTGACCATTGATACAGCAGGTAATAAAAACAATTTGAACGCATCGCTTTGGGCAGAGGCGGATATATTAATGACATCGTCATTTATTGAATTAGTTCGTGACATCAAGATTGGCCGATTGGCAATTGATACGGTTGATGCCAAAAGAGATACTTCGCTGTCCAATAGTTTTTACATAGCCCAATTAAAAGGATTCAAGGACAGCGGCTCCTTAGCATTTAAAGCACTGGAGCCAACACACAAGGGCTATGTGGCATTAAAGGGTGCATTAAGAAATTTTTTAAAAAAAGCGAAGTTTAGAAAATACACGTTCGTAAATCCAAAGGATAGTTTGCATTTAAATGATTTGCTGGTAAAACGTTTAGCTGAAGATTCAATTACAATTAATGAAGAAGAACCCAATGATTCTATAGCCTTGGCCCAAGCAATAAAAAAGTACCAGAAGAAAAAAGGAATAAAGCAAGACGGAAAGCCTTCTACAACGTTTATTGCTGTCTTGAATCAGAATGATGAAGAAAAATTTGTACGTATCGCTATCACAATGGATAAATACAAGCAGTTGCAGCAATTGCCGCAACAATATATTTGGGTAAATATTCCAAGTTATTATTTGCAGCTACACGATAATGATTCAGTAGTATTGACTTCGAAAGTAGTCGTTGGCAAACCCACCACACGAACACCGCAGTTGACAAGTGCTATTAGTGATATGATTACTTATCCAACATGGACAATACCAGAGAGCATTATTGAAAAAGAAGTATTACCGGCATTAAAAAGGGATCCAGGCTATATTAAACATAAAGGATTCAGCTTGGTGAATGATAATGGAGATGAAGTAGATGCGTATTCCGTTAAATGGTCTAAGTTCAAAAAAAACATTCCTTACAAAGTAGTGCAGGGCAGTGGTGATGATAATGCCTTGGGTGTATTAAAGTTCAATTTTCCCAATAAGTTTTCAGTTTATTTGCATGATACCAATCAACGTTATTTGTTTGGAAAAAGCGTTCGTTCTTTAAGCCATGGTTGTGTGCGGGTGCAGGATTGGCTAAATCTTGCTAATTATTTACTGCGAAATGATCGTATAGCATCACCAAAGGCAGTTCCCATTGACTCGTTAAATAGTTGGTTGGCCCAAAAAACAAGAAGATACATACCCTTGCACAAAAGGGTACCTCTATATATTCGATATTTCAGTTGCGATGTCAAAGCTGATCATTTCGTTTTTTATGACGATATTTACGGCGAAGATCGCAAACTGAAAGACAAATATTTTGCTGATAAGTAAAAAACACCGTTTATGCGACAAAAAATTATTGCTCTTGTACTTATTGTGTTTGTCTTTTCTTTCTCATCTTTTGCTCCTGTAAAAGACTTTAGAAAGAGATTAGTAAATAATGAAATGGTTGCTTCCATTTCCAACAAGGCCAAGAAAGTTCTTTATGGAACAGCCAGTTACTATGCTGAAAAATTTAATGGCCGTGTTACTGCCAATGGCGAAGTGTATAATAGCAAACGAATGAGTGCTGCGTGCAACCTGTTACCTTTGGGCAGTTGGATCAGAGTGATTAACCTAAAAAATAACAAAAGTCTTGCTCTGCGGGTAAATGATCGCTTACATCCTAAGAACAAGCGGGTGGTAGATTTAAGCTATGTAGCTGCCAAGAAGTTGGGTTACATAGGCCAGGGGTTAACTTCCGTTCGTGTTGAAGTAATCAATCCGTCTGAACTTCGAAATGATTAATAAACCTTGTTTCATTTGCAAACCTACGATTATCGTTCATTTTTATTTTTTAAATATTGGTTGTCATTATAACCTATTGAACATTTGAACATTTCCCGTGTTTTAGATCGGGATAAATAAATTTAGAGAATTAGCATCTGCACTTTATTTTTGCTCCAGTTAAAACTAAATAAAACTTTATGAAGAAAATTCAGGTCTTATTGTTTGTACTTTTAGCTTCTATTACAAGTGCAATCGCACAAGACTATACACGTCCTGCTGCATTGGGTGTAAGTTTTTCATTTATTGATTTTCAAACGGCGCAGCGTATTCGTAGTTCATCTGTTCCTGCGGTGTTAAGGGACAAGCGTTGGGCAAAGTTCAGTGAGATGACTCCTGCTATTGGTATCACATATTTCCAGGGGTTGACACCTCATATAGATTTTGCAGGTACGCTAATGGGCTCATTCTTAAAATTACCGTTAGAAACCAGAACATTCAATAATGACAATCTTTTTTTGGAAGGTGATGCCGCAATAAATCTGAAATTACTGACCGACAAATATATTGTTACTCCTTACGCAATTGCCGGAGTTGGTGTTGGCCAATATCAGGGTTATTATAGTGCGTTTATTCCAGTAGGTTTAGGTGTTAAAGTTAACATTGTAGACGAGGCGGCAATTTACCTTAATTCACAATATAGGGTACCGGTAACTAAGGAAACGAATAGTTATCACTTTATTTATAGTTTAGGAATTGCAGGTACTATTGGTACTAAGAAGACAGAACCAGTAAAGGTTGTTGAAATCCCTCAGGCACCAAAAGATACGGATGGTGATGGTATTACGGATGATAAAGACCAATGCCCAACGGTTCCGGGAACTGCAAAGTACAATGGTTGCCCTGTACCAGACACTGATAAAGATGGTATTGACGATGAGCATGATCAATGTCCAACTGTGCCCGGTATTGCTAAATACAATGGCTGTCCAATCCCAGATACAGATAAAGATGGCATTAATGACGAAGAAGATAAATGCCCGACTGTTCCTGGTGTCGCACGTTATCAAGGTTGCCCTGTTCCCGATACAGACGGTGATGGTGTGAACGATGAAGAGGATAAATGCCCGACCTTGGCTGGTACAAGAGAAAACAACGGCTGCCCTGTAATCAAAGAAGAAGTTAGAAAAAGAGTAGAATATGCTGCTCAGAGAATTTACTTTGCAACTGGTAGCGCTAAACTGTTATCTAAGTCATTCAAGTCATTAGATGATGTAGCCAAAATTTTAAATGAAGATCAAAATCTAAAGCTATCAATTGAAGGTCATACTGATAATGTTGGTAAAGATGACTACAACCAAAAGTTGAGCGAAAGCCGTGCAAACAGCGTAAAAGAATACTTCTTGAAAAAAGGTATCAGCGAAAGCCGTTTAACTTCTCAAGGCTTTGGCGAAACTCGTCCAATTGCTGATAATAAAACAGCTGCTGGCCGTGCAAAAAACAGAAGAGTAGTAATGGTAGTAAGCTATCAATAATAAGCTTAGTTTATAAACTAAAAGCGCCTCCCAGGAGGCGCTTTTTTTATGTTTATTAGTTTATTCGAACTGGCAGTAGATGAAATTTGATTTTGCTAATCAGCTCTTCCATTTCAACGGGCTTCAACAGAAAATCGTCAGCACCAAACCAGGCAATGGAACCAATATTCTCTTCATAGCCCGAAATCATAATCACTTTCATCTGTTCTTTTCCTGACCTGGACTTCAAAGATTGACAAAATTCTCTTCCATCGTCATTGCCCACATGAATATCCAGTAACATAATATCTGGGCAGAATTGTTCGAGGTGAATAGCGGCATCTACAATACTGCTTGCCGTCTGTGGATGATAACCCTGTGTTTTTAAAATCAGGCTAGTGATTTTTAGAAAATCAACATTGTCATCAACAATATTAATATGGAAGGCATTTGCGAAGGCATATACACGAATAGAATTTGTTCTTGCAAATACCTTTCCAATTTTGGCTAAAATAAAAATGACTATTAAGTATCATTTATATTATTAATGAATGCCTTCGTTAATAATCATTTTGCTTTTGATCATTCTGCTTGTCTTTATCTTTTGAGCCAAAAATACGTTTGAAAAATCCTGGCTTTTGCTTTTCGTCGTTAGCAGGTTGCGATGCTGAGCCTATAGGTGTTGCCTTCTTCTTAGAGCTATCGCTTTTACGATCGTTTTTCGGTGCAGTTGTTCCAGCATCATCTACCGGTTTTTGAGATTCAGGACCCATGTATTTGTATGATGTATCAATTGTACCAAAATCGGTTGCATCGCCATTACCCCTATCTACGCCTTCAGCATCGGATGGAGGTACATCATTAATGTATTGTTGTATATCAGCATTATTGATATCGTTTTGTAAGTCCGCAGGTTTTTGGAAAGTGGCGGATTTATCAATGCCTAAAGTTTTATCACCATAAACTTTTTGGAAAAATGCTTCCCAAATAGGACGGGCAGCGGCAGTCCCATAACCTAATCCACTTTCTATACGAATAAACCGATCATCACAACCAATCCAAACACCACCTTGCAGTTGTGGTACAAAACCCATGAACCAGGCATCGGCATTGTCGTTGGTAGTACCTGTTTTGCCTCCCATTTCAGCAGCACCTAATCGATACATAAGACCAGCGGCTGTTCCTTTTGTAACCGGGCCTTGCATCATCATGGCCATTTTATAAGCCGTTACTTCACTAACAACTTCTTTGCGATTACCGGTATTATCAAAACGCTTGATAACATTTCCATTTCTGTCTTCAATACGAGTAATGAAATAAGGCTTGGTAGAAAAACCATGACCAGCGAAAATGGTATATCCCCACATCATTTCGTATAACGAAAGATCGCATGCGCCTAAAGCAATGGATGGATAGGGATCAACTTTAGTAGGTATATTCAATTGTTGTAAAAAGCGTGAAAAATTTGCTGGGCCAACTTGCTTCATAATATAAGCGGTAGCACAGTTACGTGACCAGGCTAAAGCGTCAGCCATTGTCACCGTACGACCTGTGCAAGATTTGCCTGTAGCTGGGACTAATTGCCCTTTGCCAAAATTTTGCTGCACATCTTCCACCATAGTTTCGGGTGTAAAGCCACGTTCTTCCATTGCCTGGCAATAGAGTAGTGGTTTGATAGAAGAACCAACCTGACGCTTGGTGGTAGCATGGTCAAATTTGTATGTTTTAAAATTGATACCGCCAACCCAAGCCTTTACTTCACCTGTAATAGGGTCTAAAACAATGAACCCCGTTTGCAGCATTTGACGATGATATTTAATGGAGTCGATCGGCGTCATCACCGTATCTTTCTCACGCTTTTGATTCCAGGCAAATATTTTCATTTGTACTGGTTGGTAGAATGTTTTCTTGATCTCTGCATCCGTCATTTCTTCATCCTTCAGGTTCCTCCAGCGTTCACTAGCTTTCATTGCGGCCAGCAATACATTATCGTGCCCTTTCCATACATTGCCGGAGCGAATATTTCCCTGACGGTTTAACGTTGTTTGCAAAGCCGGCATTTGTTGCGCCACTGCTTCTTCAGCATATTCCTGCATGCGGGTATTGATGGTAGTAAAAATCTTCAATCCATCTTTATAAATGCTGTAATCGTCACCATTTGGCTTTTTCAATTCTTTCAATACACTCTTTACTTCATCACGCAACTCTTCACGGAAATACGGAGCATAGCCTGTGTTTTCATCCATCTTTTTATAATTAAGTTGGATGGGCTTTGCCATTAAGGCTAAGGCTTGTTCATGAGTGAGTTTATTATTTCGTTCCATTTGTCCCAAAACAACATTACGGCGATCCAAGGCCTGTTTTGGATGCGTACGTGGATTGTAAATAGAATTACCCCGAAGCATGCCCACTAAAACAGCCGCTTCTTCAATTGTTAAACGATCAGGTTCTTTTTGAAAAAAAGTACGTGCAGCATTTCTAATTCCATACACGTTATCACCGAATGGAACGGCGTTCAAGTAAAGAGCTAGTATTTCTTGCTTGGTAAAATTGCGTTCTAAGCGTATGGCAATAATGTATTCTTTAAGCTTTTGAATAACTCTCGAAATCTTATTACTTGCCCTGTCACCATTAAACAAGTTCAAGGCTAACTGTTGTGTAATGGTAGAGCCACCACCATTGGTACCCAATTTTACAATGGCGCCGATGGTTCTTCTAAAATCGATACCTGAATGTTGATAGAAACGCTCATCTTCTGTTGAAACCAATGCATCAATCACATAAGGCGAAATATCGCGGTAATTGATATTGCTGCGGTTTCCTTTCTCTAAAAAATATTTTCCCATTAAGGTGCCATCGGTAGCATACACTTCTGACGCTTGTAAGATGCTGGGGTTTTCCAATTCGGCAATGGAAGGCATTTTGCCAAACACGCCTAACATGGCTAACAGAATGATTATAAAGAATAAACCAAGGCCTCCAAAGAAGCCATACCAAAAGATGCGAGCCGATTTTTTCATGTGACTGAATTGTTCCTTGAATTCAATTTGAAGTCAAAGCTATTAAATAGGGTGTAACAACAGGTTAAAATTTACCCGGCAAGTTTTGCTCCAAAAACTGTTTGTACTTATTAAGGTCAGGGTTGTTTTTGAGTACTTCTAAATTGTCTGAAGAAATAATACTGAAAGAATATTTATCACTTTTTAACCAGGGAATGATTTCTGTGGTTGCAATTGGTTTTGCTTTCTGAACATAATCAACTGCAGCTTGGGCATTGGCAAAATTGCCGATCAACAACAATTTGTAGTCGGGATTAAGTTCAATGACATTCATGTTGAATGTTTGGTTATAGTAAGCAGTCCGGTTATAACGAAAGAATGCATTCTTGGCTTCGTTGCCAAAAACAACATCAACCTTGTTCAAAATAATAGCAACAAAATGTGGCTTCTCCGGTTTGAATGTAAATATAGATGCTGGTTTAGCCAATGGCTTATTGATAAGCGTGTCTCTTATCACGGGTAATTTTTGAACTGGCGGCGTTGTAACTGTTGTCGTTTTTTTAATGGAGGTATCTATTGCAACAGGTCTATTTACAGCTGGTGGAGGGGTTATAATTGTAATCTTAGTAGTATCATCTTTCGGACGTTCTATTTGTAAAGCCGTTAATTCATCCTCAATCTGTTTTCTTCTGCTTAATACGTTCAACAATGTTGTAGCCTTTGCGGAAAGATTGGAATTGCTGCTTTGTCGGATTAAAGTGTTCAATGCATTTTTAGCTAAGCTATCCTGACGTTGCTTGGTATAATAAACAGCTTCGATGTACAACAATTGGGGTGACCAATAATTGGTGTGGTAGATGCTATCAGCCTGGCGTTTAGCAGTCTTCGCTTCGTCAAATTTTCCTTCAATGAACAGATTGTAAATACCTTCATAAACCTTGGTTACTTCTGTTGTAGGTCTTGTGCTCATAGGGTCTTTACCCGTAGTGATAATGGTATTAAATCTACCTGAAGCATACTTTTGATTCAACAGGTTTTTGATTTCTACTGCTTTCTGCTGATTGCCAACTTTGGTATAGCTAAAATACAAATCAAACAACACTCTTTCTGTGCTGTCAAAATTTGGAAAGCGACTTCGGAGTTGTTCATAAATATTAATGGCGGCAGGATAATCTTCTAATTCATTCACATAAATTGATCCCAGGCCATACATAGCCCGCATTATCGAATCGTTCGATGCCTGTAATGACGGCGCCGTCAAAGGCAATTTTGCAATAAATGCATCCGTTGTTAATTCATCGGTAGAAGTAATGCTGTTAGCTGCAGTGGTTGTACCTCTGGTATTGTTAATGGTTGTGTTACGCAATTGCGCAGTTACATCCGTAAATCTTCTCCAATTATCCACATTCGGACGGTTGCCCCATGCTTGTTTGAATTGCGCAGCACCCTGTGCCTTCAACGCATCGTTATAAAAATACCATTCACCTTTTGGTTGTTGTGTACTGAATGGATCCAAGTTTGAGGCAAAGCCATTGCCACCGGTTACAGGCGCATTTTCATCTTTCAAACCTTGTTCTTTACGCAATTGCTTCACCAGTTTTTTGATAAATGCTAAACGTTCCGTTTCAGGCATATTGGCAATGCGTTGCAAACTGTCCTGTCGATCGTAAATGCTTTGTTGAATTTTATAGCCATCCAAAATTCTCTTACGGGTGGTGATGCGTGCTGCATCTTCCGTTGGCAAATTTTCGATGCGAACACTATCGTAAAAATTTGCGGCTTGTAAGTACTTATGTTGTTTATAAAACAAATCTGCAAGTTGCAAAAAAGCCTTGTTGCCGGAAGCTGTTTTACTGCTTTGGAATTTTGATCCTAGTACTAGGTACTCTTGTGCTTTTTCCAGGTTACCACGTTCTAACTCCATTTGCGCAGCCATGGCATAAATAATATCCCTGTATTCTTCATACTTGTCACGCTTGGCCATTTTAACCAAAGCGGTAATGTTGTTATCAATGTATTTTTCGTTGTCGTCTTTATGCGTTCTGATCAAGTTCAAACGGGCATAAACTTCCAATACAGGATTCGTGGTATGACTTAGTGCTGCTGCATAATATTTTTCAGCCTCTGTTTTTTTACTGCTTTTCTCCAGCATTTGTGCAATCAAATATTCCCAACGGGCTTTTTCGCCTTTTGTAGTTGCCTGGTCTAATGCTTTGATCAAATGAGTAGCTGAGCTATCCCACAATTCTTGTTTATAAAACCAAAACGCAGTCACTTCATCTAAAGCGCCATTTAATCGTTTAGGAAAGTTTGGGTCATTCTTCAATGTCGCGATCAATGTTCCGGCTTCTGCCATCTGATCTTTCTGGATCATGGTTCGCACCATCCAAACAAAAGCGTCGTTGCGACTTGGTGGTTCGGAAAAAGCTTTTTTAAGCAGGTTTGATTTTTCTTCGGTTGAAATACTTAGAGCATTGTTACCATCCATGCGACTACCTATGAAACGGTAGTAGCCGTCTTTTTCCTTTTTGGCAAACGCCCAGTTAATAAACTGGAACATTTGATGTGCTGAGTCAAATTCCTTCTGCAGGTAATAAGCCTTGCCCCAAAGCATGTACATATTATCTATCCAGTCGTTACGCAGATCATGCAGTACAATACCTGTTTCTGATTTAAAGATCACGGAGTCTAGCAAACTTTTGTTAGCAGCAGTTGCGTCTAAACTATAGTTGTAAAAGGGGAGTAGTTCAGAATAATCATCTCTAAAGCCGGCTTTTGCCTGTTCTACAATTTCATTTAATCGTTGATTAGCATTAAAGTAGTAGTTGTAATGGGTAACCGTATTCTGAAGAAATTTTTTGGAAAGAGATAATTTTTTATCACCTGTTTTTTCAGATTTTAATTCACGGTTATCGTAAGGTTCCGGTTTTTTTATCTTAAGGTCATAGCCCAATTGTGCCCGGGCTGCACAAGCAGTCAGAAGTATTATTAAGCAGAGAATAGTACGGGTCATTCGCATTTCGAAAGCAAACTAAAGATGTATTAACTGAAATTCAACTATTTTATTATAAAAAGAGCAACAAATTTTCTTCTTTTATAGTAGTAAAGATAAGGTTTGAAGGCGCATTTGTTACCTTTAAACCTTAAAGCTTTGCTAATGGCTAAATTAGATGCTGGCACAACATTACAGCGGTTGCGTAACCGTTACCGATTGGTAGTGATGAACGATGATACGTACGAAGAAGTGGTTACTTTTCGTCTGAGTCGTATGAGTGTTTATATAGCATTAAGTACCATTTTTGTCTTATTGATTGGATTAACCGTTGCTTTAATTGTATTTACCCCATTGAAGTACTATATTCCGGGTTATGGAAATGTAAAAGTGGATCGTGAGTATCGTAAATTGAAGTATAAAACGGATGCTTTAGAACGACAGGTAGCTTACCAGACGCAGTTTATCGATGGTGTGAAAAAGGTACTAAGCGGAAATACTAAAACAGTGAAAGACACAACACAACTGCAACTTCCAAAAGAAGAAATCTCTAACGATTAACCGATACTTATGTTTACAAAAGAAAAAACCGCCAACCAAGATCGCTTCAATGGTACCAGTGCTACTCTAATCAGTACCGGCACCGAATTACAAGGCGACCTAAAAAGTGAAAACGACCTTCGCATCGACGGTACTGTCCATGGCAATGTTATGAGCACTTCAAAGATAATCATTGGGCCCAATGGAGTAGTGGAAGGCAATATAGAAGCTGCGCAGGCTGATGTAATGGGAAAAGTAATCGGAAACATAGCCGTAAATGAATTATTACAGTTGCGTGGTCAGTGTAATGTTCATGGCAACCTGACTGCAGGAAAATTACAAATTGAACCAACTGCCGTTTTTAACGGTCAGTGTAAAATGAGCAGCGAAGATGCCGTGGTGAAATTGGATAAACATGTCGCAGCAGAAGAAATCAAGCTCTACCAATGAATTAATGCGCTACGCAGGTTTAAGCGGACAAATTATTGTTTCGCTGGGGATAGCTCTGTTCATTGGTTATAAACTGGATTACTGGATCAATATAAAAATACCGGTGTTTATCTGGCTTCTGCCTCTGGTAGTACTTTCGATGATGATTTATAAATTAATAAAGGATACTTCAAAAGATAAAGATGCAAAGACAAAATAAGTTCAAACAGTTCTTTCCCGTGGTATTGATTTTTATAGCGCTGAATGTTTTTTTTATTAGCGGCAAACATATCATCGAACTTCGCTGGCATGCCGATCAGGACGTACTTATTACTGGTAACGTGATTTTGTTTTTGATTACATTCTTATCATTCTTTATTGCTAAGAATGGATTGAAGAATACAAATCCAAATGCTTTTGTTCGTTCTGTTTATGGAAGCATTATGGCGAAGTTGTTTTTATGTATGATTGCAGCCGCCATTTATATTTTTGGATTTCGGGCTACATTCAATAAACCTGCTTTTTTTATTTTAATGGGTTTGTATTTGGTGTATACGTTTTTTGAAGTAGCTGCTTTACAAAAAATGTTGAGAGGTAAAGCCAATGGCTAAACGAGAAGCACCCATTTCTGCGCTGCGAACCTATCTTCCGGAAAATACTTACGAGGCGGTATTGGGGTATTTAAAACAATTCCAGGTTCATCTTACAGTTGCTAAAGAACGCAAAAGTATTTTGGGTGACTATCGCCACCGCACGATCCATAAAAATCACCGCATTAGTGTTAATGGAGATTTGAATAAATATGCTTTTTTAATTACGCTGCTTCACGAAATAGCCCACTTGCTCACCTTTGAACAATTCGGAAATAAAGTACAATCGCACGGCAAAGAGTGGAAAGCTCTTTTTGGAAAATTGCTAGCGCAATTTATCCTACACAATATTTTTCCCCCGGACATTAAACAAGCATTAGTGAAGACCTTGCAAAATCCTTCGGCAACCAGCTGCGCCGATTTGGATCTATTGCGTGTGTTGAAAAAATATGATCACCCCGATAAAAAAGCAACGCATGTAGAAGACCTGGTAGCGGGCTCGTTATTCAAAACGCATGATGGAAAAATCTTCAGGAAAGGGGAGCGGATTCGTAAACGATTCAAATGCGTTGAAGTAAAAACAAATCGCTTGTATTTATTTAGCCCAGTTTATGAAGTAGAGCCCTTAAACCACTAACCTTCGATATTTTTCAACATCCATAAAGAGCAACCAAAATGCCCCGTATTGCCCAATTGTGATGATAAATAATGAAAACCGAATTTTTCATACGTATTCAGGGCTTGTTTTAATTCAGGCATGCTTTCCAGGTATACATTTTTAAAGCCCGCCTCTTTAGCAAAGGTCAAGCTTTTTTGAATCAATGTTTTGCCCAAACCAATTCCTCTTACTTTCTTCAAAACATACATCTTTACCAATTCGCAGGTGTCGGCTGGCAAGCCATCTGAAGGATAAATACCGCCACCGCCAACTATTTCATCACCTAGTTGAGCCACATAATAAACTGATTTTGGTGTTTGAAAAAGCTCGAACAAATGATCGGTAAATGCATCATAATAAACAGTGCCGGGATGATTGGCACCAAACTCCTCTAAGGTGGTACGAATTACTTTTGCAATAGCTTCATTATCTCTTTCTTTAATTCTACTAATGCTAATTTGTTTAAGCGTGGCGGACATTTCAGCGGATTTCAACATCATCAAAATCATGTTTTGATCCGCAAAGTAAGCGATTAATCTTATGCTGTTTTGAATTTAATGAGTAGCAAAGCTAAATAAGTCCTTGCTATTAGCTACAGGCAAGTTTATTACCGCAATTTTGTGCTGCCATCGAACCATTAAACCATTAGTCCTGTGAAAACACGTATCCAATCCTTTGAAAACGAATCTGCGCAGTGCGACAATAATAATGAAATACAAGCTATCGTCCTAAGCGCCTGAACTTTTAATCCCCCACTAAATGCAGTGGGAGATTTACTTTTTTAAACTTCGTAGTTTTCTCATCGCTGAGTAAATACCTTTAGTGTTGTATAAAATGATTAAGTTTCTAAGTTTAAAAAAACTGCAAACAAGTTGTCACTTTTTTAGCTTGCTATTTTTACTCCGTAAAGATTTGA
>PSMG01000075.1:0-2861 GCA_040290035.1 Chitinophagaceae bacterium
CTTTATCCACAAACAGCGAACGGAAATTATTTAAAAATTGAAGAGAGCTGTTTAGTGGATAAAGTATTTGAAAAAGAAAAGTTGATTAATTTAGAAAACTCTAATTGCAACCGGCACTAAAATAAGGGAAGCTTACAGTTGTACCCTTGCCGCCTTTGCTTAAAGGTAATAAATGATGTTTATTAAACGGTTCTGATAAGGGCGACTCCAGAGTTGGCAGAAATCTGATTGCATGCACACTACCCAGCAACTAATATTCCGTTTTATATATTCTTGCCTGTTTTAACGAACCTTATTAATAAAAAAGGCTGCTGTAAAAGAACCTTCATCATTTATTTGTATTTAAGTTTATTGAACTTCCTGCGGTTTTGAACTTTCTTCCATTTCTTTTCGGGTATTATTCTTTGCTTCATTAAATTCTCTCATTCCTTACCTAAACCACGCATTAATTCAGGAATTTTTTTACCACCAAAAAGTAACAATACGACCAATAAAATAAGTAGGAGATGATTGGGAGCGAACAGATCTATAAAATAAGTTTAATTGAAAGCAGTTAGCGGTTTTCACGCTAACTGCTATGATTTGTTATACTAAGAATGGCGTGATAATATTTACCACAGCTGTCATATCTAATGGCTCATCAAATGACTCTGATGCAGCATTTGATGAAATGCTGGTACCATTAATACCTGTAATCTGTACGCCTGCCTGTACTGTATTGTCTTCGCCTGCATAAACAGAGGTAGTGCTTGCTACGCCGCCGGATGCAGTAGTGCCACTGCCAGTAACCCACGGCTTAACGGCAGCACCAGCCCTCTGACGCAGGTAACGAATATGCGATGCATGGCGTGCTTCTACAGAGTGAATTTGCAAAGCGGCTTGTAAAACAGTTTTATTACTTATCAAATTCCCCGCTTGTCCCTTGTAAGCCCGTACACCTGTATCCTCGAAAGCTTGAGATACGGCAAGAAGCGTAGTATAGTTGGTCATCACATCGGGATATGAACCATGTGCTGTAAAATCAAAATTGGCTGCTGTGTATGTTTGCGCTGTTCCACCCATAGAAGTGATCACACCTTTTAAGAAGTTTACGTGTGCTACTTCATGATCACGAATCGAAAGAAAACCTGGCTTATCCGCTGCAGGAACTGCAGTAGAGTTGGCCACTTGTTTGTAAAATTCTGCTTCAAGGTTTTCCAGTTTGTAAGCATATTGTAATACATCCATAACAGTTGGAGTAGATGTTTGTCCGTATGCTTTTTTGAACATAGAACCAATCATAAAAGGCAATGAAACTGCAGCCACCTTACCTGCAAATGAAGTAAATTGCTTTAAGGCACCGCGTCTGTCATCCAGGCGTTCATATACTTCTGGATCTGCTTTTTCAATTTCGTTAACGATATTTAGAAGATTCATAATTGTAGTTTTTTAAGATGGTAAATTAGATGCGTTGATTTTTGTCTTAATGTATGCGCCGGCAATAGACAATACCTGGCTTGGTGTACGAGCGAAATCCAATCCATTGGCATCTATTACATCTGAAGCTGCAAAGCTGTTGAATGTAAGTATATCTCTAATTAACGCCGCATGACGGGCTTCTACCGAAACAATCTTTCCAGCTAACAATAAATAGGTAGCGTTGGTTAACAATCTGCCGGCGCCATTGTAAGCGGATACGCCAAGATCTTCAAATGCTTTGGCAGTATTTAAAACACTTGTCCGATCACCAAAGTTGATGGAACTGAAGTCTACTTCAAGAGCGCCAATTGCATTTGCTCCTAAAGCTGTTTTGAAAAACTCACGGTGTGCAATTTCGTGATCACGAATGTCTGTTAGATAAGCTGTTTCTGATGCACTAATACCTGAATACGGTGTGGCAGCAACACGTGTATAGAAAGCGGCTTCTAATTGCTCCAGTGCATATGCATAATTTAGTACACCAATGTCGCCACTACCAAGATCAACACCATTATCCGTGTTGTTGTCATTTTTCTTACAGCCTGTCATACCTGCTGTAGCTCCAATCATGGCAACAGAAGCTCCTAATATTCCTGCGGAGCGTAGAAAATTTCTGCGGGAAACACTTTTGTCCTGTATTTCTTCCAGCATCGTTTGTTCTTTTTTGTTTCGAATAATCTCCATAAACTTTATTTAAGAGGTGATAAAGTAATTAAGACAATCAAGTTTTATACATATACGAAAAACCATGCCTCATGGTTTTAACACTTAAAAAAGTTTTTTTTAAGTAATATACAGCAACAAAAAAGCTTCCTTAAGCAAGTAAGGAAGCTGATGAATTAAGCTTGAATAATTATTGATACACGATTGCTTGCCCTTGGTTATGGAAGCTTGCTTTTCTTTTATTTGAATGCCCGAACCAGTAAGATGTGTGCCCCATATATCAACACCCGCATAGGGGCTTTTGCCACTTATACCTGGCGAAATACTACTGCTGCCCTACTGCCTGGGTAAGAGCCTGTTCCTACACTTCCTGTTCCATTGATCGTTCCAATGCTGGTCGCATCTCCGGGTTTTAAGGTAACATGTCCATTAGCAAAGCCATAAGCTCTTTTAGGCATGGCCATCATTAGCGATTTGCCGATATTGATGTCTTCACCTCTTGCTCTTGCATCTAGTGTTTTTGTTACAGGGTCTGCAACTTAACAGTGCATATTTTGGCAAGAGGTGATAAGTATATTATTCCACAAGTAAACCCACCGCATAAATAAATGCCTGGATCATTTACCCCAGGCATTTTATAAAAGAAAGAACTACGGATTGCCCATTGTTTCTTCATTATCCATAGGAATACTTGAATTGCCACTGCGATCGCTGTTCATAACCTGTTCTTCTTCTAATTT
>PSMG01000076.1:0-2808 GCA_040290035.1 Chitinophagaceae bacterium
AAACAAGGGTTTCAGACCTTTACGGGCCACCAACAATACCTTCAGGTCAGGATGATGACATTTATGATTTTACAGACCAGAATGAGCTTACTATATATTCCGGCGCCAAAAAATGTATGTTCTCTGATCCAACAAGCATCACAAAACATTATGAACAAAGGGGAGATTCGCTTTTTATAGGAGGATATCCATATCATGTAGTGCATCTATCGAGAGATACGCTTATCCTGGACTACTGCAACGACATAAATACTTATCCTTCGGGCACTGTCATTCTTAACAGAGCTAAACTTGGAATGAAATTCATAGATGTAAAGTAGTACATAATTTATTTGTGTTTATGGCTATAAGAGAGCGGCTGAACGCAGCGTCAGTAACATTTCGGCAGCTATAGTTTACTATGTCTTTTCGTTGTTATAAATGTTTACAAAGCTATTGTGTCTTCTTATCGCTACCTTTTCTGCCAGACATCCTTGAAAGCTTTGTATTTGTTCCCAATTGCTTTTTGTTTGAGCAAATGGATGCTGAAGAAATTTATTATAGCTTTCTTCATTTTCCCAAAGAGCATAATTGAGTAATGCTGTCTCATTCTCATTTAAGTAATAGGTATTTTGAATCAGCCCTTCATGATCTCCTTCTTTGTTCAAAGTTTCCAGTATCATGTCAGTCCAATGTTTTGCTTCGCACTTTACTTTAAAATATTGCTTTACAAAAACAACAAGTCCTGTGTTTTGTATTTGCTTTCCTTTTTCCCGGTGTGATTTTTAAGGATAATAGACATTTTTCCATAGGGCTGCGACGGGTAATCTCTGTTCAAATTGAGATGTGCTAAACAAATGGTCTCTATGGTGGAAAAAGTTCTTTAAGGATGCTTCATCTGTCCATTCACTAAAGTGAAAAATATGCTTATCATTTTCATTTAAAAAGCAGCAGTAATTTTTGAGTCTATGTATTGGAAGTTTCTTAATACATTTTTTAAAGTGATCTTTAAATTCCTGGACAACCTTCATTTGCGTTTCGGGATCGCCTGCCTGCCATTCAGCAGTTACAATACCTTTGATCTCTGTTGGGCTTCCCAATGGTAGTTCGCTTCAATTACTAATCATAACTTTCTCAATTCACAGGTTCTAACTATGGTTTATGACTTAGTAAAAGATACCATACAGCTTTAAGTGCTGCCTGGCTTTTGTTACGCTGTTTCTAATTCTTTTTGTTGTAACGAGTTTATTGTTTCCTGTACTTGCTTAATCAATTCAACACTACACTCTATTTCTACTTCTTCGCCTACCAAAATACCTCCTGTTTCTGTTAGCATGTTGAAGCTGATGCCAAAATCTTTACGGTTAATTTTTCCATAAACGATAAATCCTGCTCTATAGTTTCCCCAGGGGTCTTTTTCGAGACCACCATATTCAACATCCAAAAATACTCGCTTAGAGACATCCCGTATTGTCAGAAGGCCTTGAAGTTCGTAGTTCCCATCTTCATTCTTTTTGAGATGTTCGCCTTTGAAGATGATTCTAGGATATTTTTCTGTGTATAGAAAATCTTTACCCTTCAGGTGTTCATCACGCAAATCATTATTTGTATTGATGGAGTTGGCGTTAGCTGAAAAATCAATTTTGGCTGTGGTAAAATCATCACCTTCAGTTTCCACACGTACAATAAAATCTTCAAAATGACCACTTACTTTAGAAACCAGGTGTCGTACTTTAAATTGTACTTCCGAATGTGAAGGGTCTAATTTCCATTTTACTGTTTCCATATGCAACGAATTTTGGTTTACATTCTTTTTGAATTTTGATAATTTAAAAAGGCTGCTCCAAAGGCAATTTGAAGCAGCCTTAGTTCTTATGACACTCAAATCTTCATGCATCTAGTTAGCAGGTATTCATCTGCTAATCCAAAGCTTACCATCCGGTGATCTTAATACGTTGTAAGTAGCAACAACGTTACTAAACCAACAGTTGCAACCGGCTTACTTAATCTCAATGCACTTCGTGATTTTTTGAGCGCCTTCTTTTTTAGGAAGACTTAAGTGAAGCACACCGTCTTTGTATTGAGCGCTGATTTTATCGGCGTCAACGGTGTCGTCAAGAGTAAAGCTGCGAGAGAAGGATTGCATGCGATACTCTTGCCTTAAGTAACCTTCACTCTTGTTTTCTTCCTTGTTTTCTTGTTTGTGTTCGAAGGATACGGTCAGCATGTTATCGCTGATGCTTACATTGAAGTCTTCTTTTCTGAGACCCGGAGCTACCACTTCCATTTCATAGGTTTTGTCAGTTTCCCTGATGTTCACAGGAACCTGACTGGAGGATACTATGCCATTAAAGCCCCAGAAGTCGTCATCAAAGAAGCGACTCAATGTGTTGTTAAAGACGCTATCAATTAAACCACTCAAAGGCATTTGAGATCTGGTAGCCAGTTGGCTGCCATTTCCATTGTTTCTTTTCATGATGTTAGCCATATAACCTCCTTTTTTTTAACACTTCTCCACATACAAACAGCGTGCAAATGGGACTGCATTGAAAATTTGACAAGAAATAAGAAATTTTTTCAGCTTTCACTGTCTTTTGTGCTTCGACTAATTTTTCCGCTGTATCTAGCCTCGCTTTGTTTAACTTGTTGTTAGGAGACCAGGCTAATGTTCCTTCTTCTCTGATAGCATAGCTACGACTAGATTAGTACACAATTTTTTTTATCTTTTAGAGGTTGTTATTTTTTTGAACATGTTTGTAAGCACCCCTGTAATTCGGACGGTTCAGAATTAGCGTTTTCTGCTTAAATTCAAAAACGGTCAACGTGAAA
>PSMG01000035.1:0-25545 GCA_040290035.1 Chitinophagaceae bacterium
AATTATACTATAAATTTAACGAATACACCGGGGAATTTCCCCAAAGGGCTTATTTCTGGTTACAGAAATTCATAGGATTCATCACCAAAAGCTGGATGTACGCATTATTGACTTTTCCAATGCTAATCAATTTCGTTCAGCCGTTGACGGTAGTACCATTATTTTTTCAGCTGTAGGCACTACACAAAAAAAAGTAAAAGGTGATGAAGCTGCTTACCGAAAGGTAGATTACGATATACCTGTACACGCTGCAGCTTTTGGAGCAGCTATTGGTGTATCTCAATTTTTGCTGGTGTCTTCTTTTGCTGGTGTCTTCGGTTGGCGCCAATGCAAAGAGTAAGAATTTTTACCTGCGGCTGAAAGGGTCGGTAGAAGAAACGATTCAAAAAACAAGCATTCCTTCTATCTCTATTTTTCGTCCGTTTATTTTATTGGGCTGCAGAGAAGAGTCGCGGCCAGGAGAAAAAATAGGACAGGTGTTGATGAATACTTTTTCTTTTCTACTACCATCTCACTACAAACCAATACAGGCGTCAAGTGTTGCCAGCGCTATGATCGCTGCTTCAAAGAAACAAAAACCGGGCTTTCATATTTACCAGTATAAAGAAATGAAGGCACAGTTGTAACAACGGTAAGTGTTTACTCCCTGTTTTTTTTATTTTTACCCAACATGCGGTTGCTGCGCCATATACCGTTTCTGAAAACAGTGCTGTTTTACAGCCTTACTGCTTTTGGCGGACCGCAAGGCCATTTAGCTATGATGCTACGAACGTTTGTTCGTAAAACACCTTATGTAACCGAAAACGAATTGCTTGAATACAATGCATTTTGCCAGCTGTTGCCCGGCGCATCATCTACACAAACCATTACACTAATAGGCTATAAAAGAGGAGGTGTGCCGCTGGCGGTACTTACGCTTTTAATCTGGATCACGCCGGCCTGTATTTTAATGGGTGCATTTTCTTTCTTACTGCCGTATTTAGGCAAACAATCGCTGCATGCCGATATTTTTAAGTTTTTGCCGCCAATGGCCGTAGGCTTTATTGCTTATGCGGCATTTATGTCTTTTCGAATTGCTGTTCACAATACCATTACGTGGGTGGTAGCTATTGCCTGCGCTATTGCTACGTATGCTTTTTTTACATCGCCGTGGATCTTTCCGCTTCTGATCGTGTTAAGCGGCGCTACTACGAACATCAGTAGAAAGAGAATCCCGCAAACTGATAAAAAGCCCAGTAGTATTAAGTGGTGGAACATTTGGCTGTTTGCCATTATATTCATTGTGGCTGGTTTGCTTAGTGAACAAGCACGCATTAATAACTGGCCGTACCGCAAGCCTATTAATCTTTTTGAGAACTCTTACCGAATGGGCAGCATTGTATTTGGCGGCGGTAATGTGCTAACGCCGCTGATGTATGAACAGTTCTGTGTTCGGCCAGAAGCAACACAACCATTTAATAATCAATCTATTAGAATAAAGAAAGAGGATATGATGACGGGCATTGGCATGGTAAAGGCAATGCCCGGGCCCGTGTTCGCTATTGCTTCTTTTGCAGGTGGAATGGCGCTGGAAGATTATGGCCCTTCTATGAAAGTGCTCGGTTGCTTTATCGGCTCGATCGCTATTTTTTTACCAAGCGCCTTGCTGGTACTTTTCTTTTTTCCTATCTGGAATAACCTGAAGCGATATGCTGTTATTTACAGGTCCTTAGAAGGAATTAATGCAGCCGTTGTGGGCATCCTCATTGCGTCTACCTTATTTATTACCAAGGATATTTCGTTGATTGATGGAAAGACCGTCAGTTTGATCAACATTGTAGTTATTGTGGCTACTTTTTTACTGCTGCAATTCACAAGACTTGCCTCTCCGTTTGTTGTGATTGCCTGCCTGTTGTTAGGCTACTTCTTTTGAGCCTTTTTAAAAAAGCGATTCTGTACGATTTCGTCTTCTACGGTTTGCGGTACCAGGTAGCGAATCGACTTTCCGCCTTGTACCAATTCCCGGATATGGGTAGCCGAAATATCGAGCAGAGGCGCTTGCATAATCTCGATATCTGCACTCAAATTATTCTCCACCTCGAAGCCGGGACGTTTATAGATAATAATCTTATAGTTTTTGATGATAGATTCAGCATTTTTCCATTTACCCAGGTTTTGAAAACTATCGCTGCCCATAATGATTGAGAAAGAATGCTCGGGGTATTTGTCTTTTAAATAGGAAAGAGTAACCGAAGTATAAGAAGGTTTGGGAAGGCTGAATTCAATATCTACAGCCCTTAGACGAGGGTCGTTCACTATTGCTTTCTGCACCAAATGAAAACGGTCGTATTCGTTAAGGAGGGTATGTGATGGTTTGAATGGGTTTTGGGGGGAGATGACGAACCAGATTTTTTGCAAACCTGTTTCGTTCAGAATATGGTTGGCTATGATGAGATGACCTGTGTGAATGGGATTGAAGGAGCCAAAATACAGTCCAATATTCATGATCAATTTTCAATAATAATTTGGGATGCTTCATTTAACCTAAGACTGAGGGCATAGCCGGCGACCCGAACAGAGATGGGATCTCCTAATAGAGCCACCTGTTCTACTATAACCGTTTCACCTGGAATACAGCCCATTTCCATCAGCTTTAGCGCTAACTCGGGGTTTTCAAAACTCTTTATAACCGCCCGTTCACCTTTCTTTAATTGCGACAACCTCATGCTTTATTACTTCAGGCTGTAAAGCTATAGCAATAGAAAGCATCCCTTTTACGAAATTTGAAAATCATGAAAAACAAACAATCCCCCATTCTGTTTCACTTTCTTATTGATGGCTTTAGTTTGACCCGACGAACGGCTTTAAAGCAGTTCATTGAAAAGCTGTTTAAAAGGGAAGGATATAAGGTGGATAGCGTCAATTATATCTTTTGCTCTGATGAGTACCTTCTTTCCATCAACCAGACTTACCTAAAGCATGATACCTATACAGATATCGTGACCTTTCCACTATCTGAGCCTGGAAAACCTATCTCATCCGACATATTCATCAGTATTGAGCGAGTAAGAGAAAACGCAAAGACCTTCCAAACCATCTTTTCTAAGGAACTACACCGGGTAATTTTCCATGGTGCTTTACACCTCTGCGGTTATAAGGATAAGACCAACGCTCAAGCTCAAGAGATGCGGGCCAAGGAAGAGGAATACCTGAACCGCTACTTCGTTCCACGTGGAACTCGACGTTAAAAATTAACAATGTTCCCCGTGGAACATTGGGATAACTTTGCAGCCTTATGTTCAAAGAATATGATGTTATTGTAGTGGGGGCTGGTCATGCCGGGTGTGAAGCTGCAGCTGCGGCAGCCAATATGGGCTCAAGCGTGCTGCTGATTACTATGAATATGCAGACCATTGCCCAAATGAGCTGTAACCCAGCAATGGGTGGCATTGCCAAAGGACAAATTGTGCGGGAGGTGGATGCGCTTGGAGGCTATTCAGGAATCATTTCCGATGCTTCCATGATTCAATTCCGTATGTTGAACCGTTCGAAAGGGCCTGCGATGTGGAGCCCCAGAACTCAAAACGACCGAATGCTGTTTGCGCTTAAGTGGAGAGAGATGCTGGAACAAACGCCGAACTTGTCCTTTTACCAAGACATGGTGCGTAATCTTCTTATCAAGGATGGTAAAGCTGTTGGGGTAGTGACAGGCTTAGGGCACGAGATCAAAGCAAAATCGGTAGTACTTACCAATGGCACTTTTTTAAATGGTGTTATTCATATTGGAGAGAAAAGGCTTGGTGGCGGACGAGTAGCAGAGCGAGCTGCCGAGGGACTTACAGAGCAATTAGTAAGCTTAGGCTTTGAGAGCGACAGGCTAAAGACAGGAACACCACCCCGTGTAGACGGACGGAGCCTGGACTATACCAAGATGGAAGAACAGAAGGGTGATGAGGAAATCAGTGGGTTTTCATATTTAGATACGCCAAAGCCAACATTACAAAGAAGTTGTTGGATTACTTATACAAGTCCTGAGGTTCACGATCTATTGAAGACAGGCTTTGACCGTAGTCCTATGTATACGGGTAGGATAGAAGGCATAGGGCCTAGATATTGCCCAAGCATAGAAGATAAAATTAGCAGGTTTGCAGAACGGGAACGCCACCAATTGTTTGTAGAGCCAGAAGGATGGAACACGGTTGAAGTATATGTGAACGGGTTTTCTACCTCGTTACCGGAAGATGTGCAGTATAATGCCCTAAGAAAAGTGCCAGGCTTTGAGCAGGTTCAATTCTTCAGACCAGGTTATGCTATTGAATACGATTATTTTCCACCGACACAGTTGAACTACAGCCTGGAGACCAAGCAGATCCAAAACTTATTCTTTGCCGGACAGATCAATGGAACCACCGGATATGAAGAGGCAGCTTGTCAAGGATTGATGGCAGGTATTAATGCCCACCTTAAGGTGAGAAGCGAGCTGCCTTTCATCCTAAAACGTAGTGAAGCTTATATTGGAGTGCTCATTGATGATTTGATCAGCAAGGGAACGCAAGAGCCTTATCGCATGTTTACTTCCCGTGCAGAGTTTAGAACCTTGTTACGTCAAGACAATGCAGACCTACGACTTACAGAATTAAGCTATCGAATGGGATTGGCCAGCCAAGAACGAATGGATAAAGTAATTGCTAAGAAGAAGCAGGTAGAAGAAATTAAAAGCCTGATCAGCCAGACCGCTTTAGAGCCGACAGAGGTGAATGACTATTTCCAAAGTATTGCTAGTTCAGCGATCACTGAAAAGCAGAGGCTGGAGAAAATCATTCTTCGTCCGAGCGTAGGCTTATCTGATCTAATACAACAGGTTCCTAAGGTTTCGCAAGCCTTAGGTTCTTTTGATGCAGAGGCTTTGGAGCAGGCTGAAATACAGGTTAAGTACCAAGTTTATATTGATAAAGAGAAAGACTTGGTAGAGCGTATGCGCCAACTGGAAGACCTAGAAATACCAGAACAGTTTGATTATCAACGTATTGTGTCACTTGGAGCAGAGGCAAGAGAGAAATTGAACCGTGTAAAACCCAGTACACTAGGGCAAGCAAGCCGCATTTCGGGTATCAATCCAGCCGATGTGCAGATATTAATGGTGTATATGGGACGATAGGCGTTGCTGGAGCGGGCCCTCTATTTCAGTTGCTTTTCGGTTTCTAGAGTGCGGTTGAGCCAAGCCTGCACCAGCTTTATTTCGCCGAAGCTTATGCTACTTCCCAACTTTTCTTTTATGGGTGTAATGGCAGTTCCCGTATAATTCTTTAGCTCTGGTTCTATCAGGGCTATTTTTTCTTTGCTGATCAATGTATCGATCTCTATAGCACCAGTCTGTACGTAATGTGCCAAATGGCCTTCTACGGTTTGAACAGATAGGTTGCGTTCCTTGGCAATGTCGCTGATGGCTTTGCCTTCATTGTACAAGCGAAGGCTTTCCGTCTTGGTGTCCTTCTTTGGCTCTTTCCGTTTTTTCTTTGGCTCTTTGATGGCCATGGCAGATACTAATCCGTTCTCTGCACAACATTCCTGAATGATGGAAAGGACGTCGGTGCCGTAAGCTTCTACCTTAGCCTTACCAAAACCACTAATCTGTTGCAGTTCTTCGGCGGTTTGAGGAAGGTAAAGCGTCATCTCTTCCAAGGTTTTACTACTAGCGACGTAATAGATAGGCACATTGCGCCGAGCGCAAATAGTATCGCTTAATTTCTTTAATTGGTAGTACAGCGCAGGGTGTGCTAATTCTACTTTCCGGTCAGAAGCACCTGCGTACGCATTGACGTTAAAGGCCGGTGTAACAAAGGCTTTCTTACGGCGGTGGTAGACCTCCACATCAAACTTGCCCGTGAAGCCGCCCAATAAAAAGCTTTGTTGAGACAGCAGGACAAAAACCTCTTTCAACTGCTCGTTGTATTCTTTTGCGTGCATAGCGCTGTCTGTTACGGCAGGCGATTGAACAATGATATCCGTTAGTGTTTTTATCTCTGCACCGAACCATCCAGCGGCTGTCTTAATGCGTTCCTGCAATTCGGTATTGTCTTCTGCTTTAGGTGTAAGTGAGAAGAGATGCCTTAGCTGAATGGCAAACTTATCGGCGGTAGTTTGTAAGAAGGTAAGCTTAGTGATTAGTTCTTCAAACCAAAGGAAGACTTCGGCGTTGAAGGAAGTACGATGTTGTACCAGATATTCGAGTAACTCTTTGATGCTTGCCAACTGACGGGAGAAATTAAAGAGCGAACCAATTGTTTTTTCCTGATAGATTTTTTTGCAGCTGCTAATTCCTGTTGGAGTTGGGCTACGGGCAGTACGTTTTTAGTGAACTGAACGATGCGTCCATCAGCAAAGAGCGTATTGTTGCTGATAAATTGAAGAACGATTTGTTACTTTAGCTTGAGCATTGGAAGGAATATTAACACCTTCAATTATCGTTAAGGGGAATAAAATCAATATAACAACTACCTTGGTGAGGTAAATTCATTAATTGATTTTCTTTTTCTATGATGTAAAACATAACTTATTCTTTCACTTTCCTTTTCTTCCTTTCCTTATAATTTGAAATCATCTCCACCAACTCCCCAAACATCCCAAGTATAACAAAAGGAATAACTATTGGGAAAAATATACACATCATAAAACATGCCCAAACCGTGTTAATACCTTCGTTAATCTTGTGCCATTTATCATTACTTCTTTTAGTCCACTTTTCTAATTTTTCAGGATCATCCTGATATTTTCTTATTTTATCCTCAACATATAGAGGCCAAAGAGCAAGAGGACTTAATAAAAGAGCGCCTGATATTATAGCAATCCATAAATACGTAACAGTATTATCTTCCATAACATTTGTTTATTTTAATGTAATTAAAAGATTTTGCTTAAAGAAAATTTTTTAAATTAGGATTAATAAAAGTTAAACCTAACTTGGACTTATCTTCTAGTTTTTTTAAGTTATTACGCTGGACCATGTGCCCGTTCCCAAGTCGTAGATATACACGGCGTTGGATGCTGTAGCGGGTAATGGATAGCCATACCCCCTGCAAGAAGACCTTGTTGCCCATTGTTTCTGCGCTCATAAAGGCTCTTGCAGCAGGGATGTGTAATACCAACCAGGTATTAGCTGCTGCATCGTACACATCTACATTGTTATAGGTGGTGGTTTGTCCATCTTCGCCACCCGCAAAGAATATATTATTGCCGCATGCTACTGCTGCAATGCCCCAGCGGGGTGTAGACAACTGTGCGGTTGTTCATATATGTGATACTGTATCATAAATATCGACGCGATCTGTAGGAATACTGTAATATGGATTGCATACAAAGGCTTTCAAACCTCCTTCAAAAATGATCTTAGTACCGGCTTTAGCTATAGCCATTTCGGAACGAGCTTCTGAAAAAGATCCTTTGGGTATTACCTGAGCACCAAGAGTAATACGCACTTGTGGCTTAACTGTTAGCTGTAGCGTGTCTTTGTCGGTAAGGCCGCCATTATCGGTAACGGTGAGTTCGAAGGTATAAATACCCTCATACAGGTCGGTAACAGGGGTTTGTACTGTCGTGGAATCGACAACACAGTAGAAGCTCGAATTGCCTAAATATTTCCATTGGTGGGTAGCGATCGTTGCATCGGGGTCATAAGATTGAGTGCCATCCAGCAGTGTACTATCTATAGGCAGAGTGACAACCTTATCGGCATCAGCTACAGGCAGTTTATTCACTGAGTCTTTCTGATAGTTTTCGCAAGACAGCTCTTCGGAACACGATGGGGCCAAGGCTTCCTATGCAACCACACAAGATAACTATCAGTGCAAGCAGGCCCGTTTTGTATTTAGTGCGAGATGCTATAAGCCAAAAGGGGGTTCCTTTTTCAAATACAAGATAGAATTATTTAATGAGTTATTAGTGACCTTTTACAGCAGTGCCACAAGTTGGTTACCGATGGTATTGAGAATAAGCAATGCTTTTATGCATTGGTAGATGAATGTAACCTGTTCTAACTAACTGGAGTGACCGACGCGATGCTATGCTTTTATTTCCGCCGTTGTCATGCGTTTGTATTCTTTGTTGGAGGTTGGCTGTATAACCAATGTAGAGTAGGTAATCTTTTTCGCTGAAAAGGATGTAAACACATTGGGTAATAGCGTTTTCATTTGCTGAATTTACAAAAGAGCTGGCTGGCGCCAAATGGTTTTCTGCAAGTTTTAAGAATAGCCCTGTAGCAGAACTCGTGCCTCGTTCGCTACAGGACACATAGAAGCAAAGGCAAGAAAAAAGCCTGATAACTATGTTACTAGGCTTTTACTTCGATGTGGTGTGGGGCGGGATCGAACCGCCGACACAAGGATTTTCAGTCCTTTGCTCTACCGACTGAGCTACCGCACCATCCTTCCGCATTTGCGGGCTGCAAAAATAGGGTTTTCAACTATTCGAATGTTGATAAGGTGTGAACTTTTTTTAAAGCTTTAGAGAAAGATGCTGAAACAAGTTCAGCAAAAGGTTCAGCATGACAGCAAAAGGCTGTGTTATAGCAATCATTCTTTAGTTGCCAGTGTATTGGCTCCTCGCAATGACGGGTAAGAATGGAAAATCCCACCTGTTGGGTGGGATTGGTATTGTGTGTCGCCCTTCGACGAGTTCAGGGTGACCAGGCATTAATTGCCGTAGACGCTGAGGAATTTGATGCGCATGATCTTGAGCTGTTCCCAATTGTAGTTACCATCGGATAGTTCCTGAAGGGCTACATCAAGCGAAGAGGTTTCGCAACCTTTGAAATAGTCCAAGATCTCTGCCTGCTCGTATTCGTCTAACATTTGGTCGATGGCGTAATCCAGATTCAGCTTTGTGCCGCTTGCAGCAATGGTTTCCATTTCTTCCAGCAAATTATCCAAGCGCAGGTCACGAGCACGGGCAATGTTTTCCAGCGGTATTTTTTTATCTACCTGTTGAATGATGTGCACTTTGTTGCTGCTCTTGTTCACCACGCTCTTCATTACAAAATCATCCGGCTTTTCGATGTTGTTGTCTTCCACGTACTGCGCAATCAGATCAATAAATGGCTTGCCGTAACGAATGGCCTTGCCCTTACTTACACCACTGCATTTTTCGAGTTCTGTCGTGGTAGTTGGGTACATAGTAGCCATGTCCTGCAAAGATGTTTCGAGGAAGATAACAAAAGGGGGTAAGTTCTTTTTCTTTGCTTCCCGCTGACGCAATTCCTTTAGGAGTTCAAAGAGCTTTTCATCTGCCGCTTCACCTGTGGTTGCTTCGCTGCTTCCTTCTTCGTCGTCTTCATTTGCCTCTTCGAAAAGGTTGTTGAGTACAATCTCAAAGGACTTCGCCTTTTTGAAGAAGTCTTCGCCTTTTTTGGTAATCTTCAACACCCCGTATTCTTCAATATCTTTTTGCAATAAACCTTCTAGCAACATTTGACGAATAAGCGAATTCCAGAAATGATCGGGCTTGTCTTTACCGATACCAAATTCTGCAATGCCCTCGTGGCGGAACATTTTGATCTGTGGGGTCAGTTCACCCATGATGATCTTAACCGTATAATCGGTAGCAAAGCGTTCGTCTAAAGCCCTGATCACTTTCAACGCTTTTACTACTTCGTCTTTTGCCTGTATCTTTTCTTTTGGATGTTTACAGTTGTCACAGTTACCGCAGCTTTTATCACCATAGTCTTCACCAAAGTAGCTCATCAAAGTCTTACGGCGACAAACGCCGCTTTCCGCATAAGCCACTGATTCGTTGATCAACTGAGCACCTACTTCCCGTTCGCTTAAAGGCTTATCACGCATTAAGTGTTCAAGTTTGGAGACGTCTTTGTGGGAATAATAAAGAATGCATTTCCCTTCCAAACCATCACGGCCCGCACGGCCTGTTTCCTGGTAATAATTTTCAATAGACTTGGGAATGTTGTAGTGGATAACAAAGCGAATGTCTGGTTTATCGATACCCATACCAAAGGCAATGGTGGCTACGATCACCTGCACGTCTTCGTTTAAGAAAAGGTCCTGGCGTTCGGCACGAAGCTTTGAATCCAAACCTGCATGATAGGCCACTGCTTTTACACCATTGGCAGTAAGCATATCAGCCAATTCTTCGGTTGTTTTCCTATTTAGCGTATAGATGATGCCGCTTTTACCTTTATTCTGTAAAATGAATTTTACAATGTTTTTGATGGTTTCTTCTTTCTTGATCTTTGGCTGGATCTCATAATAAAGATTGGGCCGGTTGAAGGAAGAAATAAAGATGTTTGCATCACGCAAGCCAAGGTTCTTTACAATATCGTTCTGCACTTTTGGTGTAGCCGTAGCTGTTAATGCAATTACCGGCACATCAGGATTGATCACATCCATCATCTCTCGCAAGCGACGATATTCCGGACGAAAATCGTGTCCCCATTCCGAAATACAATGTGCTTCGTCTACTGCAAAGAATGAAATCTGCAAATCCCCAAAGAAATCGAGATTATCCTGCTTAGTCAATGTTTCTGGGGCAACATACAGCATTTTCGTGCGACCCGCTTTCAAATCGTCATGAACAGCTTTTATTTCTTTTTTGGAAAGCGTGGAATTTAAAAAGTGGGCAACGTCGTCTTTGCTGCTATAGCTGCGCACAAGATCAACCTGATTTTTCATTAAGGCGATCAACGGGCTGACAACAATAGCCACGCCGGGTTGTATAATAGCAGGAAGCTGGTAGCATAAGCTTTTGCCGCCGCCGGTAGGCATAATGACAAAGGTGTCTTTTCCTCCTAACAGTGATTCAATAATTTTTTGCTGGTTGCCCCGAAAGTTTTCTAATCCGAAATGTTCCTGCAAGGCAGCGTGCAGGTCTACGGTGAGTTTTTCTGTTTTTTTGGTTGCTGCTTTTTTAGCAGGGTTTTTCTTTACTGTGGCCATTCTTCAACTATTTTAACGCTCATCTGAAGCGAATGATTATACTAACAGCGTTGGAGCGGAAGGCAGTCCATTGGTAGTGGAAAGGATTGGTGGGTTCCGGACCAGCTGTATCCTTTTTAAAAGGTAGGCGAATTTAGCGATAGATCAACCGATAAGCTGAAGAAAAAGGTTAAAATGACCCAAATCATCGTCAGCCAGTTTTGCTAATAAAACAGCTAATTTTGTCCACTTGAAAAAAGAGGCTACGATAATTACATCTGCACTACGAACAATTAACCTAGAAGCTGCCGCCATTCAACAGCTGGGTGAGCAACTAGGCGAAGAGTTTGAAAAGGCTATCCAGCTCTTTCATCAATGTACTGGAAGGATTGTGCTGAGTGGCATTGGCAAAAGTGCTATTGTAGCGCAAAAGATAGTAGCTACCCTGAACTCCACCGGAACGCCTGCTATTTTCCTACACGCCGGCGATGCTATACATGGAGACCTAGGCATGGTACAGCAGAATGATGTGGTGGTGATCATCAGCAAAAGCGGAGAGAGTCCTGAAATAAAAGTGCTGGTGCCGCTGATCAAAAACTCCGGCAACACGCTGGTAGCCATGGTAGGTAATCTGAACTCTTACCTGTCCAAAAAAGCAGACTGTATTTTAAATACTACCGTCTATCAAGAGGCTTGCCCGAACAATCTCGCACCAACCACAAGCACGACGGCACAAATGGTTATGGGTGATGCCATTGCGGTATGCCTGATGGAGCTGAAAGGTTTTGACTCGGATGCGTTTGCTCGTTTTCATCCGGGTGGCGCCTTGGGAAAGAAGCTGTACCTGCGGGTATCTGATTTGTATATCAACAACGAAAAGCCACAGGTGTTTGCAGACCAGAGCCTGCGTGAGGCCATCATGGAGATATCGGAAAAAAGATTAGGTATTACGGCTGTGATAGAAGGCGATCAACTGGTGGGCATTATAACCGATGGTGATTTAAGACGCCTTTTGGAGAAGGAAGTCGACCTGAAAAAAGTATTAGCAAAAGAGGTGATGACTGCGAACCCGAAAACCATTTTGCCTACAGCTATGGCGGTAGATGCCCTGGATTGTATGCGGCAGTATGAGATCATGCAGCTGGCGGTGGTAGAGAATGGACGGTATTTTGGGATCGTCCACCTGCACGACCTGGTTCGAGAAGGATTATTGTAACACCAAGCGACGAAGCAACAAGAATGATTAGGAATTGCACGAATTAATTAGAAGCAAATAAACAGCATGAAGCAGCATAAGACGTACGTGGCTATTATGGCCGGTGGCATTGGTAGCAGGTTTTGGCCCGTGAGCAGAACAAATTATCCCAAACAGTTTCTGGATATTTTAAGTACCGGCAAAACATTGATCCAACAAACGATGGATCGGTTTCTGAAGTTTGTACCGATTGAACATATTTATGTGGTTACTGCGAATGAATATTTAGATCTTGTAAAAGAACAATTGCCTAATCTGCCTGAGGAAAACATCATTGGCGAGCCATTCCGAAAGAATACGGCACCATGCATTGGCTATATTTCTTTCAAGCTGATTGAAAAGGACCCGGAAGCCTCATTGATCGTGGCGCCCGCCGATCATTTAATCCTGGATGAAGATGAATTTCAACGGGTGTGTGAAAGCGGGTTGGGTTTTGTAAATCATTTGAATGCGCTGGTTACACTTGGTATCAAACCAACTTATCCCAATACAGGCTATGGTTATATTCAACACGAACAGTTTGAAGTAGCTCCTTTGGTGTATAAAGTGAAAACCTTTACTGAAAAGCCGAATAAAGAATTAGCGCAAACTTTTTTGGAAAGCGGAGATTTTCTTTGGAATGCCGGCATCTTCATATGGCAGTTGAAACGAATTGTAGATGCCTTTGGTAAATACCTTCCGGAAGTTTACGACCTGTTTACCAGCGATGCCGATAAATTAAACACGCCGAAGGAAAGGGCCGCTATTGAAGCAATCTATCCACTTTGTCCGAACCTCTCTATTGATTTTGGCATTATGGAAAAGGCTGATAACGTGTATGTGATCCCGGCTTCGTTTGGGTGGAGTGATCTCGGAACCTGGAATAGCGCCTGGGAGAATATGGAAAAGGACTATTGGGAAAATGCTGTATCGGGTAATAAAGTGATGGTGGTAGACGCACATAAGAATGTAGTACATGTACCGGAAGATAAGCTGGTGATTTTGCAAGGGTTGGAAGACTATATCATCGTCGATACCAAGGATGCATTGCTCATTTGTCAAAAAGAAAAGGAACAGGAGATAAAAGATTACTTAGCAGAAGTGAAAAGAAATTTGGGAGACAGCTTTCTTTAGCGCCGGGCTTGTACTAATTTCACTTTCCATTTTCTTCAACATAGCTTATGAACTACAACAACATTCTTTTCCTTGATATAGAAACCGTCTCACAAAAAGAAAACTACGAGGAGCTATCGGATAGCTGGAAAGAGCTGTGGGATATTAAAGCCGGCTTAATTAGTCGCAATAAAGAAACCGATACGCCTGAAGGCATTTATGATCGTGCGGGTATTTATGCGGAATTTGGCAAGATCATTTGCATTTCGTGTGGTTGCATACATGGCAGTGGTGACAACCGCAAGATGGTCATCAAATCATTTGCGCATGAAGATGAATGTAAGCTATTGCTTGATTTTGCCGAGATGATGAAAAAGTGGTCGGGCGACAGCGATAAATTTTTATGTGCCCACAACGGGAAAGAGTTTGATTATCCTTACATCTGCCGTCGTATGATTATTAACAGTGTGGAAATTCCGGAAGAGTTAAAAATTGCCGGAAGAAAACCATGGGAAGTGCGTCACCTGGATACGCTGGAGCTTTGGAAATTTGGTGATTATAAAAATTATACCTCCTTAAAATTATTAGCGCAGGTGTTAGGTGTACCTTCACCAAAAGATGATATTGATGGCAGCATGGTAAACATGGTGTACTGGAAAGAAAAAAACCTGCAGCGCATTGTTACCTATTGTCAAAAAGATGTGGTGACGTTGGCAAATGTTTTTCTGCGCATGCATTGCGAACCGCTGATTCCTCAAGAAAATGTTGAATACAAATCATGGGCAAACTAACCAATTTCTCTTCCGGTGCCCAATAGGAAGATCGTGTAGGTTATAGTCGTGCTGTACGTGTGGGTAATGTTGTTGAATGAGTGGCACTGTTGCTTCGGACGAGCGGGGCAAGGTTATGGGTGAAGGCGATGCTTATCGACAAACAAAATATATCCTTCAAAAAATAGAACAGGTATTGCAACAAGCCGGTGTATCGATGAATGATGTAGTACGAACCCGGATGTTTGTAACGGACATTTCAAAGTTTGATGAATTTGGACGTGCACACGGAGAGGTTTTCTCCTACATTAAACCCTGCACGGCCATGCTGGAAGTAAAAGGGTTGGTGGCACCTGAATATTTAATAGAAATAGAAGCAACCGCTATCATCGCTCATGAACATTGAAACACTTCGCAATTATTGTTTATCAAAGAAAGGAGCGGAAGAGTTGCAGCCTTTCGGTCCTGAGACTTTGGTGTATAAAGTAGGAGGTAAAATCTTTTTGTTAGCAAGCTTATACAATGATCCATTGAAGTTTAATGTAAAATGCGATCCTGAATTAGCACCAGAACTTAGAGAACGATATCCTGCTATACTTCCGGGGTATCACATGAATAAGAAGCATTGGAATACGGTTTTGATTGATGGTTCTGTTTCTACTAAACTAATTTGCGAATGGATCGATCATTCTTACCAACTTATTGTTGACAGCTTACCCAAAAGTGCGAAAGCAAATTGAATAACACTTCTATTTTATTCCGTTCGCAGGACACATCTCCTTAATTTTACCGCTTACAAAAACAGAACACATTGCAAGTACAGATACAGTCTAAGCTGCACCATGTAGGCACCACTATTTTCACTATAATGAGTTCGCTGGCCGCACAACACAAAGCCATTAATCTTGGCCAGGGCTTTTCTGATTTTGGTATGAATGAAGAATTGGTAGCGCTAGTGAATGAAGCCATGAAAAGCGGACATAACCAGTATGTGCATATGAACGGATATATGCCCCTGCGTGAAAGCATTGCCGAGAAAGTTTCTTTTTTATATAACACGAATAGTAATCCTGATACACAAATCACGGTAACGCCGGGAGGCACCTATGCCTTGTTCACTGCATTTGCTACAGTGCTACAGCCAGGCGATGAAGCCATTGTATTTGAGCCTGCTTACGATTGCTATATTCCACAGATTGAATTAACTGGCGCTAAGGCAGTAACTATTCCACTTCTATTTCCCGAGTATAAAATTGACTGGCAACAAGTGAAGGCTGCCGTAAATGAAAAGACGAGAGCTATTGTAATCAACTCGCCACAAAACCCTACTGGTGCTGTTTTAAGTAAAGAAGATATACGCCAACTGAATGCTATTGCCACAGATAGCCGGATTGTCATCATCAGTGATGAAGTGTATGAGCACCTGATTTTCGATGGCATGCAACACGAAAGCATTTTAAAATATCCAGAGCTTTTAGAAAGAAGTTTTGTGTGCTTTTCTTTTGGTAAGGTGTATAACTGTACAGGCTGGAAACTAGGTTATGCCATTGCACCCGATTATTTAATGAGCGAGTTTAGAAAAATCCATCAATTCAATTGCTTTACCTGCGATACACCAAAGCAGGTAGCGCTGGCAAACTTCTTAAAAAATAAAGATCAATACCTGCATTTAAAAGATGATATGCAGCGCAGGCGTGATTATTTTTTGGAACAAATGAAAGGCACACGCTTTACGCCGCTACCAAGTCACGGCAGTTATTTTCAAATCTATTCGTATGCTTCTATCAGCGATGAAGGTGAGAAAGATTTTGCTATTAGATTGACAAAAGAAACGGGTGTAACCACCATTCCGGTTTCTTCCTTCTATCGCACACCAATTGATCACCAGGTGTTGCGTTTTTGTTTTTCTAAAAAAGAAGAAACATTGCAGGCTGCTGCTGCAAAGCTTTCCAAGGTTTAAGAAAAATATTTTTGATCCCGCTTTTGTTTGTACGAAAAGCATTATCGTATATTTGCGATATAAAATAAACTAATGGCGTTTCACAAGAAAGAAGAGTTTGGAAAGAAAGAACAAGAACTGGCTGATTTTGCCAAAGCGCTGGCACACCCTGCACGTATTGCCATACTGAAAGTATTAGCTCAAAAGAATGAATGTATTTGTGGGGAGATTGTAGAAGTATTGCCTTTAGCCCAATCAACCGTATCGCAACATTTAAAAGAATTAAAGAATATAGGACTTATTAATGGAACACTGGATGGACCCCGTTCCTGCTACTGCATTAACTGGAAAGCATTTGAACGATTCAATAACTATATGAACAGCCTTTTCAACACATTAAAAATTAAAAAAGAAAAGGCTTGTTGTTAAGTATTTTTTTCACCATTAAATATCGAACCTATGAACAGTCAATTTCAAAACGACCCTACTTGTTGCAATGGCAACGAAGGTTGCTGCACCATTACCGATTGGGGCTGTTGTTAAAATACGGGTAGCTTCGGCTCCTCTTTTTATTGCTTATGAAAAAATATGTAGCAGAATTCACTGGCACTTTTACATTAGTTTTTTGTGGTACCGGTGCTATTGTGATCAACGACATAAGCGGAGGTGCGGTTACGCATGTAGGTGTTGCTATTACGTTTGGATTGATTGTAATGGCTATGATCTACACCTTTGGTGATCTCTCAGGTGCACATATCAATCCCGCCGTAACCATAGCTTTTGCGGTGCACAAAACTTTTCCTTTTAAAGAAGTGCCGCCTTATATTATCAGCCAGCTACTGGGAGGCATAGCAGCGAGTATCGTTTTAAAATTATTGTTTCCAGCTTCAACAAACCTTGGAGCAACCATCCCATCCGGCAGTTCTGTACAATCGTTTGTTTTAGAATTCCTGCTTTCTTTTTTTCTTATGCTTACCATTTTACGTGTAGCAAGAGGATCTAAAGAGAAAGGTTTGTTTGCAGGCATTGCTATTGGGTCTGTTGTGCTATTAGAAGCATTGTTTGCTGGTCCCATTTGTGGCGCATCCATGAATCCTGCACGTTCTATAGCACCAGCTTTAGTGTCTGGTCATTTTAATTTTTTGTGGTTTTATATTATAGCGCCAATTGGCGGAATGCTGTCTTCTGTTTTTGTTCAACATTATTTAGAAACATGAAAAAGAAACTACTTTTTATTTGTGTTGAAAATAGCAATTGCAGTCAAATGAGCCAGTCATTTGCTATTATTCATGGTGGCGAAAATATTAAAGCTTACAGCGCTGGTTCTGCACCTTCTGGTGTTATCAACCCAAAAGCAATTGCTGCTATGAAAGAATTGGGTTAAGATCTATCCACCCATGCTTCCAAATCATTAAAAGAAGTAGAAGCCTACGCACCTTTTGAGGCTGTTGTTACTATGGGCTGTGGTGATGCTTGCCCCTGGATGCCCGCCAAACAATTTGTCGACTGGAAAATACCCGATCCTAAGCACATGACTGAATCGGATTTCAGAAACGTAAGAGATTTGATTGAAGAAAAAGTGAAGGGCCTTCTAAAAACACTTTAGCTTCCCATCATTCTTACCATGCCTGCTACTTCAATAGCTTGTTGTTGGTTGTAATCATTGGTCATCTCGCGAATGTTGATCAAATCCACAATGGTTCCAATAACACAAAGACCACCTGTGAAAAAGTATAGAATGCCCATTCCGATTTGTCCCAGTAAAAAGCGTTGAATGCCGGCTACCCCAAAGAAACCAATGATGGTAATGATTAACATCATCTTCTGTTCTCTTCTGCGGCTGCTGTAAAAGCCAATAAATTGTTTCTTCTGCGCTTCGGTCATGTCTTTGATTACGTGTTTGATGGTGGCCATTTCTTCGGGCTGCAAATCACGCAGGAAAGTAAATAGTTGATCGTCCATGTTTGTTGTTTTTGTATGTTTTTAAAAGCAGTTGATAAATCCGATAAACAATAATCAAAGTTGCTGGTATTCCAAAAGGATGCGCTTTCCAGGAACTTACAAAATCAACATGCAGCGCATAGTGTATAGCATGTCCAATACCGCAACCAGGGCAATGTTGAAATCCCAATATACTGAATACACAAAACGAAAAATGAGCTGAGGTAGTTTGCATGTTAAACAACAGCACCAAAGCCGCTAACCAAATGATTAGTTCGTTCTGCTTGCGTACGAAAAGTAAAACGGTATGCTTCATTGCATCCCGAAAATAAACGGAGTTGCCTACCAAGACAAATAAGTGGATAACTAAGGCTTATAAACCCAGTTGTGCACTTATTTCCAACATACGGTCTAAACTTTTCTTTGCCTGAACTCTTAATTCTTCATCCATGATGATCTCTGGTTGTTCATACTCCATGCATAGATACACTTTCTCCAAAGTATTGCGCTTCATATGTGGACAATCGTTGCAAGCGCAACTGTTATCGGGTGGTGCAGGAATGAATGTTTTATTTGGCGATTGCTTAGCCATCTGGTGCAAGATGCCTGCTTCTGTTGCAACAATGAACTCGTTGTTTTCTGTGTTTTTGGTGTATGCCAACAGTTGCGTAGTAGAACCAACAAAATCAGCAATGCGTAAAATAGAATCCTCACATTCAGGATGTGCTATCAATTTGGCGTTTGGATGCCGCACCTTGAGCCTTGTGATCTTTTCGAGGCTGAATATCTCATGCACCATACAAGCTCCATTCCAGAGCAGCATATTGCGTCCTGTAACCTTGTTGATCCACGCACCCAGGTTTTTGTCCGGTGCAAAAATGATCTTCTGATCTTTTGGCAAACTATCTACAATTGCCTTTGCGTTAGACGAAGTGCAAATAATATCACTCAACGCCTTGATACCAGCACTGCAGTTGATGTACGAGATCACAATATGTTCAGGATGTTGCTCTTTGAACTTCCGGAACAAAGGCGGCGGACAACTCTCGCTCAGCGAACATCCTGCTTTTAAATCGGGTATCACCACCTTCTTGGTTGGGTTGATGATCTTAGCCGTTTCTGCCATGAAATGCACTCCCGCAAAAACAATCATGTCTGCACTGGTCTTTGCAGCCTGCTGGGCTAATCCTAAACTATCACCTATGTAATCGGCAATATCCTGAATATCGGGTTCCTGGTAGAGGTGCGCCAGTATTACTGCGTTCTTTTCTTTTTTCAACCGTTCTATTTCTGCAAACAGGTCCATTGTGGGATCAATGTCCACATCTAAAAAGCCTTTATCCTGAACATCATTTTTTGCTGCTATCAACATTTCTTCTTCCATATAATAATATATAATAGTTATTATTTTTTAAAAGAGCCTATTACTATTAGGAGTGTGCATTAGTGGATAAAATTTTCATCCCTAAAACGAGACTGCAATAAATATGCAGTTATTCACAAACAATACTCTTCTTTTACACATCAAAGATATTGCAGGGCGTGGAGTTATAGTGTTTTTCAACAATGATGTTAATAGAGCAAGTGCGAAAAAGTTTTTTCTAAAAACACAAAATTTTTCTGTTAGTAGTAGTGGAATAAACCGTCAATAGCTAACACCGATTGGCAACCGGGTGGGTGTTTTGTTTTTTATTCCGAATTGCTCCACGTTCCACTCACTGTTCCACCAAGTTTTATCCACACAAAAGCAGCTTCATTCACATAAGGTGTAAAAGCCACTAATTAACCTTGAAAGAGGCAACAATTTTTATCCCACGGCTGCAAAATTTCTTGTTAAAAAAGCTGTTTTCAATAAGCGGAAAGCCCGAATTTCTGCGGCTTTCAGCCGTTTTCCACAATTTGTTTATAACCTTAATTCTCCTATTTTTGCCTTCCTTTAAAATTAAGATTCCACCTCATGTCAATTACACAATCAATCAGGGATAAATATGCCCGCTGGGCGGTAATCGCTATCGCCGTGTCTTTGTTAGGTTTTATCCTTATGGATGCTTTCGCAGGTCGAGCCAAGATGTTTGGCGGCAATGACACTGTCATTGGTAAGATCAACGGTAAGAAAATTGATTATCGCGACTACTCACTTAAAGTAAAAGCACAGGAAGATCAGTACCAGGCACAAGGCTACCCAATGAACGACCAAACGCGTCAGCAAATTCAGGAAAGCGTTTGGAACCAGGAAATCACCGAATCAGTAATGGGTGATCAATACAATGAACTGGGATTGAGTGTAAGTAAAAAAGAAATGGGTGATATATTATATGGTGCTGATGCGCCTAAAGATATCAAGCAGGCATTCACTGATCCAAAGACTGGTATGTTTAACGCAAGTGAGGCGAAAAAAAGTTTGGACCAGATGATGAAGGATCCGGAAAAGAAAGCCCAGTTACTTTCTTTCATGCAAGGTTTGGAATCACAACGCCTGATGCAGAAATACACCAGCTTACTGAGCAACAGCGTGTACTATCCAAAATGGTATGCAGATAAGCAAATTGCAGATAATGCGTTAATAGCAAATATTTCTTTTGTAACCGTTCCTTATACTTCTATTCCTGATAGTGCGGTAAAAGTTACTGATGCAGAAATTCAGGATTATATCAATAAGCATAAGAAAGACTTTGAGCAAAAAGAAGAAACCAGGAGCTTTGAATATGTAACTTTTTCGGCTTCGCCTTCTGCTGCTGATACGGCTGCTGTCCGCAACAGCTTATTAAACCTGAAAGATTCATTTGCAACCACTACAGATAATGAACGTTTCTTAAGAACGAACGGAAGCACCTTCCCTTATTTTAATAGTTATGTAAGCAAAACTAAAATGCAGCAGACTAATAAAGATTCTATCCTGTCTGCAGGTGTTGGCAAAGTATATGGTCCTTATGTAGATGCCAACTCACAAAATAATTCTGCTGTAATGGCACTCTCTAAAATTGTGGATGTAAAGCAATGGCCAGACACGGTTAAAGTGCGTCACATTTTAGTGGCTACACAGCAACAAAATCCACAGACCGGCCAGTCAATGCAGGTTCGTTCTGAACAAGACGCTAAAAAATTAATTGACAGCATCCAGAGATTAAATAATAAAGGTGTGTCATTCGATACATTGGTAGCAAAGTTTTCTGACGATCCTGGTAGCAAGCAAAAAGGCGGTGTGTATGAAAACATCACTACTGGCCAGATGGTACCTGAGTTCAACGATTTTATTTTCGGCCACAAAACAGGTGAAAAAGGAATTGTGAAAACAGACTTTGGTTATCACTACATCGAGATCCTTTCACAGAAAGGTTCTACCCCAGCCTATAAAATTGCTTACCTGGCCAAACCAATTGTTGCCAGCAACGAAACTGATAACAATGCTTCTAACGCTGCTAATTTATTCGCAGGTAAAAGCAGAGATATAAAATCGTTCAATGCTAATTACGATAATGATCTGAAAGGAAAAGGCATGAACAAATTATCGGTTCCGGATGTACGTGCCAATGATTTTAGCGTACCTGGCTTGGGTAACTCCCGTGAATTGGTAAAAGCTATTTTCAATACCGATAAGGGTGATGTAATTGAAAAGCCGATTCGAGTTGGCGATAATTATGTAGTGGCTGTAGTGACAGAGATCAATAAGCCGGGTGTGCAAAGCGTAGCTAAAGCAAGGCCAGCTGTTGAACAAGTATTGCGCAACGAGAAAAAAGCTGAGCAGATCAAACAAAAAATTGGTACGGTTTCTACATTGGAAGATGCTGCTGCTAAAACAGGTACTTCTATTCAAAATGTAGACAGTGTTCGTTTCAATAACGACCGTAAGATTGCTTTTGAAAGCAAGGTAATTGGTGCTTCTTTCAACCCGGCTAACAATGGCAAAGTAGTAAAAGAAGCAATTGCGGGTACAAGCGGTGTATATGTAGTTCGTGTAAATGGCGTAGGCACTGCACCGGTTGATATGGCTAATCCTGACGATGTTCGCAAATCGTTAGAAGCAAGAGCCCGCCAAATGGCACAATATAATTCGCCTGTTGAAGCACTTAAGAAAAAAGCTGATATAGTCGACAACAGAGCAAAATTCTTCTAAAATCGTAAGCCCCGCACCAGTGGGGCTTTTTTCTTGCCCTTCATTCTAACTAACTTTGTATTATGAGTGATGTATTAGTTAATAAGGTGACGAACAGTGGGTTGATCACTTTAGACCTTAAGGCTTATTTACCCAAAACAGAGATCCAAATTTTTGATCTGAAGGATCATTTGTTTATGGGTTTAATCTTGAAAGAAAAAGATTTCAGAGAAGCGTTAAAGGGTATTGACTGGGAACAGTATAAAGAACAATACGTAACCATTACGTGTAGCGTAGACGCCATTATTCCGGTATGGGCTTTTATGCTGGTAGCAAGTTATTTGGAGCCTGTTGCGAAAGATATTTATTTAGGCACGAAAGAAGAGTTTTATAAATACTTAGTATTAAAAAATCTTTCTGCGATCAATAAAGAAGAATATAATGACCAACGTGTTGTAGTGAAAGGTTGCGGCGAAACATTTATTGATAATTATGCCTACACTGAAATCACAAAACAGCTTCGTCCAGTAGTCAAAAGCATTATGTATGGCGAGCCTTGCAGCACTGTGCCTATTTATAAAAAGAAGTAATTAAAACCAACCACGCTTCTTAAATACATTCAACATCCAAATAGGAATGAGTAGCATCAGCGCTACTGCTGTGTAAAACCCCCACGACTTGTGAAAGAAATTTACATTTTGATCGAAGTTCATTCCAAAAATGCCACCAATTACTGTTGCCGGTGCCAGCAAACAAGTAACAATCGCAATTACCTTCATCACTTCATTCATGCGTAGGTTTACATTGTTGATATAAAGATCCTGCATGCTCATAATTACATCCCGGTAATTCTCGCTCAATTCGTATGCTTGGGTAATGTGGTCTTGCACATCCTTAAAATATTTATTTGTCTGCGCCTCCATCAAATCGCTATCTAACCGATACAAAAAACTAACAAGATCACGAACAGGAACTACGTTTCTTTTCAGTACAATTAATTCTTTGCGCAATAGATTAATGCGAGCCAAAGAAGTCTGTTTTTCATTGCGCAGAATTTCGTCTTCAACCGTTTCAATTTGCTCACCTATTTTTTCCATTACAATGAAGTAGTTATCAACAATGATATCAAGCATGGAATAAAAAAGATAATCGGCGCCATGCTGTCGAATCTTGCTGGTAGCAAGCTTTAGTTTTTCTCTTATCGGGTTAAACACATCCCTGGTCGGGTCATCCTGGAAAGAGATGACAAAGTCTTTTCCTAATACAATGCTAATTTGTTCTGTCTCCAACGAATGAGTATGGTCGTTGTAATAAAGCATGTACAACAAGCAAAAAATAACACCGTCCAGATCATCCCCCTTTGGCCGCTGATGCATGCTTAAAATATCTTCGGTAAGAAGCGGATGAATACCAAAGTGATTGCTGACTGCCTCAACATCCGCCTTACGAATACCATCAATATTGATCCAACTGATGTGACCATTGTGTTTGCAGTTGAACGTTTCTTCAACAGTGTTGTATTGCCTTTCTTCTAAAAAATTAGCATCGTAATTGTAAACGAACACGGAAATCGTGTCTGCATCTTGCCTTGTTGTTGAAATCGTTGGATTTACAATCAAAATGTCTTTGGTTCGCTGTGTACCAAACAGGTAAGAAGGCACTAATGAACGAATATAATTTTGCGGCTTCAGCATTGCGTTAATGATTGACCAATGAATGTACCAAGAATTTGGTGCAGAAAAAAAGCAGTGAACAACTCACTGCTTTTTTTTATAATTTTTCGTACAAAGCCCGAAGTTTTTCCCTCGTCATGATCTTTTCCCAGTCTACTCCCAATGCATTTTCCCAAAGGGGCTTCATACCCAATGATACATTAATCATGGTGTCAAACTGTTCATCGGTCAATCCTTTACAGATTCCCTGCGGAATATCAATGCCATTCTTTTCAACCATGCGCTTAAATTCAGCCACTCCTTCAGGGTAGTATTCTTCAATATGATTCATCACAATGCAGTTGCCAATGCCATGCTTGGTTCCTAATAGATAACTTAAGCCATAGCTCACGGCATGTGCCACACCTACTTGCGAATAAGCGATGCTCATTCCGCCGGCATAGGAAGCCATCATCAATTTATCATCACACTCCTCATCCCATTGTTCTTTTTCTAAGAAGATATAACGGCATAATTCTAAAGCCTTTTCGCCATAGGACTTACTGAACTCATTTAAGTAGGTACCAGTTAAACTTTCAATGCAATGGATATAACAATCCATGCCTGTATAAAAACGCTGATTCACGGGAGCATTAGCTGTAAGTTCGGGATCTAAAACAATTTGATTAAATGGTGTGAAATCGGAGTTCATACCAAGCTTGCGGGTAGGCCCCGTAAGCACTGTTGTGCGACTCACTTCTGCACCCGTTCCGCTTAGCGTAGGAATGCCCGCCTTGTATACACCGGGAAACTTCACCAAATCCCAACCTTGATAATCTGCAGAAGAACCGGGATTATTGATCATTAGCGAAACAGCTTTCGCAAGATCCATCGTACTACCCCCGCCAATACCAATGACACCGCTTACGCTTCCAAATTCATCCTTTAACTGGTTAGCTAATGCATCTACCTGCTTGGTTTTGGGTTCGTAGGTGACGTCAGCAAAAATGATCTTATCATTATCCCTAAGCGGCACCCGGTTTACTAACGGCTTGCCTTCAAAGAAATGATCTACCAAAAAAACCATTGGCTTTCCATCTGCACGATGCGGCGCTATGATCTCGTCTAACTGGTTGAACGACCCACGACCATACACCACGTAATCCACCATTTTAAAGTTTCTGAATTTCATGAAGGCAAAGGTGCAAAAAGCTTAGTGACAAAAGAAAATATTTTGATGGCATTGTTTTTTTATAACTATTGTATTCACTAACTAAACAAATATTCAACATGAAAAAGATTTTATTTGCAGGCATCATCCTATGCGGCATGACCATGGCGTCTCATGCACAAACCGTGGGACAGGATATAAAAGAAGGCGTTAAAACAGGTGCACATGCCGTAAAGAAAGGTGCTAAAAAAGTAGCGCACAAAACAGCCGAATTGGCCTCCAAAGGAAAGGCACATATTACCGACCAAAAGTATAAGGATAAAGTGGGTCCGAGAGGCGAAGTGATTTATATTGACAAGCACGACAAATACTATTGGATAGATAAGAAAGGCCACAAGCATTATATCATGGCAAATAAGCTAAAAAATGCTCCTGCGCAATAAATTTTAAACCGGCTAACAGGCCGGTTTTCTTTTTATACACAAAAGCATTGGCATAATTATTTGATCAGCTTAAGCTGATGTGTGCATAACTGAACTTGTAACAAAAAAACAGAAATGTATAACTTGAAGTGATCAAAAGAACGGCGTTATAGTTCGCTTAACAAGAAGAGGTGCTGTCCACAAAAACCCTATGCCGTACAGATGAGCAGGATTTTACTATCGATTTTCGATATCATGACAAAGCGTAATCCGCACTGGTCACACTGGTAGAGCGGGAAGAAGAACTATCCA
>PSMG01000035.1:25617-25900 GCA_040290035.1 Chitinophagaceae bacterium
TGGCAAGAAGAACTAGAACATCCTGAATCGGATCGTGACGAATTAATGCTCACCATAGCCAATGCAATAGAACAAGATTTAACGGCGCGGGACTGAGCCAAAAAGCTTTAGCAGGTAAAAATTGATCAACATACCGATAGCCATTCCAAGCAAAGACGAATAAACTTTGTCTCTTTTATTTACACGTGGGGTAAAGAGAATAAACAGCACGCCTATAAAGCCTAATTCCTATGAATTTCTGTAACCAGAAATAAGCCCTTTGGGGAAATTCCCCGGTGTATTC
>PSMG01000003.1:0-24675 GCA_040290035.1 Chitinophagaceae bacterium
AAAGCAAATACAAAACATATCAAATCTTTACGGAGTAAAAATAGCAAGCTAAAAAAGTGACAACTTGTTTGCAGTTTTTTTAACTTAGAAACTAAAGAACCCGGATGAGGTATTTGCTGCTTCTACTGATATTGTGCTGCTTTAATTCATGCGAAAAAGTAGATTTAACCAGATACTGTTATGAGTGTGACCTAGGAGCTCCGGCCGTTGGGTATTACACAGATATGGGTTGCTATCTGAAAGAACAATGGGCCAACAGCAAGTTCAGAGATCAAAATGGCGACCTTATTGATAAATCAGTTCGCTGCCGACAGAAATAAAAATATTTTAAAGAAAAAAGCCCCACATTGTGTGGGGCCTTCGTACCGCGTACGGGATTCGAACCCGTATCACCACCGTGAAAGGGTGGTGTCCTAGCCCTTAGACGAACGCGGCATTCGTTTTTGGGACGGCAAAGATAGGCTGCTCACTAGTTCATTCCAAAAAACGCTTCAACTATTTTTATAAAAAGAGAGCCCTCCAAAAGGAAGGCTCTGTTATAGTAAGCAAAAAGTACACTTATTTTTTAGCTACATCAAACTTGCGGAAGATGCTTTTAATGGTGCTTTGAATTTCCTTGCTTGTTAAATTCTTGCTGTTCACTTCGTCTGTTGTCCAACCTTGCCAAATCATTTTATCTGTCTTTGCATCCAGCATTGATATTGTTACAGTAGCTTCTCGCACAGAATACTCGTTCCGATCATATCCTAAGAACTCAGAAGGATAATAGATGGGAATGTAACGGCGCGTGTACGGATTGAAGAAGTAACGAGTGTATGGCTGCGAGTAAACAGGATCGTTCTGTTCTCTTGTGCTTTTTTCAACCAAAACATCTGAACTTAATAGTACATCCGGATTGTTTCTCACTTCTCTCCAACCAACTTTAGATAATTCTGCATTTACAGCATTGTGTATGTTTTGAAGTGTAAGCTGTGAAGGTCTTGTCTTTGCAGAATCGGCTTTCATCTCTTCTTTGGTTTCTACCCAGGCGTAGGTTTTATAGTTAGCCAAGTTAACAGAGCTATCTTTTTCCACGTATGCCAGGCTGGCACAACCAGTGAGTAAAATGCCTGCGAAAGCTAGTACAGGCAACCATTTCAGGCTTTTCATAGTTCAATCTCCTTTGTTTTCTATAAGTACGCAAAAAGAGTGCTATTAGTGCTCCGGACTTGTGAAAATTTCGTTGTAATAAGCAGTTACAACCCGATACAGACAAGGTTTCCGTTAAATTATGTTAATGGTTTAACCAAGGTGAACTTCATAATGCCTTTCGGGGATTTCTATATCACAAAAACCTTTTTTCAGCAGGCGGTTTTTAAAAGCAATTTGCACATCGTATTCGCCGTGAACGAGAAAGAGCTTCTGGACGGCTTTTACGTCCTGACAAGCTAACCACTGTGACAGGTCTTCATAGTCGCCGTGAGCACTCATGCTCTTGATCTGGCCAATTTCTGCATTCACTTCGTGTTGTACACCAAAGATGCCCACTTCCTTTGCACCTTGTAGTAAACGACCGCCTAAAGAATGTGGTTCACAATAGCCGGTCATGAGTATGGCATTGCGAGAGTTCTCGATGTTGTTGCTGATGTGATGTTTTACTCTACCGGCTTCGGCCATGCCGCTGGCAGAAATGATTACGCATGGTTCATTTCGGTAATTTAATTGCTTTGACTCTTCTACTGATTGGATGAAATGCAATCCGGTAAACTGAAAAGGATCATTATCCGTTTCCATTACTTTTTGGATCGTCTTATTGAAATAGGAAGGATACTTTTTTAATACCCTTGTTACATCAATACTTAAAGGACTATCAAGAAAATAATCCAGTTTTGGCAACCGATTTTCTAATTCTAATTGATTGAAAGCATAAAGAATCTCCTGTGTTCTTCCTAAAGAAAATGCCGGGATGATGAGCTTACCCTTTTTCTGAATACAGGTACGTTCGATCCAGGATAAAAGCATGTCAACAGAAGTGGTTACATCTTCGTGAAGGCTATTGCCATAGGTAGATTCCATAATGATGAAATCTGCTTGCGGAAAGATGTGGGGGGGGCTAAGGATTACATCCTTGTACCGACCAACATCACCACTAAAAGATAGTTGCCGTGTCTTACCTCCTTCTGTAACCCGCACATGTACGCAAGCACTACCCAGTATATGACCAGCATCGGTAAACATAGCTTCTATACTCTCAATCACCGGGAACCATTCGCCATATTTCTGTTCTACAAATTGATTCAGGCACCTTGCTGCATCTTCTTTTGTATAGAGCGGTTGAATCAATGGCTTGCCTTGCGCCTTGCTTCTTTTGTTGTGATACTTCACATCGCTTTCCTGTATCTCTGCAGAATCTTCCAGCAATAATGCGCTTAATTCCCTGGTAGCATTAGTGCAAAATATCTTTCCCTTAAAACCTTCCTTAGAAAGTTTTGGAATTAGCCCCGAATGGTCGATGTGTGCATGCGAAAGAATAACTACATCTATACTGGCTGCATCAAAGCCAAAGTCCCGGTTCATAGCGTCTGTGTCTTTGCCCATGCCTTGAAACATCCCACAATCGAGTAAGATCTTTTTTCCATTCTGTAGTGTCAGCAAATGTTTAGAACCAGTAACCGTACGTGCTGCGCCGTGAAATGCAATCTTCATGATGATGTATTTAGTAGAAAGGTACGACGCTTTGCTGATGCTTGGAGTGATGAGTTTCAAGGACCGGGATAACAAGTGGCGGTATGCTGCTTGCATTATACTGTTCATGCGGGTTGAGCATCGCTATATTAAGAAAGGATAGTACACACCAAAAGGAGCTAAGGCCCGGTTGCTTGGAACATTTCCAAGTGTGTTGATCAAAGAAGAGTTTGGATGAATACGTCAAACCGATGTAGACTTTTTCTACGGTAGTATGGATAATAATTTCTGGAAGGATCTTTCGGTAATATACCAACGAACATTGGCTTTCACCAGAACTGAAGAAGCAGTTGAGGAACTTATGCAGTTGATGGATGATCTAGATCTTGCTTTATCCGATGCGATTTATGCCTGCGAAACCAAGAGAAGTGCCATGGATACAGCGTTAGAACACATCGAACTCAATTAATACATCATCATAACACTAGACAAAGAACCAGGAATCGACACCCTTTACTTTACCAGCAGCTCGGGTAAGGTGAATGCAAAAACGTTACCGTTAAGAGTATTGAAAGAGAACAAACGCATGCAGCAAATGAAGATCGTGCAAAAGAGCGGTCCAAGAATACGCCGGTTCCTTTACCTTGATGAGAAGAATAACGAAAGAGCAATGAAAACCATTACACTCTATTCCCCTTCTCCATTGGCAGAACAATGAGGTGAATTAACTCCCGAAAAGCGGAGGGCACAGCACCAACAATGGTTGCCTAAGCTATAAGCAGTATTTAAGTGGTGTCTAGTCTCCCTGCTACGATACTGCTTTCATCCTTTTGGCATAGTGGGGTAAAACTGGGGTGAGCTATAATATAAGTTCAGTATAACTTCAGTTTAAGTATAGTATAAGGTTTGCTACCTGACCTATTGATCGTTGAATAACTTTTCCTTGAACTTTTGGTAAAAGAAGGAAACCACCAATAGCAATACACCTAAGCTGATATAGGCTATTACTTTTTGAATGGAGCTAAAGGTTAAACTATCAAGCAGCACTAATTTGAGCAGTGTGATACCCATTAATACAATAGCAGCCATGTGGGTAGCTACCGATTTTTGCATTACACCAAATGCGAAGATGATCATAGCTGTTAATAACCAAAGCAAGGTAACGGTAACACCTGACCATTGCAACATAATGAATAAAACAAAAAGAATAAAGGCAAGACTGGCTAACATACGCTTAGCATAAACTTCTTCTTTCCATAAATAAAAAACAGCCAAGGCTTGCGCCACAATAAACAAACAAGTAAGCAGGGTAATAAAAGCAACATCAATATCAATGAATTTATAGCTAAAAAAAAGAAGCCAGGTAAAGTGGAAGGTTGTTTAAAATAAGATAATAGGTATCGTTAATGGTTAAATGCTCCTGTCGCAAAAATTTAGGAGCGATGGCATTGTATAAAAACACCAGAGAGAAAAGTGACATAAACACAAAGCCTATCCCCTGAAAACATGTTTGAAATCTGGTAGACGCCCAACCAATAAACAAGCTCCAGCTAATGATGGCTGGCTACCCTACCAGCAATCTTCCACCCTTACCTGATGCTTAGAAAAACGACACCCAGGTTGATGACGAGTATGTATAGAAAAAAACAGGTCAGACCGGTCATTGTTCCTGCTAATTAAAAAGGGGATACCATATGCTCCTACCAAACCCAGCAAGGCAATTTCTTTTCGATCATAAACAATAGCCTGGTAAGCCGTAAAGACTGTCTGGGCAATCGTAATGATAAAGGCCACAGTCCCCGGCATCATGTTGTAATAAACAAAAGCCGCGTAGGTAGTAAAATAAACCGACGCCATTGCACCGCTTAAAAAGGATGGAGCTAAATAGTGAATATTTTTTCTTTAAGCGATAAGACAAAAAATACAAAACACCGCCGGCAGCATAAGCCAGTGCAATACGCATCACTTCCGAAATAAAGTTTTTGTCAATAGCATATTTAACACCGATTGACAGACCAATCACCAATACAACAATCCCTATCAAATGAATCAGGCGAAAACCAATGAAATTCTCCAGGGAAAAAGCTCGCAGCTGCCTGAATGCCTTGCCACCAACTGGTTTGCCGGAAAGGGCTATTGTTTGATGATACAACTCCTGTATTTTTTGTTGCTGCGTTTTCACCTGGTTATGCAACAGCACCAGTTCTTCCTGCAAGCGTTTGATTTGTTCCTGATCATCCATTGCCCGAAAATTACAAAACAAATGCTTTAACATTTGTTGCTACTAACCTGTAGCTGTTTTAATTATCTTGCTCCAACAAAAATCAACTATTGAAAAAGCTACTGCTTTTACTTTCTTTTTTCTTTTTACTTTTTTGCCTTTCTAAGCCTTCGCTTGCGCAGAATGCCTGTACCCTTCGTATAAGTTTACTGACCTGTGCAGCAGGTGACGAATTGTATTCCACATTTGGTCACACAGCAGTACGTGTGTCTGATACTGCCAGTGGCATTGATTATGTTTACAATTATGGAACCTTTGAATTTGGTCCCGATTTTTATACCAAGTTTATCAGAGGCAAGCTGCTTTATTTTTTATCCGTTGAAAACTTTTCTGATTTTTTATACGAGTACCGAATGGAAAGCCGAAGTGTGCAAGAGCAGGTATTGAATCTGGATTGTGCTGAAAAGCAAAAATTACTTACTGCACTGCAGACCAACGCACAACCACAAAACCGTTACTACCGTTACGATTTCTTGTTTGACAATTGCACTACCAGGGCAAAAGACATTATTGCACAGAACACGGCAGCACCGGTAGTGTATCAAAATATTTTACCGCAGCACAAGCTTACGTTTCGTGACTTAATTCATCAATCTTTAGATGCAGGACATCAATACTGGAGCAAGTTGGGAATAGATATGTTGTTAGGCGCTAAGATTGATAAACAAGTGACGAATGAACAAGCCATGTTTTTGCCGCATTATTTACTGAAAGGTTTAGATAGTGCTCATAAGGGGAGACAACCATTGGTAGCGCAAAAGCAAACCATCTTGCAAATACCTTCGCCATTGAACAAAGTTTCCATTTTTCAACCCGCTGTATTATTTGCGCTTTTGTTGTTGCTTGTAGTTGCGGCAGCTACTTTCCAATGGCGTTGGTCAAACGGTTTTCTGCGTGTATTTGATTTCCTGTTTTTCTTTTTATTGGGCATTGCAGGAATTAGTATGCTATTCATGTGGTTCGGAACCGACCATACAGTGTGTAGTACTAATTACAATTTAGCATGGGCATTGCCTACCAATTTGGTTGCAGCTTTTTTTATTGGCAGTGAGAAGAGTTGGGTGCGCAACTATTTTGCGATTGTATTTTGGATAACACTTTTATTGCTGGCAGCGTGGTTCTTTTTACCGCAACAGATGAATGAAGCCTTGTTGCCCGTCGTAGCTATGCTGGCTTACCGCAGTTATTCCTTAGCCAAAAAATAATGATGATGGAACAAAAAACGATTTCGTTAAATACTAAAAAGCTGTCGTATAAAATTACGGGTGAGGGAGATGTAGTGGTATTGATCCATGGTTTTGGTGAAGACAATTCCGTATGGCGCAATCAAATAGAAGCATTGAACCAATTCAGACTTATTCTGCCCAATCTGCCCGGAAGTGGTGCATCGGAACTGCAAGACGACATGAGCATGGAAGGATTGGCTGAAAGCGTCTATACTATTTTGCAGGCAGAAAACGTTACTAGCTGTGTGATGATTGGTCATAGTATGGGTGGGTATGTAACCCTAGCCTTTGCAGAAAAGTATGGAGACCTATTGCGTGGCTTTGGTTTGTTTCATTCCACGGCCTATGCAGATACGGAAGAAAAGAAAGCAACCAGGAGAAAGGGCATTGACTTTATCCGGAATAATGGTGCTTTTGCTTTTTTAAAAACAACAACGCCGAATTTGTTTGCCGCAACTACCAAAGAACAAAGACCTCAGCTAGTGGAAGAACAGATAGCAAGCCTGGATTATTTTACCGATGCAGCATTAATCTCGTATTATGAATCTATGATGCAGCGACCGGACCGAACAGCAATTTTACGTGCCGCTACCCAACCAGTGCTACTGGTTTTAGGTACATGGGATAATGCGGTGCCGCTGAAGGATGGATTGGCGCAAGCGCATCTAGCTTCCTTGTCGTATATTCATGTGCTGCGGAACTCCGGGCATATGGGGATGATGGAAGAGCAGGAAAAAGCAAACCAATTACTGATTGACTACTTAACCAATAGAAAACGACATCATCCAGCCTGATGAAAAAACTATACTTTCTTCTTTTATTTTTTCTTTGTTCTATTTCGGTTTTTGCCAATCATATTACCGGGGGAGAAATTTATTATACTTACACAGTTGGAGACAACAATACGTACAATTATCATGTTACGTTGAAGCTGTTTAGGGATTGTAATTCAACAGGCGCTGCTTTAGATCCCAGTGCTGCAATTTCTATTTTTTCAAATAGCCCTTCTAACGGTTTTCCAAGGGTTAATGATTTTACCAGTGTACCACGTTCCAGGATTGATGTCTTAAATCTGAGTAGTCCTAATCCCTGTATTGCCAATCCACCGCTAGTTTGCTATCAGGTTGGGTTTTATGAATTTGATGTAACATTGCCGGCAACACCTGAAGGGTATATTATTGCTTATCAGCGATGCTGCAGAATTACAGGTATCAACAATTTGATTGGCTCCAGTTCGGTAGGAGCTACGTACACAGCTATTATTCCCGGGACAAACTCGTTGCCCACTGCTCCGGCCAACAATAGTGCTAAATTCAGAGGAGTAGACACAGTAATCATTTGTGCGAACAACTCTTTTTGCTATGACTTTGGTGCAACTGATCCGGATCCGAGTGATTCGCTGGTTTATTCATTTTGTAATGCCTTGTCAGGGGGATCAACTGCCATGCCTGCTCCAAATCCGCCTTTAAACCCAAGCACTTATACAACCGTTCCCTACGCTAATCCTTATGATGCAGGCTCACCATTAGGATCGGGTGTAAGCCTTAATACACATACCGGATTAATGTGCGGTGTAGCACCGCCGCCAGGTATTTACGTGGTGACCGTTTGTGTGAACGAATACAGAAACGGAATACTTATCGCAACGCAACGAAAAGACCTTCAAATAAAAGTGGGTGATTGTAATATAGCCAGTGCGCAATTGAAACCAGTTTACCCTATCTGCGATGGCTTTACACGAACTTTTTCAAATGAAGCGCCGCCAAATCCTGCTATCCATAGCTATTTCTGGGATTTTGGAGTGACGACTGCGACGAATGATACTTCTATATCAGCAACGCCAACATTCACTTATCCTGATACCGGTGTTTATGTGCTTACGCTAATTGTAAATAAAGGAGAGCCTTGTTCTGATACTGCGTATGCATTAGTAAAAGTTTACCCTGGATTTTTTCCGGGCTTTACGTTTGCCGGCATCTGCGCTAACAGGCCTACACAGTTTACGGATACATCGAGAACAAGGTATGGTTTCATTAATAGTTGGCGATGGGATTTTGGCGACCTTGCTACGCTTGCCGATACCTCGCATTTGCAAAACCCAACCTATAATTATCCGAGTGCAAATACCTATCGTGTACAGTTTATTGTTACCAGTAATAAAGGTTGCATAGATACTATCTATAAAGATGTAGCTATTCTTAACAAGCCGCCTCTAAGTATGGCTTTTGCAGATACACTTATTTGCAGAGGCGATAATGTACAACTACATGCAACAGGTACAGGTAGTTTTAGTTGGACACCGTTGGTTAATATTATCAATGCATCTACACCCGATCCAACTGTAAACCCACCAGCCACACAGAAGTATTATGTACTATTGACAGACAATAGTGGTTGTACCAATACCGATAGTGTGAATGTTCGAGTGGTGAATTTTGTTGCCTTGCAGGCAAAGCCGGATACCACGGTTTGCCTCACCGATTCGTTGCAATTGTTTGCTGTTTCCGACGGCTTGCGTTTTCAATGGTCGCCAGCTGCAGACTTTACTAATGCTACTTTGCAAAACCCGTTTGTTCGACCAAGAGCCGCCAATAATATTTACACGGTACAAGCATTTATTGGTAGTTGCAGCACTACACGATCGGTGACTGTAAAAGCGGTACCCTATCCTACGGCTAATGCTGGTCCAGATACCGTTATTTGCTATTATTCCACAGCACAACTGCACGGACAAATTACCGGCAGTTTATTTACCTGGTCGCCAACGAATACGCTGACCAACTTTAACACACTTAATCCCATTGCTACACCAAGGCGAGATACCAGTATTTATATTCTAACTGTTAGAGATACACTAGGGTGTCCAAAACCATTTAGTGACACCGTGAAGGTGATTCGCTTACCTAAGATCATTCCGTTTGCAGGAAGAGATACATCGGTGATTGCAGGGCAACCATTGCAGTTTTTTGCAACTGGCGGCCGCTCGTATACATGGATACCATCAATAGGACTAACCAATCCGAACATACCTAACCCTGTTGGCCGTTACGACGGCAGCTTTGAATACATTACCTATCGGGTTATTGTTCGGGATAGCGCAGGTTGTGCTGATTCTGCTTTTATTACCGTTCGCATTTTCAAAACAGTTCCCAAGGTGTTTGTGCCTTCTGCCTTTACACCCAATGGTGATAACAAGAATGATATATTCAGACCCATTGCCGTGGGTATTGATAAGATATTATACTTCCGGGTGTTTAACCGCTGGGGACAATTGGTTTTTGAAACCACCGAAAACGGTAAAGGCTGGGATGGAAGAATTAATGGTAGGGAGCAAAAGACCGATGTGTATGTATGGCTAGTGGAGGCTGTTGATTATCTAGGCAATAAATACTTTGATAAGGGCACAAGTACGTTGATACGGTGATGAGATAAATATCGGAAATGGAATCAGCAAAAACATTTGTACTGCATTAATCACGAATGCCATTCCACTATTGAACTTCATAGCCCGAAGCAATTAGGCACTTATCTTTGCGCATCATGAAAAAGATTGTATTCATTACTGGTGCTACCTCGGGTTTTGGTGAAGCGTGTGCTATTAAGTTTGCAGCAAATGGTTATAAGCTTATTTTAAATGGTCGTCGTAAAGAGCGACTGGAAGCTCTACAACAAAAACTAAAAAAAGAATACAACACTGAAAGCTACCTCCTTCCCTTTGATGTGCGAGATCAATCTGCTGTTTTATCGTGCATCTTATCATTACCTCAAGACTGGCTTAACGTAGATATTCTCATTAACAATGCGGGCTTGGCACTTGGCCGTGATCTTTTCAACGAAGCAAGCCTTGAAGATTGGGATACAATGATTGACACCAATGTAAAAGGTTTATTGTATGTATCGAAAGCCTTAGTGCCGTTCATGATCAAAAATGACAAAGGGCATGTAATCAATGTAGGCTCCATTGCAGGAAAAGAAGTTTATGAAAGAGGTAATGTGTATTGTGCGAGTAAAGCGGCCGTAGATGCAATTAGCAAAGCAATGCGTATTGATCTTTTAAAGCACCGGATTAAAGTTACAGCCATTCATCCCGGAGCAGCTGAAACCGAGTTTTCGATGGTTCGCTTTAAAGGCGACAATGAAACTGCCCAAAAAATCTATGATGGCTATCAGCCCCTAACAGCGGAAGATGTAGCAGATGTTATTTATTATACTGCTTCACTACCTGCCCATGTGTGCATTAACGATTTGATAATTACTTGTACCCAGCAGGCAAACACCTATCTGTTTAACAAGAATAATTGATACATATCAAGTTTCGGCAGGCGGTTTTTATTTAAGTAATACCTGGCTTATTTTGGCATTACTATTGCCAATAGTGCGACCGTGAGGTTTTGCGCATTTTCCTTTTCTATCTAGGACAGATACGTGTTAAAGAATTAGGAATTTTACTTAGTTAAGGAAAATAGAAGCTGATTGGTTTCTAAATCACTATTGTTTGTCCTATTTTTAGGAAACAACGCCAAATCATAAAAACCACTATGTTAAAGTCGGTCCTTCTCGCCTTTGCCTTATACTGCGTCACTGCAGCTTTTTCACAAGATGTTATCCGGGTTCAAGATTGTAACAGTCTTACTATCAGGCATCAAGCCGATAGCCTTAAAACGCTATATGCTAAAGACGGCTTTGTAGTACTAAAAGAAGCTTCCATTACCATGGAAAGCGAATACGAAATGCCCGTTATTGTTCCGCTTGACCGAGGGTCATGGTACCAGTTTGTGTTTATTGGAGAGCCTACTTCCCGTTTGTATGAAGTACGGATGTATGACTGGAATGAACGCCAGGTTGTATACCAGAAAAAATTATGGGGGGATATTGACGGCAACATTATCTCCTACTCTTACGTACCACAGTTTAGCGAGTTTCACATGATCAAAGCATTACAGATCAACAAAAAGCAAAAGACAAATTTGTGCGGCTATGTTATGCTTTTGAAGAAGACGAAAGCAGCCGGCAATGCCAACGCATCTCCAATACCTTAAGTATAGTTAACCAAGCCCCGCAATAGCGGGGTTTTTATTTGGCTTTAAATGACCAGGTAAACCAAAAAGCAGCAATCAGTTCGCCTTCCCTATTTTTTCCTTCTGAATAAACGGTAATGGTTTGAGCTTCTTTCGTAATAATGGCTCTATTTACAGCTTCTTTAATTAGTAATCCGTCATTGCACGTAAAACTGGTGATGTCCATAGCTTTTTTATGAAACTGCGCTTTCATATCCACTACTAGCATAGATACACCGGGCTTTCGACCATAAATATTTGCCATTGCTAAAAGTCCAGTACTCATTTCGGCGGCCATGCTCAGGCAAGCGAAATAAGTAGAGCGAAAGGGATTTTGGGTAAACCATTTAAAGGGAACTGTAACAACTGCCCGAGCTTCATCAGCATTTGTAATTCGTAATCCTGCCAAATAAGCTGCCGGCAATTTTTTCAATACAAATAAAGAAAACTTCAATGGGCTGTTGACCAAACGAAAAAATGCAGCAGTGCTGTTTGCTTCTGCTGCATTTGAAGGAGTCGTGTTCATACCCCAAATTACTCTTTATACTTTGATTCATCCAAAGCTGAAGGTGCCCAATCGGCAAAAAAGCTTTTCACTTTTTCCTCATCATAGCCTTTGTCTTTTTCAAGATAACCTGAGTTTTGCGTATGCAGTCTGTTACCATTGGCATCCAATATCACTAATACCGGAAAGCCAAAACGCTGAGGATAACCAAGCTTTTTTAGATAATCCAAATTCTTGTTTTCCTTACTATAGTTTAGATGATACACCACATAGTTTTCTTCAACCAAACGCTTCAGCGCTGTATCGGACTGCACAAAATTGTTGAAACGGTAACACCAAACACACCAATTGCCACCAATTTGCAGCAGCACATGCTTTTTTCCCTTTTTTGCCTTTGCCAAAGCCGCAGCAACATCCTTAGACACGTTAGCAGCCGGATTATACAATTTAGTAGAATCGTTGGCATGCACTGACGCATAGGTGAACATGCCGATCATCATTAGTATAAACAATTGTTTGTTATTCATACTGCAAGCTACTGCTTCTTAGAAAGGTCATTTGTGAAAATATTTTTAAACAAGGGCAAACCGATGATCCATTTTTTTCATCTTATTTGGAATTAATTCGCCAAATTTGGCTTCTCAAAAAAATTAAACTGTTCGCATGAAACACTTATTCTTAGCCGTTTTTGTAAGTTTTACGTTAGCTGCTTCTGCACAAAAAGTATCCAATAAATTAACGTTTGCCAAAGGCCAGAAGTTAGAAATAACTACTACCGGCAATTCAGTAATCACACAAGAAGTTATGGGTCAACCTATGGAGATCAAAATGGACTTCAATATTGCCCGCACTTTGAATGTGGCTGATGTTTCTAATGGCAATGCAGTGATTGACCATAAAATTCAGAGTATGAAATTTTCTTCTGAAGCAATGGGCCAGGCTCAAAGCTTTGACTCCCAAAAGCCAGAAGATTTAAAAAGTGATATTGGTAAAAACCTTCAGAAAAACCTATCCAAAACATACACTATGACAGTGGATGCCCAAGGTAAAGTGGTAGCGGTGAAGGATAATGGAGATGCAGCTAATAAAGCAAGCGAAGACGCAGCAGGTGGTCCAATGGGCCAAATGATGGGACAAATGGGTGCTGGTTTTGAAACTCCTAAAGTGGGTGATGCCACTGAACTTGCTGTTTTGCCTGCAAAAGAACTAGCCAAGGGTGATAGCTGGACTGATTCATTAACTAAAGTAAAAGGAACAAAAGGCGCCATTACATATACCGTAAAGGATATTACTGATACTGAAGTTTTAGTGGACTATGCACAGAACAGTACTATGGAAACCACCCAGCAAATGATGGGCATGGATGCGAACATTAATATGAAAGACAAAACCACAGGCACGATCGTATTAGATCGTAAGACTGGATTGATGAAACAAAAAACAGCAAATACCAACCAAGAAGGAACGGTAGATGTACAAGGAATGTCCATTCCGGTTATTACAAAAGGAACTATTACTACAACAGTGAAGTCATTATAAATCAGATCTGATTGAAATAAAAAATCCCGCAAACAGGCGGGATTTTTTATTTATAGAACTTCAATTTGATTTCGTAGCAAATCGTTGAATTCATCTCGCTTGCGAATCAAAGATGCTTTGCCTTCCTTCACTAAAACTTCTGCAGGCTTGTAGCGGGAATTGAAATTAGAAGACATTTCAAAACCATAAGCGCCGGCATTGTAAAAAACAAGATAATCTCCTTCCCTAACCTCATTTAATTTTCTGTCCCAAGCGAATGTGTCTGTCTCACAAATGTTGCCAACTACTGAATATTTTCTCTCTTGGCCATTAGCGTTGCTGATGTTTTCAATTCGATGATAGGCATCGTAAAACATCGGACGAATAAGGTGATTGAAGCCACTATTCACACTTACAAATTCTGCTGCAGGGGTTTGCTTCAACACATTTACCTGCGTAATAAAATATCCGCATTCACTAACTAAGAATTTGCCCGGTTCAAACCAAACCTGCAAATCTTTAGCAGCTGGATATGCAGCGAAAAGCTCTTTTACTTTTTGCGCTAATAAATTGATATCCGTTTCCGAATCGCCTTCTTCGTAGGGCACTTTAAAGCCACCACCCAAATCGATAAACTTCAGTTCCTTAAAGTGTGGAATAATATCAAACAATACCTCGATACCTTTAACAAAAACGTCGATATCTTTTATTTCACTTCCTGTGTGAATGTGCAAGTCATGAATCTGGATATTGTACTTATTCATCACTCCTACTACTCTATCGATATGCTCAATTGGAATTCCGAATTTGCTTCGTTCGTGGCCAGTAGAAATTTTCAGATTTCCTCCCGCCATGATATTGGGACGTAAGCGAATGCCAACCGGATAGTTATGTCCAAATGCCTTTCCGAATTTTTCCAGGTTAGAAATACTATCGATGTTGATAATAACACCTAGGTTTTTAGCTTCCTTTATTTCATTGAACGAAATGCCGTTGGAAGTATATAGAATTCTTTCCGAAGGAAAGCCGGCATGCAAAGCCAGTTTTACTTCATTGATAGAACTACAATCAACATTAGCACCTAATGATTTAATGTACTTAAGTATGTTGATGTTGGTTAACGCTTTGCAAGCATAAAAGAAGACTGTATTTGTAGCGCTAAACGCTGTAGTTAGCTTGCTGTATTGTTCTTTTATTTTTTCGGCGTGATACACGTACAGTGGTGTACCAAATTCTTCAGCAAGCTGTATTAACTGCGTTTGTAAAAGTTTCTCAGACATTGATGAGCACCTTATTTAAGCGAATGAGATTAATGATTGGATGATTCATTAGCTGCATCCGCATCGTTTTCATCACCATTTTCGTTATCGTTATTTTCTTTTCTGCGTTGATCGGTCGAAAGTTCATCTGGCACATCGCTATCCAATTCTTCTTCCGTTTGTTCTATTTCTTCTTCCACATCGCCTTCTACAAAAATTTCGTCAGAGATGAATTCTTCCGTTACCTCTTCATCTTTTAAATCTTCGGTTGGTTGTTCTTTATCTTCTTCACCAAATGCATGGCCATTTACATGTGGTTCGTCCACAAATAGTTTAGCACCTGCATCTTCGTTAGCAATCAATTCGCCATCATCCGATACTGCCAAGACTTCGCTTTGTTCAAAATCTGTATGATTAACAATGGTAGGTTCTACAATTTGATCGGCTAAAACTTCTTTTATCTTAGGCAAATCATCTGGTGTGTTAATCCCGAAATAATCCATGAAGTTTTTAGAGGTGGCGTAAACCAAGGGATGACCCGGTAACTTTTCATTTCTGCCACTAATTACGATCAATTCTTTTTCCAATAACTTTTGCACGGCATAATCTGAACTCACGCCACGAATGGCTTCAATCTCGCCTTTTGTAACAGGTTGTTTGTAAGCCACAATGGCTAATGTTTCCAAAGCTGCTGCAGACAACCGCTTTAAAAACTTCTCACCATTTAATTGCGCAACCGTTTTATGAAAATCCGATTTGGTTAGAAATTGCCAACCGCCGCCGCTTTGGCGTACCGCAAATGGGTAAAATTCCGAATTATATTTTTCCACAATTCCTTCTAAAGCAGCATCAATTTGATCAGCGGTTACCTTGTCTTCCATAAAACCAAAAGCCTGGTTAATGAGGTCTGTAATTTCAATAGAAGTCAATGGCTTATCACTGGCAAAAATGAGTGCTTCAATATGAGGTATGAGATTCGAAATTTCCATCAGTTCAGTTTATTTTTTGCAGATACAAAAATGTGAAAATGAAATTCAGAAAGAACATCATTTTCACATTCACATAGTTTTAAATCCACATTATCCTTGCAAAGCAGCCGCACCACTCACTATCTCCGTCAACTCAGTTGTAATGGCTGCCTGGCGTGCACGGTTGTAGGAGATTTTTAGATTTTTCAACAACTCATTGGCATTTTCACTAGCCTTGTCCATTGCTGTCATGCGGGCACCATGCTCAGAAGCATGCGCATCCAATACAGCTTTAAATAATTGTGTGTTCAAAATCTTAGGCATCAGTTCCGCAATCAATTCTTCCTTATTTGGATCAAAGATGAAATCAGCCTTTGTGGTATTACTTCGGTTTTGTGCCTTTGGAATTGGTAAGAATTGCTCTGTAACAAAACGCTGCGTTGCTGCATTTTTGAATTCGCTGTACACAATTTCCACAGCATCAAACTCACGGTTTTGAAAAGCACGAATAGCCGCCTGCGAAGCTTGCTGTACACTTTCAAAACTTAGGTTCAGAAAAATATCTTTATATGTATCAGAAGCTTTGTAGTTATTTTTTACAAAATGTTCATACCCTTTTTTACCAATATTCCAGATCGTTACATTGCCTTTGGCAAACTGGGAACTGTATTTTTCTTTAATAGTTTGCTTTGCCAGTTTAATAACGTTTGAATTATACGCACCAGCCAAACCACGATCACTGGTAATGACGATCAGCAATACTTTTTCTACCGGACGTTCAACTGCTAATGTATTGCCGCCTTCCACTTCTGTATTACTCACAATATTGCTCAACATTTCCTGCAGTTTACGAGCATAAGGACGCATTTGAACAATTGCATCCTGTGCTCGACGCAATTTGGCAGCACTCACCATCTTCATTGCCTTTGTGATTTGCTGTGTACTTTGAACGGATTTGATGCGGTTACGTACTTCTTTTAACTGACCAGCCATGGTAAAAGTTTAAAGTTTGAGGTTCAAGGTTCGAAAGTAGAAAGGCACAAACTATCAACAATGAACAATGAACTGCTTTTGGGGAGCAAAAGTACGGGAGGAATGCCAAAATTCCATATTTAAAGAAGTGCTTCTGCAGCTTTAACGCAGGTTTTAGTCAACAAGCTCCGTTTCCCGGCGAAAGGTATACCGGACAATGATTTCGTCATTCAGGCCTGAATGCAGAGGCATTCTTTTTTCAATCATCAAGTAAATGATCAACGGTCCGTTGGAAATATTCTTTAAACGATTTTTTGCTACTAATAATGTTTCGCCTTGCAAGGTATTATCGATATGAACATCATTTGTATTGAATGCAGTGTCCACTAAAGCCAATTGTACTTTGTCATATTCGTCTACCCCTTTTATAGAAAAAGCAAGGTCGCTTCGATCTATTTCTTCGGCTATTTCAGTCGCTAATAACACAGGTTTAAAATCAATTTCCTCTTTAAAACTTTTTCCTGTTTCTGTTTTCAAGGTTAGAATATGATCTGCAGAAAAATGATCATAAGGAATGCTGGTTTCATAATAAACCTCAGCTATTGAAATACTATCACCCTGTAAGCTTTGCCCATCAAATTGGAGAAGGCTGCCTTTACCCAAATACACGCCTCGCTTGTTCTTGCCATTACTAAATTGGAAAAGACCTGAAACGTTTTCCACTGTATCATCGGCGGTAAATAAAAAAGTTCCATACAATTCGTCTGTCGGAACAGCATGTTCTTTTTATTTTGGTTTACTTACACAGCTCATAAAAAAGCTAACAAACCACAAACTTGCCAGGCTGTAAATAATTTTCATGGAGCTGTAAAACTAACGTTAAACTCTTGTGGAATAACTATTACTGATAAACACTTACGTTTTCCCGGAAGCAGTTGGGGGCAAAAATGGATTATCTTTGACGGCTCTTCAAATTAGCTTTAACTAAATTGGAGCACTGTTTTTGACAAAGAGAATAATTCAAAATGTAAAATGAAAAAGGCAAACTAATTTGGAGCTCTATTTTTTCATTTTACCTTTTACATTTTTGAAAAATAAACGCATACACATTCGAATATGATCGGTTTTATTTCTAAACTATTTGGTGGCAGCAAGTCCGAGAAAGATGTGAAAAGCATCATGCCGTTAGTAGCAAAAATTAATCACGCCTTCGCTTCGTATCAATCCCTAAGCAACGATCAACTTCGCAATAAAACTGCAGAATTTCGTCAGCGCATCGCAGCGCATTTAAAAGATATTGATGCACAAATTGCTGAAACTACCAAACGTGGAGATGATCTGGCCTTTGATGATTTGCAGACGAAAGATGGCATTTACCAGGAAGTAGATAAGCTGAAAAAAGATCGTGATCAAAAGATAGAAGAGATACTAAACGAAATTCTTCCGGAAGCTTTTGCAGTGGTAAAGGAAACCGCACGACGTTTTAAAGAGAATACGGAACTTGTTTCCACTGCAACCGATTTAGACCGTGATTTTAGTGTAAGCAAAAATTACATTACTATTGATGGCGATAAAGCCATTTATAAAAATACCTGGACAGCAGCCGGCGGACAGGTGACCTGGAACATGGTCCATTACGATGTGCAATTGATTGGTGGTGTTGTGTTGCATCAGGGTAAGATTGCTGAGATGGCTACGGGTGAAGGTAAAACATTGGTGTCTACACTACCGGCTTATTTAAATGCATTAGCAGGTGAAGGTGTGCATATTGTAACAGTGAATGATTACCTGGCTCGTCGTGATAGTGAGTGGAACGGGCCTATTTTCGAATGGTTGGGTTTGCGTGTTGATTGTATTGATAAACATCAGCCAAACAGCGAAGAAAGAAGAAGAGCTTACCAGGCAGATATTACGTATGGTACAAATAACGAATTTGGTTTTGATTACCTGCGTGATAACATGGTACACACACCAGAAGAAATGGTGCAGCGCAAACATCATTTTGCCATGGTGGATGAGGTGGACAGTGTGTTGATTGATGATGCCCGTACACCGTTAATTATTTCTGGTCCTATTCCAAAAGGCGACGATCAGCAGTTTCATATTCACAAACCACGTATCCAGACGTTAGTAGAAGCACAGGAAAAATTAGTTCGTGGTTTTTTAAACGAAGCAAAGAAAAGAATAGCTGAAGGGGATGATGATCCAAAGAGTGGTGGTTTGTATTTGTATCGTGCATTCAGAGGTTTGCCTAAATACGGTCCCTTAATTAAGTATTTAAGTGAGCCGGGCATCAGGGTAAAACTGCAAAAAGCAGAAAACTACTACCTCGCCGATCAGCAGCGTAATATGCATATTGTAGATGAAGAGTTGCTGTTCCATATTGATGAAAAGAACAACTCTGTTGATTTAACCGATAAAGGAATTACCGCCATCACAAGATCTGGTGAGGATCCTGATTTTTTTGTATTGCCTGACATTGGTGCCCGTCTTGCAGACATTGAAAAAAGTGAAGCATCTCAGGAAGATAAACTGCATCAGAAAGAAGCAGTGTTGAATGATTACGCACAAAAGGCAGATCGTATTCACTCGGTGCAACAATTATTGAAAGCGTACACGTTGTTTGATAAAGATGTAGAGTATGTGGTGATTGAAGGCCAGGTGAAAATTGTAGATGAACAAACAGGTCGTATCATGGAAGGCCGTCGTTACAGCGATGGCTTACACCAGGCCATTGAAGCGAAAGAAAATGTAAAGATTGAAGCAGCAACACAAACTTATGCGACCATTACGTTGCAAAACTTCTTCCGTATGTACCACAAGCTAGCTGGTATGACCGGTACAGCAGAAACAGAAGCTGCAGAGTTCTGGAGCATTTACAAATTAGATGTAGTAAATATTCCTACTAATATTCCTATTACACGTAAAGACAAAGAAGATCTGGTTTACAAAACCAAGCGTGAAAAATTCAAAGCGGTTATCGACGAAATTGAAGAACTGCGTAATGCCGGAAGACCCGTGCTTGTTGGTACAACTTCCGTCGAAGTAAGTGAGTTGTTAAGCCGCATGTTGCAAGTGAAAAAGATTCCGCACAATGTATTGAACGCAAAACAACATGCCCGTGAAGCGCAGGTAGTTGCTGAAGCTGGTTTGGCTGGTGCTGTTACCATTGCAACAAACATGGCTGGTCGTGGTACCGATATTAAACTCGGGCCCGGCGTTAAAGAAGCCGGTGGCTTAGCTATCATTGGTACAGAACGCCATGAGTCCCGTCGTGTGGACAGGCAGTTGCGTGGTCGTGCCGGACGCCAGGGTGATCCAGGTACGTCTCAATTCTATGTGTCGTTGGAAGATGACCTAATGCGTATGTTCGGTAGTGAACGCATCGCAGGTTTGATGGATCGCTTTGGCTATAAAGAAGGCGAGGTTATTCAGCACAGCATGATCTCCAAATCCATCGAACGGGCACAAAAGAAAGTAGAAGAAAACAACTTCGGTATTCGTAAGCGTTTGTTGGAATATGATGATGTGATGAACAAGCAACGTAACGTGATTTACGAAAAACGTCAACACGCTTTGTTCGGTGATCGTTTGGCACTGGATATAGATAACGCTTTCTCTGTTGTTTCAGAAGACATTGTTACTACATTTAAAGAGCAGGAAGATTTTGAAGGCTTCCGTTTGACTTGTATTGTAAATTTTGGTATTGATTCAAGAATCACTGAAGACGAATTCAAAAAAGATAATGCCGCAGCCCTAACAGATCGCTTGTACACCGAAGCGATGGAAAACTATCAGCGCCATAAAGAAAATGTGAAGCAACAAGCGCTTCCCGTTTTCAGAAATATTAGAAAAGACCAAGGTGCGCATATCGAAAATGTGGTCGTTCCATTTACAGATGGACGCAAAGGCATTAATGCATTGGTTAACCTGGATAAAACATTAGAGACAAATGGTGAAGAATTAACAAATGCTTTGGAAAGAAATATCACACTTGCCATTATTGATGATTCTTGGAAAGAACATTTGCGGGCTATGGATGATTTAAAGCAAAGTGTGCAGACCGCTTACCTTGAACAAAAAGATCCATTGGTGATTTATAAAGTGGAAGCTTTCAACCTGTTCAAGCAAATGGATAGTGAGTTGAACAGAGAGATTGTTTCGTTCTTATGTCATGCCCAATTGCCAGTGCAGGAAGAACAAGCATCTTCTTTAAAAGAAGGCCGTCAGCAGAAAACAGACATGAGCAAACTGCAGTCGAATAAAGATGCGATTGATGCAGCAGGTCAGGATTATGCAGCTAATGAAAAAGATTACTACAATCCATCCGACGTGGCGGTAAAGCAAGAGCCGGTGAAAGTTGGACCCAAGATTGGACGTAATGATCCTTGTCCCTGCGGCAGTGGCAAAAAGTTTAAAAATTGTCACGGGAAAGATGCATAAACAATTTCTGTTTACAATAAGCTGAACCTTCGCCTTTGCGGAGGTTTTCTTTTTAATTTAGAAAGATGAATATTGTTATTCATTGCATGCAAGAAAATGATGCGGAAGCAGTTCGTTATTTATCTGCACAACTGGCTATTCCATTTCGTTTGCAGATAGTGTCAACAACATTAAAAAATTATTCCTTTAGACAATCATATTGCATTCGTTGCAACAGATAGCGATAGAGTAATTGCTTGGGTTCATGCTTATAAAACGATTACTATTGAGTCATTACCGTTTGTAGAACTTGCAGGATTGGTCGTTGATGAAAGCTATCGCAGCAAAGGCATCGGTAAAATGATGATTGACCAAATCAAAGAATAGTGTATTACACAAAGGGCTTTTTCGTTGCGTGTCCGATCCAATACCAAACGCAAAGGGACGCATCGCTTTTATCTTAATTATGGCATTACAGAATTAAAAGAACAAAAAGTTTTTAGTCTGTCTATAGAACAACAAAGCCTCTGAATCAGAGGCTTTGTTTATTTACTTCAATCCATACTTATACTTATACTTTTCGTACAATTGATGTTGTTTATTATCGAGGCTAATTTGCCTGCCTTGAATAAATGCATCGGTAATGATGTTGCTGCGCATATCCAAAATATCTCCGTTGCTGATCACAATGTTTGCATCCTTTCCTACTTCAATGCTTCCTGTTCTATCAGCAATGCCTAAGATTTTTGCTGCATTCAATGTAATAGCAGCCAAAGCTTGCTCTTTCGTTAAACCATAAGTAACTGCGGTACCTGCATTGAACGCCAAATTTCTGCTGCGTGTGTCTTTATCATCATCATTAATGGAAAATAACACACCTGCTTTTTGCAACATAGCCGGCGTTTTATAAGGCTGGTCTACATCATCATCATCTAATGTAGGGAGGTTGTGCAATTGGTTTAAAATAACAGGTACATTGTTTTGCTTTAACAGATCTGCGATTTGCCAGCTATCGCTTCCGCCGACAATCACCATATCCAATCCAAGTTCTTTTACAAAATCCAAAGCAATCAACATTTGCTTCACCGTGTTTGCATGCACAAACAACTTTTGTGATTTGTCAAACAAACCTTTGACTGCTGCAAACTTTAAATTGGTCTCTTCGTATGACGTGTTTCCATTATAAGCTTTTGCTTCTTTCAAAAATTGCTTTACCCCTTCTATTTGCTCCAACCCTTGCTTCACAGGATCTGCCGGAGCTTGTCCCTGCAAAGCCGCAAAGGCTCTAAAACCACGAGGTGCAGCAATCAGTGTAGGCATATAAAAATGAACGCCGTTATCCATTTTATAGGCAGCATCTTCCCAGTTCCATGCATCTAATTGTACAACAGAAGAAGTACCGCTGATCAAACCGCCTTGCGGTACAATGTTAGCCAACAAAATACCGTTGGGACGAAGCGTGTTGGTCACTTTTGAATCCGTGTTGTAAGCAATGATCGAACGAATACTGGCATTAATGGTACCAATTTCGCGTACATCGTTTGATGCACGAACGGAAGGAACTTCTACTAAACCCAAGTTGCTGTTGGATAGAATCATTCCCGGATAAACTTGTTTCCCCGCTGCATTGATCGTCTTAGCTCCTGCAGGTGCTGTAACGTTTGTACCAACGCCTGCAATTTTTCCATCTACAATAAGCACCGAAGCATTTTCTAAAACCTGCCCGTTGCCAACATGCACTGTGCCATTTGTTATTAAAATAGGTTGTGCCTGTTTTGGAGCAGGATAAACCGTTTCCTGAGAAAAACTTTTCAACAAGAAACCGCTGAATAATATATTGAAGACTATTTTTTTCATTGCTGATAAGTTTAATTGTTTTCACCTCCAATCACCTCTTCCAAACCATTAGAAAAAATGCTCAACAAACCATGACTGTGTTCATGATCGCTGCAGGTATTGATAATTGAATAAGTAGGCATAGCCGGAACGGTTGGTACACCAGAACTTTTTTCCATATTCATTTTGCGAATGATACGCATACGCTCCTGCGCAACTGATCTGCGCATTTGTGCATCCTTATCTCTATCAAAATAAATAGTACCATCAACTACTGTGTACAACACTTTTGCATAAATGCTTAATGGATTATCACTCCATAAAACAAGGTCTGCATCTTTACCAACTTTAATGCTTCCCACCTGATTATCGATGTGCAACATTTTTGCAGGATTGATGGTCACCATTTTCAATGCATCTTCTTCACTCATACCACCGTATTTCACACTCTTGGCAGCTTCTTGGTTTAAGCGACGAGCCATTTCGGCATCATCGGAATTGATGGCTACATTCAAACCTTCCTGTTGCATCAGCCATGCATTGTACGGAATAGCATCCACCACTTCCATTTTATAATTCCACCAATCAGAGAAAGTAGAAGCATTTGCACCATGCAACTTCATTTTATCGGCTACTTTATAACCTTCTAAAATATGTGTGAAGGTGTTGTAGTGATAACCCATTTTCTCTGCTACTTTCATCGCCATGTTAATCTCGCTTTGCACATAAGAGTGACAGGTAATAAAGCGCTTGTTGTTTAAGATTTCAACCAAGGCATCCAGCTCTAAATCTCTGCGTGGAGCAGTTAATCCCTTTTTATCTTTTGCGCTGTTGTATTTCTTCCACTCATTTTCATAATCATGTGCACGGGTGAAGGCATCAACCAACACTTGTTCCACTCCCATACGTGTATCGGGAAAACGATTGTTGTTGGAGTTGTTACCAATAGCAGAAGGCGAACGTTTTACGTTTTCGCCCAAAGCAAATTTGATGAACGGATCAGCACCTTTAAATTTCAATCCTTCATCATCAGCACCCCAACGCAATTTGATCAACTGTGTTTGACCACCAATGGTATTTGCAGAACCATGCAAAATGTGTGAGGTGGTAACACCACCACTTAACTGACGATAGATATTGATATCATCCGGATTTAAATTATCACCAATGCGCACTTCAGAGGTTACACTTTGTCCGCCTTCATTAATAGAAGCAGCAGCGATGTGCGAGTGTTCGTCAATAATGCCGGGCGACAAATGTTTGCCTGTAGCATCAATTACACGTGCCGCGGCATCATTTAGATTTTTTCCAACAGCTGCAATCTTTCCGTTCTTTACCAATACATCTGTGTTTTGTAACACACCGTCTTTATCACTGGTCCATACTGTTGCATTTTTAAACAACAACGTTTCCTGTTTTGGTGCTGCGTCTTCTGTCCAACCAAATGGCTCGAACGGATAAGTTACTTTACCTATTGGACCTATTGGACGCTTACGAGCACTGTCTGACTTTTGTGCCGTTGGTTGATCGTATGTAGCCGTCCATGTAATGCGATTACCGGAACTATCTTCACCATAACCACTCCACGTATCGCCATTTACAATACCGCTTAAGTTCAGGTTAGAGCCACCTCTTCTTTCCGGTGCAACATTGATACGCACCGAACGACCATCATAATAAAATTTTGAAGTGATGGTATCTGTCGCAATAAGGCTTGCTGCGTTATTGCTCTTGAAATGAAGTGTATAGTTTACCGGACCATTAATTGTGTTCACTACAATTTTATAAATACCCGTTCTGTCATTCCACACATCATCTTTTACACTGTATTTATTGCCCTGCACCCAGTTTTGATAAATCGTTGTTTTATCGGCAAACACTGGACCTGAGGTGATAATAAAATTTGCCCACTTGCCTGCATCAAGACTTCCCACTTGTTCATAAGCACCTAAGATAGTGGCGGGGGG
>PSMG01000003.1:24684-52453 GCA_040290035.1 Chitinophagaceae bacterium
GGTGTTTTCGTCAATGCATTCAATGCACCTGCCTCTGTTAGACCATAATTCATTGCTATTCGAACATTGGCTAGGAATGATTTTACATCACGCAGATCAGAAGTAGTTAAGCAAAATGGAATGCCTGCTTTTTCAAATGCCCCGGGATTGGTCGGCGCCATTTCCCAATGCTTCAGATCGGTTAAGGAAACAAAACGAGCATCGTTAGGATCTTCAACGTCCTGTGCTTGTGGATAGTTCAGCGGAAGAATAAATGTCGCTTTTGTACCTGCAATTTCTTTCAGGCGTTGGTACTCATTGCCACCACCTTTAATGATGTATTGCACGCCAAATTCATCACCAATTCTATCGGCTCGTAAATCATTCCATTTATCGCCTGCATCAAAAATTTGCGGCAGGCTCTGGTTTGCATTCCATGCTTCCAAACTTAAATTCAAACCCTCTTTGGCGGGTTTATTTTTATACCATTGCGCATCTAAATATGTTTGACGTAACAGAGCAACAGAACCCATCATAGAAGATGGATAGCTTTGCGTAGAACTGCCTTTGTTAAATGAATAATGTGCAGATGCTTTTTCTTTTAGCACCACCATATTCTCTTTACCATTGGCTAAAGTGACCAATGAACCAGTACCCCGGGCAATACCATCACGTACGTGTGAAATCACTGTTCCAAAACCCAAATCACGCAATGGTTTTGCTTTACTCTCATCAACAGCAAACACCTTCGCCGCTTCTGTTTCCGGTTTTACAGCCTGGTTCCAGTTATAAGCTCCTTTTGTGTTGGACGTAAGCTGTACTCTTGCAAAAAAATCAAAATCGCCCTGCTGACGCTGCGGTGTAGGTGTACCATAATCAGCGTAGATATCAATAAACGAAGGGTAAATGTATTTACCATTACAGTTTACTTCCATTGCACCTTGCGGCACTTTTCCATTTTGGGTTACAGAAACAATTTTCCCATCCTTGATAACAAGGGTGGCATTGTTTAAAGTCGTGTTTGCATCTTTTACAATCGTTGCATTGGTAAATGCGTAATAACCATGACGAGGATCAGCTACATCATTGTGAGGAAACGTAACTTGCGCCACAGCAGACGATGAAAAAAATAAAACACTGAAAGCAATCAACAACTGCTTTGCTCTTTTCATGTGTTGTGTTTTTTAAATTTGTTTGTGAAGATTGTTCATTCAGGAATTCTAAAAATAAAAATAAATTTATGAGTATCGCCCAATATATTGACCATACTATTTTAAAGCCCACTACTACTTTAGCTGATATAGAAAAAATGTGTGAAGAAGCAAAAGAATATCATTTTGCTGCTGTTTGTGTTCCACCTTATTACGTAAAAGATGCGGTTGAAATATTAAAAAACAGTGATGTGAAAGTAGCTACCGTTATAGGATTTCCGTTTGGCTACAGTCATTACACAGCAAAACTGGCTGAAGCCAAACAAGCCTTAGTTGAAGGCGCAGACGAATTAGATATGGTGATGAACCTTGCAGCTTTCAAGAGTAATGATATTGCTTACCTGGAAACAGAAATTGCCGAATTAGTGAAGCTGAAGAAAGAAGGCACAGTGATCAAAGTAATTATTGAAAGCGGAATACTCGATGAAAGTGAGATCATTAAATGTTGCGAGCTGTATAAGCATTATGCAATTGATTTTATGAAGACCTCGACCGGCTATGCAGAAAAAGGAGCATCGATCGAAGCTGTAAAAATCATGAAAGAACATTTGCCGGCAAATATTCAAATCAAAGCAAGTGGTGGCATTCGGGATTTTGCATTTGCACAACAACTGGTAGATGCAGGCGCTACACGTCTTGGTTGCAGCGCAAGCGTTGCAATTGTTAAAGGTGAACCTGCATCAAGTGATTCTAACTATTAAGCCGCATCTTTGGTATCGTTTTCGTTAATGAATCATCTATGAAAAAAATCCTTTTCATCTTAAGTATGTTTCTGGCTCAGCAAAGTTTTGCGCAGGATACCTCTTCGGTTGTTGTTCATAAAGACCCACGCATTGATTTACTAATTGCCAAGCAGGAAAGCCTTAATACGGCAACAAAAAAAGCAATGCCCCGAAATGTGCGAGGTTATCGTTTAATGATTGCCAATACCAACTCCCGCGACGAAGCCATTGCAGCAAAAACAAAACTGTACACCTACTTTCCTGATCTGAAAGCATACTTACTTTACCAAGCACCTTTCTTTAAATTGAAAGCAGGTAATTTTAAAACAAGAGAAGAAGCAGCGAAGTATCAAAAACAAATGAGTTCGTTTTTTCCAAAAGGCGTTTTCATTATGAATGATATCATTGAATTGAAACCGGAGAAAGACGAAGAAACTTCTAACCAATAAGAATAAATATTTAAGAATTAAAAAACGGCCTCAAAATTTTGAGGCCGTTTTGCATTTTGACTTTTTACTTTTGATCTACCATGATTCAGCAGACTATTAAAGAACTAGCTAAAAAATACGCGACAGAATTTATTGCAGTTCGCCATCATTTGCATGCTCATCCTGAGTTGAGTTATAAAGAATTTGAAACCTCAAAATTTGTGCAAAGCAAATTGCAGGAATGGGGCATTCCTTTCCAAGTAATGGCAACAACAGGCGTAGTTGGTTTGATAGAAGGCAAAAACCCTGCATCTCGCATTGTTGCTTTACGTGGTGATATGGATGGCCTGCCAATCCAAGAGCAAAATGATGTTTCGTATAAGTCGAAGTTTGATGGCGTGATGCATGCCTGTGGTCATGACGTGCACACAACTTGTTTGTTGGGTGCTGCGAAAATTTTGTCCGAAACAAAAGATCAATGGGAAGGTACTGTGAAACTTATTTTTCAACCCGGTGAAGAAAAAAACCCCGGTGGTGCCAGCTTGATGATCAAAGAAGGCGTATTAGAAAATCCTAAACCCCAATTCATTTTTGGTTTACATGTGAATCCGCAATTGGAAGTAGGCAAGCTTAGTTTCAGAGGAGGAAAAGTAATGGCCAGTGCAGATGAAATTTACATCACTATTAAAAGCAAAGGTGGACATGCAGCAGCACCACATCTCACTGCAGATACTATTTTAATTGCGTCGCATTTAGTAGTGGCATTACAACAAGTGATTAGTCGCAACAATAATCCTTTATCGCCTTCTGTATTATCCATCAGTTCATTTCAAGGCGGTTTTACTACCAATGTTATTCCATCCGAAGTCAAACTGATGGGCACCTTCAGAGCAATGGATGAAGAATGGCGTTTTAAAGCACACGACATCATCAAACGCTTAGCAACTGAATTAGTGCATTCAATGGGTGCTGAACTCCATTTACTGATTGATGTTGGTTATCCAACCGTATATAACAACGAAGTATTAAACGAGACAGCAAAATCGATCGCACAAGAATACATGGGTACCGATAAAGTTGAAGAAACAGAGGTGCGAATGGGTGCTGAAGATTTTGGTTTTTACTCACAACAAATTCCTGGTTGCTTTTTTCGCCTAGGCACAGCTAACAAAGAAAAAGGAATAACTGCCGGTGTACATACACCACTGTTTAATATCGATGAAGCCGCCATCGAAATAGGAATGGGAATGATGGCAACATTGGGTGCCACTGCAAGGTTTTAGTTCGAAGTCGCAGCCAATAAAGATTTTCGTCATAATTCACCACCGTATTAATTTGTATTTTGCAGCCGGTATTGTAAATGGTTTTACAAACTCGTGTAGCAGCACATCACGCATGTCGTGATCATCCTAAAAAAAACTATGGCAAAAGAATCAAGAAAATCAGATGCACTGGAATACCACGCTAAAGGCAGACCAGGTAAAATAGAAGTTATCCCTAGTAAGGAAACAAAAACACAACGAGATCTTTCACTCGCTTATTCTCCGGGTGTGGCAGAACCTTGTAAAGAAATTGCCGCCAATAAGGAAGAAGTTTATAAATACACAGCAAAAGGAAACTTAGTAGCCGTAATCAGTAATGGTACAGCAGTTCTAGGTCTGGGCGATATTGGCCCTGAAGCTGGCAAACCGGTGATGGAAGGGAAAGGTGTATTGTTCAAAATATTTGCAGACATTGATGTGTTTGACATTGAAATCAATGAAAAAGATCCGGAGAAATTTGTGCAAATTGTAAAAGCATTAGAGCCAACTTTTGGTGGCATCAACTTAGAAGATATAAAGGCCCCCGAGTGCTTTTATATTGAAAAAGAATTACGTCAGCAACTTACCATACCGGTAATGCATGATGACCAACATGGAACAGCCATTATCAGTGCAGCTGCTTTGCTTAATGCATTAGATGTTCAAAAGAAAAAAATTGATAAAGTTCGCTTTGTGGTGAATGGTGCTGGTGCAGCGGCCATGGCTTGTATTCTTTTGTATGTTTCCTTGGGTGCAAAACCGGAGAACTTTTTAGTGTTTGACATAAAAGGTGTATTGCATAAGGGCAGAACTGACTTGGAAAGTTTCAAACAACAATTTGCTAACGGCGCTGAAGATGTTTCTTTGGATAAAGCCATGAAAGATGCCGATGTATTTATTGGTTTAAGTGTAGGCAATGTGGTTACTGCTGAAATGATAAAAAGCATGGCAAAGAATCCGATTGTTTTTGCTATGGCCAATCCTGATCCTGAAATCAGTTGGCAGGAAGCAACCGCTGCCCGCAATGATGTGATCATGGCAACGGGCAGAAGTGATTTTCCTAACCAGGTAAATAACGTGCTGGGGTTCCCTTATATTTTCCGTGGAGCACTGGATGTTCGTGCTACGCAAATCAATGAAGCCATGAAACTAGCTGCTGTAAAAGCTTTAGCGGCATTGACCAAAGAACCAGTGCACGACATTGTGAATCTTGCGTATAACGAAAAAAACATTCGCTTCGGGCCTAATTATATTATCCCTAAACCACTGGACCCTCGCTTGTTAGCTCGCGTAGCACCTGCTGTTGCAAAAGCTGCCATGGAAAGTGGTGTGGCGCAAAAACCAATTCATGATTGGGATGCTTATGCTAATGAACTTAACAAACGTTTAGGATTAGATAACCAGGTAATGCGTGTATTAGGCAACAGAGCCCGTCGTGCACCAAAACGTATTGTGTTTGCTGAAGCGGACAATGTGAAAATTTTGAAGTCAGCACAAATTGTTATTGACGAAGGAATTGGTTATCCAATTTTATTAGGAGATGAAGGGAAGATCAGAAATCTTGCAAACGTTAATGGTATTGATATAGAAGGCTTGCCTATTTACGATCCACGCAGCGATGCTATGGAAGAAAAAAGAAATTACTATGGCGAATTTTTCTTCACCAAACGTCAGCGTAAAGGCATTAATTATTATGAAGCCAAAAAAGTGATGCGTGACCGCAACCATTTTGGTGCAATGATGGTAGAGATGGGTGATGCAGATGCAATGATCTCCGGCCTTACTAAGAACTATGCAGATACCATTCGTCCAGCTATTCAGATCGTGGGCCTGGAAGAAGGCACAAATCGCATAGCTGGTATGTATTTAATGCTCACCAAAAAAGGTCCTTTGTTTCTAGCTGATACTACAGTGAACTTTAAACCCACTGCTGAAGAATTAGCGGAAATCACTTTACTAACTGCTAAAGAAGTCCAGAATTTCAACTTAACGCCAAGCATTGCTATGCTTAGTTATTCCAACTTTGGTAGTAGTAATTCAGAGGAGGCGCATGTGGTGGCGGAAGCCAGAAGATTGGTAAAAAAAGCAATGCCTAATTTGATTGTTGATGGTGAAATGCAGGCAAGTGTTGCCTTCAATAAAGAGTTAATGAAAGAGAACTATCCATTCTCGGAATTGGCTGATAAGGACGTAAATACACTCATCTTCCCCAATCTATCTGCTGGTAATCTGGCGTATAATTTATTAAAGGAAGTTGGCGATGCTGATGCCATTGGTCCAATTTTATTAGGTTTAAAGAAGCCTGTGCACATCTTGCAATTGGGAAGTTCGGTTCGTAATATTGTAAATATGGCCATTATTGCGGTAGTAGATGCGCAATTAAAAGGACAGGCAGCAGCGGAAGAAGCAATCCGTCGTTCGCCATGGTGGAAGCGCAGAAAAATGAGACAGAAACAGGCTTAAGTAAATAATACACATGTTGGAGAAATTTGTTGCTCCGGTAGGCAGTTATTTTTTGATGTTGAAAGACATGTTTTCCAAACCGGAAAACATGAAGATGTATTGGAAAGAATTCATGCATCAATGCTCTGAAATTGGTATTGGTTCATTAGGTATTGTATCCATTATTTCGGTGTTCATGGGTGCGGTATCTACTGTGCAAACCGCTTACCAGTTGACCAATCCATTGATTCCACCGGAAACTATTGCCCAAGTAGTTCGTGATACTGTAATCCTTGAATTTGCTCCTACCCTTGTGTGTATTGTGTTGGCGGGTGTAGTAGGCAGCAAGATAGCCGGTGAGTTGGGTAACATGAGGGTTTCAGAACAGATAGATGCCCTGGAAATTATGGGCATCAATACAAAAGCTTACCTGGTGATGCCTAAGATTGCTGCAGCATTGGTCGTTATTCCAATGCTGGTGGTATTGAGTGCTGCCTTAGGCATTTGGGGTGGCCGCCTGGCAGGTACTGCATCAGGTATTATTTCCGGAGACCAGTTTGATAAAGGATTGCTTGCAGGCTTTGTTCCATACAATGCATTCTTTGCCCTGGTGAAAGGTTACACGTTTGCCTTTCTCATCTCCAGTATTCCTGCTTATTTTGGTTACAATGTAAAAGGTGGCGCATTAGAAATTGGTCGTGCCAGTACACGTTCAGTGGTAGTTAGTTGTATTGCAATTTTGTTTGCTGATTATATTTTGGCGGCTTTATTGTTAAAGAAATAATATGATTGAGGTAAAAGGCTTACGAAAAAGTTTTGCAGGCAAAACCATCATCAATGGTGTGGATGTGCAGTTGCATCCTGGTATGTGCAATTTGATTATCGGAACCAGTGGTAGCGGTAAGAGTGTATTTATTAAATGCCTGGTAGGTCTTTTTCAACCGGATAGTGGTCATATCATTTACGATGGAAAAGATTTTACCGCAATGTCTGTCCCAGAGAAAAAAGAAATCCGCAAAGAAATAGGGATGCTTTTCCAGGGTTCTGCCCTTTTCAGTAGTATGACTGTAGAAGAAAATTTGGTGTTTCCGCTGGATATGTTTACCAATTGGGATCGCAAGAAAAAATTAGACAGAGTAAATGAAGTTTTGAAGCGGGTGAATCTTGAAGACGCTAATAAAAAATATCCTGCAGAGCTTAGTGGTGGTATGATGAAGCGGGTAGGTATAGCAAGAGCTATTGTTCTCAATCCAAAATATTTATTTGTAGATGAACCGAACTCGGGTCTTGATCCGCAAACATCGGGTTTAATCGACCAATTGATCAAAGAGATCACATTAGAATATAATATTACTACCGTTGTAGTGACGCATGATATGAACAGTGTGATGGAAATTGGCGACCACATTGTGTATTTGTATCAAGGACAGAAAGAATGGGAAGGAAACAACAAAGAAATCATCTTCAGTAAGAATGATCTTTTGAATGATTTCATTTTTGCGTCCGAGTTCTTGCGTGATGTTAAGGACATGCGCATGCTGGAAGAAACCGGTAAAATTGCTAATGATCGCGACATGGCTAAACTAACCGGCGAACATGCCCCAACACTAGTTCCACCTCCCGAAAAGTAATCATTGCGTTAGTCCTTATAATTATTCGTGTAGATAAAATTCTACAAGAACCCTCTATCCTTATTACCAGTACAAGGATTTGCCGGCAAACCTTTACTACCTACGGCATTTTGATTTAAGGTCTGTTATTTGCGAAACGTATAGGAATAGTTTCACCCAATACACATGCAGATTCAACATACCGCACCCCTATACAGTCGTGTAGCACGAGTACTGATGAAGGTTGTCCTTTTCCTATTACTCTTCATTGTCGTTGTTTTTCTATTACTGCTTACACCTCCTGTACAAAATTTTGCAGCTGGAAAAGTTGCAGGTTATCTGCATAATAAACTGCATACAACGGTACGGATTGGCGGCTTACGCATCCTATTGCCCGACCGAGTAGTACTAAAAGATGTGTACATGGAGGATCAAACAAAGGACACATTAATTGCGGGTGGTACAATAAGAGCAAACATTAGCCTATTCAAGCTCTTCAGTAATGAAGTAGAAATAAAAGAAATAGAACTGCAAGACATCACTGCCAAAGTAAAACGGTTGCTGCCCGACACTGCTTTCAACTTTCAGTTCATTGCAAATGCGTTCATGACGGAGTATAATAAGAAAACAGATACGGCTCAAAGTGCACCGCTGAAATTAGCCGTAAATCATTTGTTGCTCACCAATTTCAGGACAGTTTACAAAGACGTAGTGACTGGCAACGACATGGTACTGCATGTAAATAATTTGGATGCATGCATCGATACGTTGAACCCATATACACAACATTATTCTGTGCCGTCACTTTCGGTGAATGGATTAACTGCTCGCTTCAATCAAACCAAACCATTGGTTATTTCCGACACAACTGCATCAACTGCCGCCACGCCAATTGATTTTAAGCTTGCTTTTGGAAAAGTGAATTTCAGCCAGGTGAATCTGGAGTATAACAATGAACCATCTGCCGTGTACACGCAATTTAATATTGGCCAATTGGTCGTTGATGGAAAAGCATTCGACATGCAAAACCGCATGTTACACTTAACGCAGTTGAAATTAGATGGCTCTAAAAGCATTATCGTTTTAGGCAAAAAACAGGCAGAGACTGCAGCTAAAAAAGTAGGTGATAAAGTAGTTGCAGAAGCCAATAATGCATGGAACATACGTGTTGATGATGTGGTGCTGGATAATAACCGTCTTGCTTTTGATAACAACAATGTTGCACATCAGAAATACGGAATCGACTTCGCTCATTTAGGTATGAGTGATGTTACCCTTCACGCCAAGGATCTCATTTTCAATACCGATTCTACAGCAGCAACCATAACAGCGGGAAGTTTTCAGGAAAAGAGCGGCTTCCAGTTAGACCAATTACAAGGCGATGTATTGTATGCTTCAAAAGAAACACACCTACGCAATTTATTAGTGAAAACACCCGGCACTGAATTAAAACGTGATGTTGTATTGCATTATAATTCGTTTGATGATCTGACGAAGCATTTCGACAGAACACAAATGAACATCAATATTTACAACAGTCACATACAGGTAAAAGATATTCTAGCTTTTGCGCCACAACTTCGTTCTCAAAAAGCGTTCGCTAATCCAAATGCTACCTGGTACCTCAATGTTAAAGCAAATGGAGATATGAATCGTTTGAATATTGCCGCTTTACAATTTCGTGGGTTGAGCAATACCATCATCGATGCATCCGGAACACTCGCCAGTGTTACCAATCCCAATGCAGCAGGCGGCAACTTAAACATTCGCAGATTTTATACAACCCAAAACGATATAGCATTTTTTACGGGCCAGCGTTTATCTACTCCGCAGATGAACATCCCCGAAGCATTTGATATATCAGGAACAATTGCCGGAAACATGAGCCGCATTAATACCAATCTTAATGTAGTTACCTCTGCCGGTTCTGTTGCTGTGAACGGAACATTTGCCAATCTTACCAGTCCTGCACGAGCAACGTACAATGCAAACATCAATACAACGTCATTACAATTAGGCTACATTTTAAAACAGCCGGATATGGGTAGCTTGAGTGCGAACATGACGGTGAATGGTGTAGGCTTGACACCGAAAACATTGAACGCAAAGTTCAAAGGCGTTGTTCATTCGGCTTATTACAATCATTACACTTATCGAAACATCGCACTTAATGGCGCTTTGAATAAAAGCAACTTCACAGCAAATATTGATTCCAAAGACCCCAATGCTGTTTTGACCATTTCTGCCAGCGGAACCATGTCCGCAAATCTATCTATCCGCATTCATGGTTTTGTAGATAGTCTGAAGGCAGATCAGTTGCACTTTGCTTCACAAAGTTTGATCTTCAGGGGTAAAATTGATGGTGATTTCCCTTCTTTGAACCCTAATAACTTACAAGGAAGACTATTCATTACAAAAGGATTGCTCGTTGCAAATACCACTCGTGTTCCATTAGACACGGTAAGTTTGTTGGCTGGCAGAAGTGATATAGGCCAATACATTCAACTCTTCTCTCCTATTGCTACAGCGCAACTCACCGGTCAATATAGATTAACTGATTTAGGCAACATCATTCAAAACAATATCAATTCTTACTTCACGATTTCCAATGACGCTAAGGTGGTGAATGTAGCACCCTACCGCATAAACTTCACGGCTGATATACAAGACAGTCCCATTTTTTCCTCTTTGATGAATGGATTATCGATTGATGAACCTGTACATATAGATGCGAACATGGCAACAGGTCAAGGACTACAAGGAAATATTACTTCCGATGCAATAACATTTAGCGGTAATCAAATCAGTGGTTTGAATGTGCATGTGGCTTCATCACCTAATGGCCTCCAACTGACAGGCAATATTGACCAAATATTAAGCGGTGGTATGCATTTATACAATGCAGCAGTAAATGCAACTGTATTGAACAATATTATTGATTTCAATGCACGCATTGCTGATAAAGCAGGTAAAGAAAAATATTTACTCGCGGGTATCTTGCAACAACTGAGAACAGGATCGTATCAATTGCAGTTGAAGCCAGATAGTTTGTTGTTAAACTACGATCGATGGATAGTTGCTCCTAATAACAGCATCACTTATGATGGTAAAAATGTGTTGGCGAACAATTTCAGCTTAAGCAAGGGTGATCAATCAATAACTATACAAAGTGCCGCAGGTAGCCCACCACCTTTAAATGTTACATTCAACAACTTCCAAATATCCACCGTTACGGCATTTATGAAATCGGATTCGTTAGCTGCCAATGGCGTAATGAATGGGACAATGACCTTACAAAAGAATATCCAACAACCAATATTTACCTCGAATCTTTCCATTAATGATCTCAGCTTTCAAAAAGACACCATTGGCAATGTATTGGTAAACGTAAGCAGTCATGCTGCAAAATCGTATGATGTTAATGCAACCATCACCGGCAGGGGCAATGATGTTCGCTTGAATGGTACCATTACACCACAAGGTAGCAGCGATGTAGGTATGAATCTTAATGCTGATATACGACAACTGCATTTACAAACACTGCAAGGTGTTGCTGGCAATTTCCTTTCCAATTTATCTGGTTGTGTGAATGGCAATGTAGCCATTAAAGGTACATTTGCTAATCCTGATGTGAAAGGCCGGGTGAACTTTGATACCACCAGCTTTGCAGTAAATGTGTTGGGTACTCAATTTACTGTTGACCACGAAATATTGGATCTAAGTTCAAACGGTTTTCACTTCGATAATTTTACCATTAAAGATTCTGCCAACAATACACTGAATGTAAATGGCGATGTATTAATGCATGCATTTAAAGAACTGGCCTTTGACTTAAATGTAAAATCCAATCACTTCATGGCGTTGAATTCTACCAAACGGCAAAATTCATTGTATTACGGCAAACTCTTTGTTACTACAAACCTTGACATTGGTGGTACACAAACATATCCGGTAGTAGACGGAAATCTCAGCGTTGATGATGGAACAAACTTCTCTGTGGTAATGCCACAAACTGATCCGGGTGTAGAACAAAGACAAGGTGTAGTTGAATTTGTAGATATGGTTAACCCCGGTGCAGATTCACTTTTCTTAGCACGCTATGATTCATTAAATAAATCTGGCTTGTTGGGTTACGATATTTCAACGGTTATACAAATAAAAAAAGGCGCCGCACTCAATTTGATTATTGATGCAGCTAATGGTGATTTTGTTAATGTAAAAGGCGAAGGCTTATTAAGCGCAGGTATTGACCCTAGCGGTAAGATCACATTGACCGGAAACTATAGCATCGACGAAGGTTCGTATGAAATAACCTTTAATTTCTTGCACCGCAAATTCGACATTAAAAAAGGAAGCACCATTACCTGGTTGGGTGAACCTACAGCTGCACAATTGGATATTACGGCTACCTATATTGCAAATACATCACCGTTGGACCTAGTAAAAGATCAAATTAGTGCGCCAACAAATGCAGTGCGTAATACTTATTTACAAAAACTTCCTTTCCAGGTTTTATTAAAACTGCAAGGCGAATTAATGAAGCCGCAGATCACCTTCGATATTGATTTACCCGCTGATGGAAACTATGGCGTAGCAAAAAATATTTTGAATGATGTTGATACACGTCTGCAACAACTGAGACAAGATCCTGGTGAAATTAATAAGCAGGTTTTCTCCTTGCTATTACTCGGTCGCTTTGTTAGTGAAAATCCGTTTGAAAGCAGCGGCAGCGGATTTAATGCAGGTACGTATGCTCGTCAAAGTGTAAGTAAATTATTAACTGAGCAGTTGAATAGGCTTGCAGGTAATTTGATCAATGGCGTTGATCTAAACTTTGATGTTACTTCTACTGAAGATTATACTACCGGTGAGTTGAGAAACAGAACTGATTTGAACGTAGGCTTAAGTAAGCGTTTGCTGAATGACCGTTTGCGAATAACTGTTGGTAACAATTTTGAATTGGAGGGACCAAGAGGAAATGGAGGCGCTAACAACAATGCAATTGCAGGCAACGTGGCTGTCAATTATCAATTAAGCCAGGATGGAAAATACTTGCTTCGTGTGTACCGCAGAAATGAATACGAAGGTGCAGTAGATGGCTACGTGATTGAAAGTGGCTTGGGCTTCACTATTACATTAGACTATGATCGTTTAGCAGATATATTAAGAAGAAAGAAAGCAAGAGTGGAAAACAGAGACGATAAAAAACCCGACAATCAATGATGAGGAAAAAAAGTAAGCTAGTTGTAATTGCTTTCAGTTGCTTTTTACTCGCTTGCAGTAGCACCAAACACATCCCCGACAATGATAAGCTATACACAGAGGCAAAGGTTACTGTAAAGAGTGATGATTTAAGTTCACGCCAGAAAAAAGTGATACTGGAAGATTTAGAAAGCATGCCTCGACCTAAACCTAATGGCAGGGTATTAGGTATTCCCTTCAAGTTGAATATTTACAATCTATTTTATAATGCTAAGCCTAATTCTTTCTTTGGCAAGTTGCGTGACAAGTGGGGTGAGCCGCCTGTACTATTAAGTCAGGTTGATCTTCCAAGAAACAATAAAGTGCTGCAGAGTTATTTAGAGAACAAAGGCTTCTTCAAAGCAAATGTTGTTGACAATACGATTGTAAAAGGTAAGAAAGCAAGTGCACAATATACAGCAACTACCGGCCCTCAATATACCATTGCTTCTGTTGCCTTTCCAATGGATAGCAGCGATCTATCACGGGTCATACGTGAATGTACCGACAATACTTTATTGCATCATGATGATCCTTTTGATTTAGGTGTAATTCGTGGTGAACGTGACCGTATTGATGCCTATTTAAAAGAAAGAGGTTTTTATTATTTCGCACCTGATTTCATATTGGTAAAAGTGGATAGTACCATTGGTAACAACAAGGTAAACTTGTTCATTACCGTCAAACCAGATGCACCCGATCGGGCTCAGCAAATTTATAAGATCAACGATCTGTTTATCTACAGCAATTATAGTTTGAACACCGCTAATTTAGACACCAGTCAAACTTATCGCCAGTTTTATAAAGGCTATTGGGTGATTGATAAAGACAAACGTTTCCGACCCACCATGTTTGAGCAAGCCTTGCAGTTCATTCCCGGTGATGTGTACAATCGTACTAATCACAATCAAACACTTAATCGTCTCATCAACTTAAACGAATTCAAGTTTGTAAAGAATCGCTTTGAACCTGTTGGCGGCATCGACACACCCCGATTAGATGCATACTATTATTTGACACCACTACCTGCAAAATCATTACGGGTAGCTATTGATTTTACGTCACGGTCTAACAACCAAACTGGTTCGCAAATCACCTTTAGTTTTTTGCATCGCAATGCATTTCATGCAGGAGAACAGGTTAGCTTTAATGCCTATGTGGGTTCCGAAATTCAAGCCTCCGGAACGTTCCAGGGCTTCAATACGTATCGCTCCGGTGCCCAGTTGGATTTTACCTTTCCAAAATTTGTATTGCCTTATAAAAGCATTCATACTCGTGGCGGTTATATTCCCAAAACCAATATCCAGTTAGGCTTTGACCTATTGAATAAGCAAAAGCTGTATACACTTAATTCGTATCGTCTACAATATGGTTTTTTATGGAAAGAGAATATTCAAAAATCGTATGAGTTTTATCCTATCGCTATTTCGCTGGTGCAGCCCTTGAACGTGACGCAACAGTATAGAGATTCTGCGGCCAGGTTTCCTTACTTGCAGCATATAGTCGAAAGTCAATACATACTTGGGTCCGCTTTTCAATACACGTATAATCAACAAGCAAATGGTTTGCAACCTGGCAACTCATTTTACTTTATGGGTCTAGCTGACTTTTCTGGAAATATTGCCGGTTTGATCACAGGAGCTAATGTCAAAAAAGGGAATAGCCGTCAACTCAACGGAGTGCCTTTTGCGCAATATGTAAAGTTTGAGTTGGATGGAAGATATTATCACCGCTTAGGTATTAAATCTATGTGGGCTAACCGTGCAGATATTGGTATTGGTTTGCCATATGGTAATTCGGTGGAAATGCCTTTTGTAAAGCAATTCTTCGAAGGGGGCAATAGCAGTAACCGTGGCTTCCGCAGTCGTTCCGTAGGACCGGGTACGTATAGAGACCCGAGACTAACACCTTCCTTTTTGCCTGATGAAACAGGAGATATAAAGCTGGAGTTGAATACAGAAATTCGTCCGCATATCTCCGGGCCATTGTATGGAGCTGTGTTTATTGATGCGGGTAACATATGGTTGAAGAATGCTGATACCGCTCGCAGGGGTGGCGCATTTAGTGGACAGTTCCTTAGTGAACTGGCAGTGAGTACTGGTGTTGGATTGCGCTTAGACATACAGCTTTTTGTAATACGCTTAGATGTGGGTATTCCCATTCGCAAGCCGTGGTTAACGCCTGGCAACCGTTGGGTCCTTAATCAAATTAAGCTGAATGATAAAACATGGCGTGGCGAAAATATTATCTACAACATTGCCATTGGCTATCCATTCTAAAGCGCAAACTTAGTAAGCTAAAAGTTTTTCTAGTACTGCTGTCACTTTCGTAACATTCGGTAACATAGCTGTTTCTAGTCCGGTGTTTAAAGGTACTGCGGGTAAATTCAATGCACCCAATACTTCAACAGGTGCATCTAACCATTGAAAACATTGCTTCGAAATTCTGCCGGCTAATGCTTCTGCAAAAGAATTATTCTGTTGTTCTTCAGTAAGCACCAAGCATTTGCCGTGCTTTTTTACGGTGGAGAAAATCAATGCCTCGTCTAATGGAAACAGTGTTCTCAGATCAATCACTTCTACTCTTCTGCCAAATTGCTTTGCTGCTGCCTTTGCCCAATACACACTCATACCATAGGTGATAATACAAACGCTTTCACCATTTTCAATTGCATCATTGTCTGCTGGCAACACTACTACCCCTTTACCAAAAGGCAATACGTAATCAGCAGAAGGTTCAATTGTTTTCGCTTCTTCAGTTCCGGGCACTTTGCTCCAGTACAAACCTTTGTGCTCCAGCATCACTACTGGGTTTGGATCGTAATAAGCAGCCTTCATCAATCCTTTCATATCAGCTGCATTACTTGGGTACGCAATCTTAATTCCTTTGATTGTAAGCAATGTTGATTCAACACTACCGCTATGGTAAGGGCCGCCACCACCATAGGCTCCAATAGGAACACGAATAATAGTTGACACCGGGAACTTGCCGCAGGAGAGATAACAGGATTTAGAAATCTCGGTTACGAGTTGATTAAAACCCGGATAGATGTAATCGGCAAACTGCACTTCTACAATAGGCTTTAATCCTACTGCACTCATGCCAACAGTTGAACCAATAATATAGGCTTCCTGAATGGCTGTATTAAACACACGATGATCACCAAACTGCTCACCTAATGTTGCTGCTTCACGAAATACACCACCCAATCGTTTGCCTACGTCTTGTCCGTATAAAAGACACTCTTCATTTTCTTCCATCAATTCGCGAATAGCAAACAAAGCCGCATCCACCATGATCACTTTTTCTTTTCCGGCAGGTGCCCGTTCGCCTTCTTCTTCAGTGATAGGTGTTGGTGCAAAAACATGTTCACTCACTTTTGCCGGATCTGGTTCCGGTGCTGCCACAGCAAGATCAAAACTTTGTTTTATTTCTGCTGTAACTTCTGCTTCAATCTCTTTTAAATATTCCTCTCCAAAATCATCAACAATTGCTGCTCTGAATTTTGGTAAGGGGTCGCTACACGCATGTTTCGACAAATCTTCTTCACTACGATAAAACTCTTTTCGTACACCGCTGGTATGATGATTCAGCAAACAAACTTTTGCATGCACCAGCCATGGTCTTCTATGTTCACGCACATCGTCAATTACACTTTGCATTACTTCATAGCTTTCAAAAAAATCGGTTCCATCAACACGAACACGATTCATACCTTTGAATCCCTTAGCGTATCTATAGGCATCCATTGCTCTACCTTCTTCGGCAGTTACACTGATACCCCATTCATTATCTTGCACTAAATAAATAATGGGCAATTGCTTTAATACAGCAAATTGAAAGGCTTCACTCACTTCACCTTCTGTTACACTTGCATCTCCCAACGAACAAACTACCACAGGCCTTTCGCCGTTAACCGTTAACCGTTGACTGTTGACTGTTTCCCAGTACTGAATGCCTTGTGCTACACCAGTTGTAGGTATGGCTTGCATACCAGTTGCACTGCTTTGATGAATGATCTTTGGCTTATCTTCTGCTCGTGAATTAGGATGAGAATAGTAGCTTCTGCCGCCAGTGAATGGATCATCTCCTCTGGTTAACAATTGCAGCATTAATTCATAGGGTTGCCACCCCATACCTAATAACAAACTTTCATCACGATAATATGGGCTTACCCAATCGCAAGGCTTTAATAATGCAGCAGTAGCTAATTGTATGGCTTCGTGTCCACGAGAAGTGGAATGCACGTATTTAGTTATGGAACGATTTGCTTCATAAGTATCTGCCATCACCTTTACACGATACATTAAGCGGTACGTATGCAGCAATAAGTTTCTGTCAATCATTCGTTTTTATTGTGGGGCAAATTTACGTGCAGCAACAGGGAATAAAAAAGCCATTCTTATGAGGAATGGCTTATGAATAATTTAGATCAAGTTTATTTTATTTCAAGAGAGAAAAGTGATTCGCCTTCAATAAATCCTTCTAACTCATCGCCTACTACCACTTCACCAACGCCGGCTGGAGTGCCTGTAAATATTAAATCGCCAATATTTACTGAAAAGAAGTTAGAAATATGACCAACAATAGCATCAAAATCATGAATCATCTGTGATGAATTGCCTTGCTGCACCGTTTCTTTGTTTTTATGCAATTCGAAATTGATATTCTTCCTGTCTTTGATGTTAGCTAATGGAAGCCACTTGCCAATCACTGCAGAGTTATCCCAAGCCTTCGCTTTTTCCCAAGGCAATCCTTTTTCTTTGAATTCATTTTGAATATCACGTGCTGTGAAATCAATACCTGTTGTTACTGCGTCGTAATATTTATTGGCAAATTTTTCCTGTATGTATTTCCCGTTTTTGGAAATGCGCAACACTAGTTCACACTCGTAATGAAGTTCGTTTGTAAACTCGGGATAGTAAAATGGGGTGTGTGCCTGCAACAATGCACTTTTCGGCTTCATGAAAATTACGGGTTCATCGGGAACAGCGTTTCCTAATTCTTTAGCATGTGCAGCGTAGTTGCGACCGATGCAGAAAATTTTCATAATAAGATTGATTTTGGGTGTATAAATTGGATACTGATGCGCATTACGAATTGTTTATCCTATTTATTTGGGAGTCATAGAAATTGGAAAAAGAACGTAACGTTTTATTTGGGAGTCATAGAAATTGGAAAAAGAACGTAACGTTCTAGTAAATTGGTGGCTAAAGTAACTAAGGTAAATAATAACACTCATTAATCATAATTAAAATTTATATTATTTATAAAGTTCATGGTCTGTTGAATGCCAATGGTTGCAAACTGCTCAATTGCTTCGACACACTTTTCAATTTTTAGTTTAACAACCGCTTCTTCTTCCTTATTCCATTTACCTAACACGAATTGTGATTGCATTCCTTTTGGGAAATTATTGCCGATACCAAAACGGAGTTTGGGATAGTCTGATGTACCAAGTGATTCCTGGATACTTTTTAGTCCGTTATGGCCAGCATCACTACCACTAGGACGAAGGCGGAGTTTATTGAGCGGCAATGCCAAATCATCCATGATGACCAATATATTTTTTACATCCACTCGTTCTTTATCCATCCAATACTTAACAGCCTTTCCACTTAAATTCATATAGGTAGTGGGACAAATGCAAATAAAAATTCTTCCTTTCCAACGCACTTCGGCTGTATAAGCCAAACGGTCTGTCTTTAACTGACCTCCGTGTTTCATTACAAAAGCCATTACTACGTCAAAGCCAATGTTGTGACGAGTGTGTGCATATTCATTGCCAATATTTCCTAATCCTACAATCAAATATTTCATCGGCTGCAAAAATAACCGCAGATTAACTGGATTAAATAATTGATTGCGCAGATTTATTTCAATTAGTAGCAAAAGCAAGAAAGGATTGCATTTTGTGCAATCCTTTCTGTGAAATCATATAAAAATCTGTGCAATCTGCGATTCTTATTTCTTAGCTGGCGCAGCAGAAGCTTCTTCCTGGCGTAAAGCACGGGTTGTAACTACTGATACGATAGGAATACGAGGTGAGTTCATGATTTCGTAGTTTTCTTCTTTCACATCCTCAACACGCAAGTTTCCACCAATTTCCAAAGCGTCGATAGCAACTTCAATTTGCGCTTTCAGATACTTTGGATAGGTTTTTACTTTTAATGTCTTCATTTTAGGCACTAAGCGACCACCGGCTTTTACACCAGCAGCAGCACCTGTAAATTTCAATGGAATAGAAGCGATCACTTTTTTGTCTTCTACTAATTCCAATAAGTCAACGTGAATTAACGCATCCGTTACCTTATCAAATTGCACGTCTTTCAAAATGCAACGATAAGTTTTACCAGCTACATTCACTTCTGCTAACTGGAAGTTTGGTGTGTAAACCAATGACTTGAAAGCCTTGGCCGGAGCAGAAAAATTAATTTCCTGTGCACCCCCATAAATTACACCAGGCACTAGACCCTGAGAGCGAAGCTGGCGGGTGGCTGACTTGCCATGTTCGGTCCTCAGTTGTCCTTCGATTGTAATTGTTTTCATTATTGATTGTTTAAAATTTGGCGTTTTTGCTCTTTCAATACAACTCTCTTCGCTGAGAATGAATGAAAAGATTGTTGATACTCTTGTTTTCAAAGGCATTCCTGATGGCTACTGCGAACAGTTCTGCAACAGAAAGCACTTTAATTTTTTTCGACTCCTTTTTCAGAGGAATAGTATCACACACCACTAACTCTTCCAACACACTGTTTTCTATATTCTCGTATGCCTTCCCACTTAATACAGGGTGTGTAATTAAAGCTCTTACGCTTCTTGCCCCTTTATCTTTTAAAAGACCTGCTGCTTTTGCCAGAGTTCCACCAGTGTCGCAGATATCATCAATGATCACAATATCCCTGTCTGTCACATCTCCAATCACTACCATCGAGGCTATCTCGTTTGCACGTTTGCGATGCTTATCACAAATAACCATCTCTGCTTCAAAATAACTGGCAATTTCCCTAATGCGGTTAGTTGCTCCCACGTCAGGGGCGGCAAAAGTAAGGTTTTCGAGTCTTAATTGTGTTATATAAGGTATAAAAACAGCAGAAGAATCAAGGTGGTCAACAGGTATATCAAAAAAGCCCTGAATTTGCGGAGCATGCAAGTCCATAGTAATGACTCTGTGAGCGCCTGCAGCCGTTAACATATTGGCTACCAACTTACTGCCAATAGCCACACGAGGCTTGTCTTTTCTATCTTGTCGGGCATAGCCATAATAAGGGATAACGGCAATGATCTTATCAGCAGAAGCACGGCGTGTTGCATCAATCATCAGCAGTAGCTCCATCAGGTTGTCGGCAGGCGCAAAAGTGCTTTGTACTAAAAACACCATATCACCCCTTACGCTTTCATTAAACACGGGCTGAATCTCACCGTCGCTAAAACGTTGAATGGTTACCCTGCCTGGCTGAATGCCGTAGCGTTTACAAATTTGTTCTGCTAAGTGTTTAGAGCCGGTACCGTAAAATATTTTGGCGGAAGCTTGTTGCATGACAGAAAATGTGCGGCGAAGATAAAAAGAAGCCACACATTTTCTGAAGGAAAACTTTATTAATGCGTATTCATTGCAATTGATGTGGTACTATTTTGTGTTAGAGGCTGAGCAATTTCTTTATCGGCCAGGTTATCATCGCCATGAATGTAATGGTACACGGAATTGCAGACGATTAAAGCCATAAACAGCGATATACCATAAACAATTACAAAAAAAATGATCGGGTGTAAAGCACCCATAGCTCGTGTAGAATTTTTATTCATAGGATTAGGGTTTGGTTTAAATAGATATTGACAATCATAAAATTATTTTCTATCCTTGAAGCATGCAAGAGCAGAAGTACTCAATTAAACAATGGGCAAAAGACGATAGGCCCCGCGAAAAACTACTACTGAAAGGATCAGCCGCTCTAAGCAACTCTGAGCTAATAGCTATTTTAATAGCCACGGGCAGTAGCAATAAAAGCGCCTTGGATTTAGCGAAGGATGTATTACGATTAGGGAAGGACAACTTAAACGAATTAGGCAAGCTATCAGTAAAAGAGTTAATGAAAATAAAAGGCATCGGCGAAGCAAAAGCAATCACCCTCGTAGCTGCTATGGAACTGGGAAGAAGAAGACAAGCATTGGCTTCCAGGGAAAAGCCGATCGTAAGCAGCAGTAACGATGTAGCGAACTATTTGCAAACGCTTTTGCGTGATTATAAGCATGAAGTATTTGCCGTACTGTTTTTAAATAGAGCCAACAAAATCAACCATTTTCAAATCATTAGCGAAGGAGGCATTACCGGTACGGTTGCCGATCCAAGAATTATTTTAAAGAAAGCATTAGAAGAAGATGCGGTTAGCTTGATTCTTTGCCATAATCATCCTTCCGGAAGTTTAAAGCCAAGCCGTGCTGATGAAGAGCTAACCAATAAAATAAAAGAGGCTGCCAAATACTTCGATATTAAAGTACTTGACCACCTTATTGTAAGCGATGATGGTTATTTCAGTTTTGCGGACGAAGGTATTCTTTAAGCTTGTGCTGTTGGGCCTCCAAAATTGAGCGGTATCTGCATTTCTTCAAGGTCCTTTATGGTTCCATTAGCAGCCTCATAACGGCTCACGTTCTCAGCTAAAGCTTTCATGAAACGTTTTGCATGTTGCGGAGTAAATATGATACGTGATTTCACCTTACTCTTTGGTGTTCCGGGCATTACATTAACAAAATCAATTACAAACTCAGCATGGGAGTGAGTGATGATAGCTAAGTTGGCATAGTTTCCTTCTGCAATGTCCTCTGTGATTTCTATATTAATCTGATTCTGCTGTTGATCTTGCTGCATAAAAAATTTGTTTTCAAATGTAGGTTTTGTTTCCTATAAAAAAAGGTTGCCCCAAAGGCAACCTTTAAGTATAAAGTGATGTTTCTTACCGGGGACCAATGTAAGTCCAATGCTCGTTAAACGCAGCACGATGTGGCGTAATTACAGAAGGCTGATCCATCCAGTACTTGATGTCAATACTGTGATCAGGGTTCAACTTATTAGCGCCAGAAGGATCTAAATTCGCTGATCTTCCATTGGAAGATGGTTGACCGTAGTAATTGGTTACGGCAGTTATTTTATCTGTGCTTGGATCCCATGTCATATTCAAACCGAAATTGCCATAGTAAGTAGGTGAACCAGCATTGGAAAAAATATAACCGTAATTACCTAATGTTTCATTAAACACTTCGTCTGAATTAGCACCAGTAGTGATTAGAGAAACAAGATAATCCCCGTAATAAGAGAATGCAGGGTTAGCATAATCGACAAAGGTTCCATGTACACTATATCTGCCGTCATATTTATTTCTTGCAACAAAAGTAACTACCAATTTATTTTGTAAAGGACTTACTGCTGCACCATCAGCATTCGCTATTACTAAGCCTAATGCTGGTGAACCACTACCCATACGCACTGGATTCACTCGAATAGGAAATGCAACTTCTCGCTGGCCGGCACGTAAAATAATTGGCTGCGTCAAATCAAAATCAAATCCTGCGTTCTGAACAGAAATAGGGCTATAGTTTGTACCATGAACGGTATTGTAATCCGTGACAACCGCATCGTTTTTGGCAAGGTAGATTTTAATATCATGATCTGCCGGAGACGTTGTATTGGATAGTTTAATAACAACCTTTGTTGTAATAAACGAATCTTTGATTGGTAAGCCAACAGAGTAAAATCCAAATTCCTGATCATCATTTATGTAGTTATTAAACGACACTTGTACAGGACCATTGTAAGTTACACCAGGTACAAATTCATCCTTTGTTTTGCAGGAAGCAAGTAAAAGAACGCTGGCTAAAATGGTATAAAAAATTTTTTTAAGTAACATATATATTGGTTTATAAAACTTAAATGAATTAACAACTATCTATCCCACCATACTCTTGAATCTTGAGTATCACCGCCAGTAAGATTTGACACTGCAGCATTGTAGTTAACACGGTTTACACCAACCTCTGATGTTGGATACATCAAACGACGTGGGATCTTTTTACTGGCGTTAACAGCATCTCTCGCAGGTGTTAATGCAGGATATCCGGTTCTTCACCATTCAAACCAGGCTTCTGGGCCATTCATAAATAAATCAATATACTTCTGAGTATAAATCTTAGCTAATGCACCAGTACCGTAACTTGTACCAATGGACACATTAGGATCAGCCAAATACGTATTAATTGCTGCCTGATTAGTTACACCCCAACGGCCCATTGATTGAGTAATAGCATTATAGTAGTCAGCAGCATTGTTCGCAGGAATCCATCCATAGGCTGCGGCTTCAGCTTGTACAAACAATACTTCAGCGGCAGTTATCAATGGTAGTGTTGCGTTAATGGCAGTAATGCGGGCACTTGGAACACCATAGTCTTGATTACTACTCAACCACGCTGTAATGCTGGCACGCTCCCAACCATAAGGAGCACCTTTGAAGTTAGCGCCTGGCTTGGTAATCATGTTAGGCAAGCGTGGGTCAGAAGAGCTAACACCTTGTACAATATCAACAAAAGTTTTACTTACGGCATAGTCTGTTCTGGTAGAAAAGTTGTCATAATAAGGATTATTAAATCCACCACCAGGGAAAGTAAAGTTTGGATTGTCTGCATTGGTTGTGATATGACCTGCAGCATCATTATAAGCACTTAAGAATTCTGTTTTGGCAAAATTTTGATCTGCTTTTACAGCTCTCATCGCTAAGATCATTCTTAACGAGTTGGCAAACTTTTTCCATTTAGAAGCATCACCATTAAACAAAATGTCACCTTTCACAGCGGCACCATTTCCAAAGCCATTAACGCCTTCTTTCAGCATATTAATGATTCCTTGGTAAATGGTTGCCTGCGCATCGTACTGTGGTGTTCTGTTAGTAGAACTCAATGCTTGGGAAAAAGGCACATCGCCCCAGCGATCAGTTACTTGAGCAAACAAATAAGCTTTCATGATTTTTGCAATCGCAATCTGGCTTGCATTATCACCATTACCGGCAACATTTGATGCAGATGGTGTCGATGTGTTTAAGTTAATGATGGTTTGATAATCCTCTAATGGACCGGCGTAATATCCAGACCAATCAGATTGTGGGTTCTGATAAAGCGAAACACCTGGATATTGAATCTCGCTTAAGTATTGGGCATACAAATCAGAATTAAAATCTGTCAATGTCAATCCACGAACACTGCCCCAGATAGCGTTCGTTAACAAACTAGAGGTTTGTGGATTTTGCGTTCTATCAGGTGCGGGATTATTGTTGTAATCCCCGAAATCGTATTTCGTGCAGGAAACTGTTCCCACCAAAGCAGCAGCAATTAATATTTTTGAAAATTTCATAGTCAATTTTTTATAAGATTAGAAAGTAACCTTTAAAGTTGCACCATAAGATCTTGTTCCTGGCAACTGGCCATCTTCGTAAGCAGCAGCACCACCAGCAACTTCAGAAGGATCGATATAACGGTTACCTGTATAGATGTTAAATGGATTACGGGTAAAAGCAGAAAGATTTAATTTCTTAAAATATCTGCCAAAACCACCCCATTTAGCTGTATTGAAATTATAACCCAATGTGATCTCTCTACATTTTAGGTAAGAAGCGTCCAGAATATCAAAGTCGGCAATGCCCAGATCACCATTCTGGTGGAAGTAAGTTTGCGCATCTACATAATAATCTACCGGCTTACCGGTTACATCTACCCCGTATACATGTACCCCACCACCAGCAGCTACGTCATCACGAACATTATGACCTTTGTCGTTGACAGATGCTGTGCTTGCATATAAACCAGAGTAAGTACCCCAGTAATGTGACAAAGAGAAAAACTTACCACCGCTTTGGAAATCAAAAGCAGCACTTAAAGTAATGTTTTTGTAATTGAAACTGGTAAAGAAACCGCCTGTGTAATCAGGAAGAATACTTCCAAAATTAACATCATTATCTACCGCGTAAGTACCATCGTTGTTTAATACAGGATTACCATTCAAACGCTTAATGCCAATACCGTGTAATTCACCCCATGGACTACCTACTTTATTGTACAAAGTAGTAACGCCAAAGACATCTACACCATATTGAATAAAGTCTTGTTCATCAGTAACTTTTACAACTTCAGATTTGTTAGTTGCCCAGTTAAAAGATACATCCCAAGAGAAGTTCTTGGTTACAATTGGACGAGCATCTAACTGCAATTCAACACCTTGACGCTTTACAGAACCTGCATTGAAAGTTAGCGTAGTAAATCCGCTTGCAGAACTTACTTGTGTTCTTACAATATCATTCGTCTTATTTTCTTTATAATAAGTTGCGCTAATACCTAAGCGATCCTTGAAAAAGCGTAAATCTAAACCAGTTTCGTAAGAACTATTTAGTGTTGGTTTAATGTTAGGATCAAATATAGTGTTTGGAACAGCAATCAATGGGTTGCCATTAAATTGTTGTGTTTGTATGAAATAAGTTGGATTTGCTTCATACGGATTCAACTGGTCTGTACCAATCTGCGCCCAGCTTAAACGAAGTTTGGCAAAAGACAGTTGAGAGATGGCTCTTTTAGCATAATCAGAAAATACGAAGCTGACACCTACTGATGGATAGAAGTATCCGTTTTGATTTGCAGGTAATACAGAACTAAAATCCTGACGAGCACTTGCATCTAAAAAGACAACATCCTTATAACCAAGTGTAGCTTTTCCGTAAATGCTATAAACTTTTTTACGAGATAAATAAGTACCGGCACGGTAAATACTGCCTGCTGAATTATTAATTTCATAAACATCCGGTTTTACTAAACCATAAGATGTCATTCGGGTAGAATCTTTGGAATCCCAATGTAAAATATTTCCACCTACTAAGGCATCTAAGTTGAAACTGCCAAAGTTCTTGGTGTATTGTGCATTCAACTCCATATTCTCTTCGTAGTAGCGGGTGTTGTAATTTTTATAGAAGTTATATACAGCATAACTACTTGGGAATGGAGGTGTACCTCTGGGCACATCGTAATCAGTACTTTGTTTAACAGACTGGGCCAAGTCATTTGGCATCATCTTGTCTGTTTGTGTAGTGCGCAAGTTGAAGCGATAAGTACCCGTTACTTTAATGTCGTTAGTTACTTTATATGCTAAAGAAACATCGCCGAAGAAACGGTCACGCTTTTGCTTTTGTTGATAATATTTCAACCAGGTATAATGGTTGGTCCAGTAGTTACCTTTCCATACATCCTGGCTCATATTACCATTGATGGGATCAAAGCCTAAGTTCCAGCTTGCATAGTTACCGGTTGGTGTTTTCAAGTCAACCAATTCTTTTTCAATCTTTGTATCTAAATCTCTGTGAAACCATTGATTAAAACTACCGGCCGATTGGTTAGAATAACCATCATTGAAATCACCTTTAATATTCTCGAACGAATAGCTGGCATTAATACCCAAAGTCAAATTCTTTAAGATATCCACGGAGCTTTGCGTTGTAAATTGATTTTTATCTTGGTTAGAATAAGGTAAAATACCATTACGCTTAATATAGTTATAACCCGCTCTTATAGAAAAGAACTTACCGCCGTAAGAAACACTCAGGTTGTTGTTTGTAGCAAAAGCCTTATCGTAGAAGTTGCGAATATTATTTGGTTGTGCTACCCATGAAGCGGTCTTTCCGGTGTATTGTGTACCTGGAACCCATGCATACCATGGAATATATTCACTTCCGTCAAACTTAGGTCCCCAGCTGGCATCGTCCGTATAATCAGGCATACGCTTACCGTTTAAAGAAGCCCATGCGGCAGGATGCACCGCGGAGTTATATTGAAAAGTATAAAAGCTATTTACGTTACCGCCACCATATTCATTTTGATAAGCAGGTAGCATACCTACTACATCAACAGTGTTGGTAGTAGTTACATCAACTTGTAACGGAGAATTCTTTCTGGCTTTTTTTGTGGTAATAATAATTACACCCCCTTCTGCTCTTTGGCCGTATAATGCGGTTGCGTTTGGTCCTTTCAACACGTTAACGCTGGCAATATCATCTACATTGATATCAGAAACATTCGTAAGGATTGTTCCATCCACGACAAAGATTGCATTCTTGTCTGTTAAGCTACCAACACCACGTAAACGAACCACACCATTAGAGCCTAGCTTAGAACCTGCCTGACCCAATATTTGCACGCCTGCAATCTTACCGGCAAGTCCTGTCGTAAGATCAGTTTGGCGAGTTTGCGTTAAACGATCACCACTGATTTGCTGCACTGCATACGGAGTAGATTTTACAGAGCGCTTGATGCCTAGCGCAGATACGACTACAGTGGATAATTCTGTATTACCTTTATTTAAGGAAACCGAATAAGATGTTTGACTTCCTGTAACTGTAATTTCTTTTTGGCTGGCGCCTACTGCACTAATAACTAATGTAGATCCTACCGGAACATCAATTCTGAAATTTCCGTTAGCATCAGCAGAAACGCCTTGTTTACTGTTTTTTACTTTGATTGTTGCGAAACCAATAGGTTCACCTTTTTCGTCGATAACTTGTCCGGTAACCACTTTATTCTGAGCGAGGGCAGTTAGCGTAGTTAGCACAATTGCACACAGCAATGCTAGAAGTCTTCTCATGAGCATTTAATTTAAAATTAAGCTTGGTTGTAATGGGTCCTATAACATCCATATAAAAGGACATTGCATTAGCAAAGAATGCTGCGCTAAGATAGAGCTTTTTTAAGAAAAAGTTAAGAATTTTAAAAGGAAAGGTTTATTCAAAAAAAACCGCCTATACTTATGTGGGC
>PSMG01000003.1:52533-118635 GCA_040290035.1 Chitinophagaceae bacterium
ATTAGGATAGTAAAAACGTAAAGGTCTGTTGGTTGACGTGGTTCCTAAAGACTGAGGTGTATTTGGCACCCCAGTACGACGGTACTCCGTCCATGCTTCAAGACCACCAAAATTTACCAAAGCAATCCATTTTTGTGTCCAGATAGCTGCTAATTTATCTGTTGAAGCAGTCCAATCTGCATTGTTTAATCCGCTTCTCAGCAATGCATTTGCCTGGGTGGTAGCATTTGGTACACCTAACAAACGAAAAGACTCAATCACACCTTGTTCATAATATTGCTGAGGCGTTTTAGGAAAGGTTATTTGAGAACCATAAAGGGAAGCAGCCTCTGCCAATAGGAGTTGAGATTCTGCAGCCGTAATCAGGTACAATGGTCTATTGTACTGACCTTTTATGATCACAGATGGTCCAAGATACGATGTAGTAGTGGCAGTATAACCACTAGCCGCTCCAAAAGGCACACCTACGTAGTTTGCCACAATTTCAGGATTAATGCTTACACCAGGAGTACTGCTGCTCTCGCCCCCTTTTGCATACGCTATTCGCTTCAAACGGAAAGTATCATTAGTGGCCTTAAGCACATCAAATAAGAACTTAGTTAACCTTGGATAACGACCTAAAGATTTCTTGGAACCAGCCGCGTCATAACCCCATCTTTCATAGAAAGGATTCTGCTTACCAGTTGTTTGTAAATAACCTGGATTTACAGCCATATCCTGACCTTGATCAAGGAATCCCGTACCTTCTTGCACAGTTGCCTGGATAAGCGGAACAATGTATGAACTACGTCCTGGGATCATGCTTTGACGCATAAGAATGCGCAATTTCAAGGTATTCGCAAATTTGATCCACTTTGTACGATTACCATTACCCAAAGAACCAGCAGTAGTTATATCATAAGTTCCAAATGTTCCTGTAAATGGATTGGCTTTGATGGTAGCAATAGCAGTATCTAAAAGCGGAATTAAAGATTCATAAATGTCTTTATGGTTATCATATTTTGGGAATAACGATCCTAAGCCTTTTAAAGCCTGAGAGTAAGGAACGTCACCGTACATATCTACCAACTTTTGAAATAAATAAGCCTTCATTACCTGAGCCATACCTTTGAAAAAAGGCTGTCCTTGTGCATTAGCATTATCTATTACATACTGGTAATCTTGCAGGTTATTATAAATAGGATCAAAAAAGTTGAAATTAGAGTTTGTGAATTGGTATGCAAAAATAGTTGCACTATATATGTAGGAGCTGGACTGGGTCCATTGACCTGCATAGTAAGAACCAATTTCATTTTGATCCACTTCATTGGCTACTGTTTGTGCCAAGGCATTTGTAAATACAAATGCAGGGCTAATTTGACCGGTTAAGTTGTTAGGATCTTTATTTACATTCAACCAATCTTTTCTACAGCCAGCACCAATCAACCCAATAATAGCTAGGGCTATGAGGAATTTAAATTTCATTTGCTTCATTTTTAATAATATTAATTAAAATGTAAGGTTTAGATTAACACCATATTGACGTACCGGAGGAGTATTTGTTGTATTGTTGATACCCTGGCCGTTTCCTGATGTATAGCTAAATTCAGGGTCAGTGTAATAGTTCTTTTTATCAACAATAGTGAACAGGTTTCTTCCAAATACGGAAATAGTGGCTGCAGATAAAACTTTTGTTCTACTTACAAGGTTGCTTGGTAAGCTATAAGAAAGGTTAACATCTCTTAATTTGATGAACCAACCTGGGGTTACAAAATTTTCTGCAATCAAACGATAGTAATCTACCCAATAAGAATACTCTGCTTCACGAACATTACGATCAGTATTAGGTACATATTTACCACCACTTAAATAAACAGAATTAGGAACCATTTGCGGTTCTCTGTTCGATGTCCAGCCACCAGAACCGGTAAAGGTCATATCTCTACCCAATTGATGGAAGATCACATTACCCCCCCTGTACTCAGCATTAGCTGTTAAAGCAAAGGCTCCTACACGTAAACGGGTACCTAAGCCTACCATGTGCGGAGGTGTTGTACGACCAAACGGAACTAAGTTAGAAGATAAAATAGGATAACCGCTGGCGCTATCAACTACTATGCTATTAGAAGCTGGGTCACGTACATAAGCAGTAGCTTTTAACTGTGGGAAACTCTGACCATTGATAATATAAGTTTGTGCATAAGAGTAACCACCATAAGCAAACTGGTCAACACCTTGATAAAGTGAAATAACTTTATTCTGGTTGTAAGAATAACGGGCACTTAATTCCCAGTTTAATTTTGATTTTTTAATAACCTGCATTCTTAAATCAGTTTCATAACCCCAGTTTTTAGATTCGCCCACATTCAAACGTAGATTAGGGTAACCAGTAGTATTAGAAACTTTAACCGTTAGAATTTGGTCAGTTGAACGCTGCCAATAAGCAGTAGCTTCCAGGTTTATACGGCCGTTCCAAAATTGAAATTCACCACCTACTTCTGAAGAAGTTACAAATTCCGGACGCAAATCCTTATCAGGTAAAATATCACCCACTGTATAGCCTACTGTATTACCATAAGGGAAACCACCTTGCAGATCATAGCGCAAATCCAGGCTATAAGGACCTAAATTATCATTCGCGTTTCTATTCCAGGCTGCACGAATCTTAGCATAATTCATAATCTTATTCTTCAGGCTTGGGATGCCATCGGTTAAAATATATGATACGTCTGCTCCGTAATAAGCATATTGATACTGATTTTTAGATCTTTCGGGTTTAAAGAAAACTGAAGTTCCATCATAACGGAAAGAACCATGGAAAAATAACTGATCTCTCCAACCAGTGGTCAAGTCGGCATAATAACCCCATTTTCTATTTATAGTGTTGTTTTCACCACCCGATAATTCACCACGGCGGTTACTTACATTGTATAAACCAGCCTGAACCAGGGAACCAGAACTTACCTCTGTTTGCTTGGTTTTACGCTGGTAAATATTTTGGCCTAATATCAATTTGTTTTTAAAATCGCCAAAATCCTTACCCAATAAAAGATTAAAATCATTGTTAATTACTGTTTCATTGCTAATGCGGTCTAATACGCTGCCCTGAATATCGGTAGAAGCACGGTCAATACCATCATAATCATTAGCATAATCCCATGGGGCAGGTACATAAGCGCTGTTCTTTGCCCAGTCTGTGTAAAAGAACTGCCCTGTGTAGTTTTTACGTGTTCTGGAGTTGTTAATAACACCTACACGGTCTAATGCACTCAACCAGCTTGTTAATTTATAAGTTACCTCAAAATTTCCATTAATATTATTATCGGTATAATTCTGACGGTTATTATCTGCATTGAAATAAGGGTTATTATAATAGTCATCATAATAACCATTCGGATTAGCAAATTTGTTGTTCTGCCAATCCCTGAGGTCAGAAAGAGGTATATTTGCTGCTGTGTTTAATACATCAAAATAAAAATCTGATGTTGTACGGTCAAAGTTTGCCTGTATATAATTACCGCTAAAAGTCATACGTATGCGGTTGGCTTCTTTAGTAGCTGCAAACCGTACTCCCGTTCTGTCCGAACGATCATGAGGTACCACGCCACTTGTATTATTATTTTCTACAGATAAATAGTAGCTGCCTCCGGCATCGCCGCCAGAATATGATAATTGGTTATTAAATGTATAACCTGTATTCCATTGCTTTCTTCTTTCACCCGAAATAGGCGCATAAGGAATAATAAATTTTGAACCATCCTCTAACACACGACCAACAATGCGCATTTCACCATTGAAAGGATCACCATATTGTTGGTTTTCAAAGGGACGCCAGTTGTCGTGCATTCTATCCAAATAATTTGTTTTATAACCGGGACTTCCAAAACTTGCAGCATAGTGCGAACCACTACCATATTTATCTTGGAACTGAGGTAAAAACGAAATCTGATCGAAATTGGCAGAAGAGTTAAAACTTACTTTGCCTTTACCGGCAGCTCCTTTTTTAGTAGTAATAACTAAGGCGCCATTTACACCAGTCGAACCATAAAGGGTTGCTGCCTGGCCGCCTTTTAATACTGTAATACTTTCAATATCATTTGGATTAATCAGGCTTAATACACTTTGAGAGGTATTAGGAACCCCATCTATTACTATCAAAGCGTCATTGCTACCCGTTAAAGAACGGTAGCCACGAAGCACCACCTTTGTTTGCGGATCAACACTGTTGTCAATATTAAAAATGGTTAAGCCGGAAACTTTACCAGAAATACCGGCTGCAATTTGTGGCGCACGACCAACAGTTAATTCTTCTGTTGAAACTTTGGTAGCAGAATAACCTAACTCTTTAGGTCTTCTTCTAATACCCTGGGCAGTAACAATTACTTCTTCCAATTGGTTTTGCCCTTGTGCAAGGGTTACAGTAACTGAATTACCGGAAACGGTCATTGTTTGGTTTTGATAACCTGCAGCCGTTACCGTTAACCGACTGTTTTTCTTAATGGAAATAGTAAAGTTTCCATTTACATCGGCTTGAACCGAATTGTTCGTTCCGGCCTCATTAACTGTTGCAAAAGAAATTGGATTCCCTTTGTCATCAGTAACACGTCCTGAAACGGTTCTTGTTTGTGCAAATGCCATTAATCCGAGCAGCATTAACACTGTAAGCAGTGATAGAATTTTTCTCATGTGTCAATGTTTAATTTAAAAGTCAAAAACAATGTCTTAAATGAAAGATACTCTAGTAAGAGACATATTTTCTTAAAAATGCTGCGCCAAGATAGAGCTTTTTTAAGAAAAAGTTAAGAATTTTAAAAGGAAAGGTTTATTCAAAAAAAACCGCCTATACTTATGTGGGCGGTTTTACAGGTTTAATGAGTTCAACTCTAAAATTTATCCCAAAATAGTATAGTAGTTACCACATCTCCATCTATGGCTGCAGAAGCAGCAGCATAATTGGTTGCATTAACATTCTGCTCTGGAATTGGATACGTAAAACATAAAGGAATATTACTTACAGCGGTACCTGGCTTTACCAATTGTGGATAATCCAGTCTTTTCCATTCTATCCAATCATCCAATGCTCTATCATAAAAGGCTAGCCATTTCTGCTCTCCTATTAATGGTTTGTAGTTAGCCGCGTTAAATGCCGAAGAAGGCTCGGCAAGGTAGGTTGCAGCATCACTTGCACTCCCAAAGCTCATCAACAATATGAATATTGGTTTTTCTATTAATGTTATTAATTCGTTAGCGTCCTGCTTACCTTTGCGCCATGCAAATTTTGAACGGCCAGGAAACGGCCCAGGTCATCAAGAATTCATTAAAATTGGAAGTAGCCCAATTGGCTGCACTGGGTAAGCAGGTTCCTCATTTAGCAGCCATTCTGGTAGGTAACAATGGTGCAAGCGAAACCTACGTAGCCGCTAAGGTAAAGGCTTGCGAAGAGGTAGGCTTTAAATCTACGTTCATCCGTTTGGAAGCAGACATTAACACTTTTAAGTTATTAGATATTATTGGGGAACTAAATAGCGATCCGGACGTAGATGGTATTTTGGTTCAATTGCCCCTGCCCGACCACATTTCACCCGAAGAAGTAATCAACGCTATTGATCCGGCAAAAGATGTTGATGGATTTCACCCCAACAATGTCGGCAGGATGGTGTTGGGTCAACCAGGCTTTGTACCTGCTACTCCGCATGGTATCATGTTGCTCTTAGAGCATTACAAAATTCATACAAAAGGAAAACATGCTGTGATTATTGGTAGAAGTAATATTGTAGGTCGCCCTATGAGTATTTTACTCAGTGGGAACAGCAACCCCGGCAACTGCACCGTTACTATTTGCCATTCAAATACTTCTAACCTGAAAGAGATTTGCCTGACAGCCGATATTATTGTTGCTGCTTTGGGCAGGCCGGGGTTTATTAAAGAGAACATGGTAAAAGAAGGCGTCGTTATTATTGATGTAGGTATTACACGTGTGCAAGACCCTTCTAAAAAATCAGGATATAGAATTGCCGGCGATGTAGACTTCCAAAATGTAGCCCCGAAATGTTCCTTTATTACACCGGTCCCTGGAGGAGTTGGCCCAATGACGATTGCAGCCCTAATGAAAAACACATTTAAAGCTTGCTCTGTCAAGCATTACGAGGATTAAGCATGTTAAAAGAAACAGCAGGAAAAACTACTGTGCTCCCGGTTATGGAGCATTTTTATACCATCCAAGGAGAAGGCATGCACCAGGGAAAGGTTGCCTATTTTATTCGCTTAGGCGGTTGCGATGTAGGCTGTGTTTGGTGCGATGTAAAAGATAGTTGGGATGGCGGTAAACATCCGCTGCATCAGGTAGAAGAATTAGTGGCAACGGTCAGGAAAACACCTGCAAAAATTGTAGTGATTACAGGGGGGGAGCCGCTCATGCATGACCTTACTTATTTAACCGGACAGCTACAAAGTGCCGGCCTACGAACGCACATGGAAACTTCGGGTAGCTCGCCGCTGTCAGGTTCTTGGAACTGGATCACTTTATCGCCTAAAAAATTCAAAGCTCCGTTACCAGAAGTATTGCCCTATGCTAATGAATTAAAAGTAGTCGTATTCAATAAATCTGATTTTAATTGGGCGGAAAGTTTTGCGAACCAGGTAAGTGCCAACTGCAAACTTTACCTGCAACCGGAATGGAGCAAAGCAGCATCTGTTACACCGCTGATCATTGATTATATTAAAGCAAATCCGCAATGGCAATTGTCTTTGCAAATACACAAATACATCAATGTTCCTTAAACGTTAAAACTGCCGTGAGTATGTAGCAACTAAAGACAATACAGTAAATTCGGGAGATGAAAAGCCGATGCCTTCTTTTTACATTTTGCATTTTACATTTTACATTTTCTTCCTTCGCACAATACAATGTCAATAAGGTCGACAAAAAAGCCCTTGCTTTATACGATAAAGCTTTAGAAAAAGCAGAAGGGGATCAGTATACCGAAGCCATCAGCTTATTACAGCAGGCTATTCAGCAGGATCCAAATTATATTGAAGCATATCTTTCCCTAGCGGGCTTATACGGTACTATAAAAAACAGGGCCAAAAGTGTTGAAACCTTTGAAAAGGCATTCGCCATCGATTCCACTTATACAGTTGGCTTCAAACTTCCTTATGCCATCAATTTAGCTGGCACTGGACAATTTGAAAAAGCATTAACTGTTATCAATAGCTATTTAGCCCAGCCCAACTTAAACCCCAACTCTCGAAAAGCAGCTGAGTATCGTAAAAAGTCCTTTGAGTTCGCCGTTGACTTTGCAAAAAATCATCCGGCAAACAACTATGTATTCGCACCACAAAATTTAGGCGACAGCATTAATACTCGTTCGTTGGAATATTTTCCTTCTATGCCCATCGATGGCAGCAAACTTATTTTTACTCGCCGTATTGGTCATTTAAGAGACGATTTTTTTGTTAGCGAAAAAAAGAAAGATAATTGGGGATATGCCGTTCCTCTTTTTCCGGATAACGACCAACCGCAAAACCAGGGTGCATTGCAGATTTCACAAGATGGAACACAATTAGTTTTTGCGGCAGATAAAGGACGTCAAGGGTATGGTGGTTATGATATTTACACTTGCTATTTTACAGCAGACGGTTTGACGGAACCGCTGAATATGGGCGGAAAGATCAATTCCGAATTTTGGGATTCTCAACCATGCCTTTCCCCTGATAAACGTGATTTGTATTTTGTAAGTAATCGCCCAGGCGGTTATGGTGGCAGCGATATTTATGTTAGTCATTTAGTCAATGGTAAATGGAGTGAACCTGAAAACCTTGGCCCTGAAATTAATACGGCAGGTGATGAAAACAGTCCTTTTATTCACGCCGATAATCAAACGCTTTACTTTGCTTCCAATGGCTTAACTGGTTATGGCGATCAGGATCTTTTCCTTGCGCATCGAACTGTAAATGGTAGTTGGGGTAAACCCGAAAACTTAGGTTATCCGATCAATACAATTGATAATGAAGGCACTTTGTTTATTGCTGCCGATGCAAAAACAGCTTACTATGCCAGTGACCGTACCGATACAAAAGGTGGAATGGATATTTATTCATTTGAATTGCCTGAAAGAGCTCGCCCATTCAAAACATTGTGGGTAAAAGGAAAAGTGTTTGACAACAAAACCAAAAAAGGTTTGCCTTCTGCGGTAGAGTTAATTGATTTGGCCACGAAACAAACTATTTCCAAAGTGCAAACTGATGAAACAGGTAACTATTTAGTAACCCTTCCTGTTGGAAAAGATTATGCATTTAACGTGGCAAGGCAAGGTTATTTATTCTACTCCGATAATTATTCTTTGAAAGGAAAATCTTCAGACGTTACTTATCAAAAAGACATCCCGTTACAACCAATAGAAGTGAATGCCTCTATAATACTTCGAAATATTTTCTTCGATGTCAATAAGTTTGAATTGAAACCCGAATCACAAATTGAACTAGATCGGTTAACAGATTTATTGCAACAAAACCCAACGGTTAAAATGCAAATTGAAGGTCATACAGACAATGTTGGTTCACAGGCAAATAATCAAAAGCTTTCTGAAAATCGTGCAAAATCGGTAGTCAATTATTTAGTTGGGAAAGGCATTGCTGCAAACCGATTAACGGCAAAAGGTTATGGCGAAACTAAACCTGTAGCTGATAATAAAACTGAAGAAGGCCGTGCACAAAACCGGAGAACAGAAGTAAAGATTGTGGCTAAATAGATTGATGATTGATAGATGACGGTTGACAGTTTTCGGTAAGATTTTTTATTTTACGCAAAACTGTTTATGAGGAACTATAAAACATTGGATGTATGGAAAACTTCCATGCAGTTAACAAAAGCAGTATACCTACTTACACAAAAATTTCCTAAGGAAGAAATATACGCACTTAGTTCTCAAACCAAAAGAGCAGCCGTTTCTATCCCGGCAAACATTGCCGAAGGAATAGGAAGGCAATACCAAAAAGACACAATAAAATTTCTTCATATTGCCCGTGGCTCCGCATAGGAACTGGAAACATTATTAAACATTGCTCTACTAGCATCAATTATAAGCGAAGAAGAATACAATGACTGGATGCCGCCAATAGAAGATACAGTTCGTTTACTCAATGGTTTCATGAATTACATCGAAAAAGCAGAACTAAAATAACTGTCATCTGTCATCAATCAACTATCTACTTTAATTACATGCAAAACGAACTACTTTATCAACTGGCACTTACACTGGTACCCAATGTAGGAGATGTACAAGCCAAATTACTGTTGCAACATTTTGGCGATGCCACTGCTATTTTCAAAGCCAAACAATCCGATCTGGAAAAAATTGAAGGCATTGGTACTGTTCGTGCAAAATCAATTAAAACATTTGAAGACTTTCATGTAGCAGAAGCGGAACAAAAGTTCATAGACAAGTACAACGTCAAGACCTTATTTCTTACCGATAAAGAATATCCACAACGCTTATTAAATTGTTACGATTCACCTACGCTTTTGTTCTACAAAGGCACTGCAGATTTAAATACTTCTAAAGTGCTGGGCATTGTTGGCACCCGTAGCAATACAGAATACGGAAAGCATTTCACCGAGAAATTAGTCCAGGATCTTTCATCAGAAAATGTGTTGATCGTAAGCGGTTTGGCATTTGGAATAGATGCCATTGCCCATAAAGCAGCAGTAAAAAATGCACTGCGAACGGTTGGTGTGGTTGGTCATGGCTTGGATAAAATTTATCCACCGGCTAATGCTTCGTTGGCAAAAGATATGGTCAAAGAAGGCGGTGGCATTTTAAGTGAATTCTTCAGCGGAACTAAGCCTGATAAACATAATTTTCCTATACGAAATAGAGTGGTCGCAGGCATGTGCGATGGGACAGTGGTTATTGAAACAAACATCAAAGGCGGAAGTATGATCACGGCTAAATTGGCTGATGCCTACAACCGTGATGTGTTCGCATTACCCGGCAGAACTACCGACGTTAAAAGCAGTGGCTGTAATTATTTAATCAAAAACAACAAGGCAATTTTACTAACAGATGCAAATGAATTATTAGAAGTTTTAGGTTGGAAAACCCAAAAACAAAAACCTAAAAAACAACGTGAGTTATTTATCGAACTCTCTGCGGAAGAAAAACAAATTGTTCAACTATTGCAGGAAAAAGAAACCATCTACATAGACGAAATAAACTTAAAAAGTGGTTTGAGTAGCAGTGCCATAGCAGCAGCTATTTTAAACCTGGAGTTACAAGGAGTTATCGCTAGCCTACCGGGAAAGATATACAGACTTATCTAAAACATTTTCTGTGCAGCATACACCATCATTCAGTTATACTATACTTATTTTGGAGTTATACTGAACTGATACTGAAGCAAAGTTTTAGCCATACATGGCTTTACTTACAACTAAATACAAACGATGATAAATAAGTGGGCGACAAACAGAACCTTATAGAAATTTACCCGTATAACTTTCCTTAATCTTCTTTAATCCATCTGGCTTCCCGGCGTACACAAGGCTGCCGCCTTCATCGCCTGCTTCAGGTCCAAGATCAATGGCCCAGTCTGCACTTTTAATTACATCCGTATTATGTTCAATGACAATAATAGAATGTCCTTGTTCAATCAATGCATTGAATGAAGCAAGAAGCTTTTTAATATCATGAAAATGCAAACCTGTAGTCGGTTCATCAAATATGAATAAGACCTTTCCGGCAGCTTTTCCTTTACCCAAGAACGAAGCCAGTTTTACCCGTTGTGCTTCACCACCAGACAATGTATCGGATGATTGACCAAGTTTTACATAGCCCAGACCTACTTCACTCAAAGGCTTAATTGCATTGATTACCGCTTTTTCATCTTTGAAAAATTCAATTGCTTCATCCACACTTAGCTCCAACACTTCATATACACTCTTGCCCTTGTATTGTACTTCCAATACTTCTTCCTTAAACTTTTTTCCATGACATACTTCGCAAGTCAGGTGCACATCAGCTAAAAATTGCATTTCCACAATCTTTTCACCTTCACCCTTACAAGCATCACACCGTCCGCCATCCACGTTAAATGAGAAATGCTTTGCCTGGAAACCCCTTATCTTACTAAGCGGCTGTGCCGCATACAAATCACGGATATAATCCCAAGCCTTTACATAAGTAACCGGGTTACTACGTGATGATTTACCAATAGGATTTTGGTCTACCATTTCCACCTGCGTAATAGCATCTGTGTTGCCGGTAATTGCTTTATGATAACCTACTTTATCAGCAGGCTCTCCTTGCAATTTTTTCAAAGCAGGGTAAAGAATATGCTTCACCAACGTAGATTTTCCACTACCACTCACACCACTCACTACACATAATATATTCAATGGAAATTCAACCGTTACATCTTTCAAATTATGTTGCCGAGCACCTTCTACTGTAATAGATTCTTTCCACTTACGAGGTGATTTAGGCGGCTCAATAGAAAACTCGCCGCTTAGATATTTACCTGTTAAGCTTTGGGTATTGGCTACGATTTCATCATAATTACCAGCAGCTACTACTTCACCACCTAAATGCGAAGCAAGCGGCCCCATATCAATGATGTAATCTGCTTCACGCATCATCATTTCATCATGCTCCACTACTACAACGGTATTGCCTAAGTCACGTAACTCCTTGAGTACTGTAATTAAATTTTCTGTATCCCTCGAATGCAAACCAATGGAAGGTTCATCTAAAATATAAAGTGAATTAGTAAGATTACTTCCTAAGCTTCGTGTGAGTTGAATCCGTTGGCTTTCACCACCACTCAGTGTATTGGCCAAACGGTTTAAGGTTAGATAACCTAAACCCACTTTCATCATCGTATCAATACGATGTTGTATCTCTATTAAGATGCGTTTAGCAACTGCTTTATCATACTCAGAAAAGATTTTGTAGGAACCATCAAACCAAACCTTCAAATCCCTGATGGGCATGGCACTTAATTCGCCAATATGTGCCCCGTTCACTTTCACATACAAAGCTTCCTGCCGCAAACGAAAACCCTTGCAATCGGGGCAAAGCGTACGTCCACGGTAGCGGCTTAAGATCACACGGTATTGAACCTTGTATAAGTTCTGTTCAACTTCTTTAAAGAAATCATTGATGCCATACGCATATTGATTCCCTTCCCATAGAATGCGGTATTGCTCTTTAGTAAGATCACCAATGGCTTTATGTACCGGAAAATCAAACTTGCGGGCAGCCCGTACAAAATCTTCTTTCCATTTACCCAACTTCTCTCCTTTCCAAGGTGCTACACCGCCTTCATAAACGCTCAATCGCTTGTCAGGAATCACGAGGTCTTCATCAATGCCCAACACCATGGAAAAACCTTCACAGGTTGGACAAGCACCAAAAGGATTATTGAACGAAAACAGGTTAGGTGTTGGTTCTTCAAATTGCATTCCATCCAGCTCAAAACGGTTGTTGAAATGCAATAAGCGTTCGCCATCTACTTCTACATAAACATCGCCTTCACCTTCATAAAAAGCAGTACCAACTGAATCACCCAAGCGGTGTTCATCATCTTCGTCTAATTCTTTTGCAACAATGCGATCGATGAGTACATAAACGTTCTCCGGATATTGAAATGCTTTATACAATTCCTTTTCGTCTTCCAGCAAATCTTCAATTCGATAAGTAGCACTTTCGTTTACAGGATTTTCTTTTTGAGCAATAGAAAGAGCCGAAACATAAATCCGTGAAAAGCCTTTTTGCATGAGGATGTTTAGTTCCTCTTTTATATTTCTGTTTCGGTGTTGTTTGAATGCAGAAAGAATATACACCTTGCTTCCTTCCTTCATCACTTTAATTGCCTCCAGTACATCCTTTACGTCATCTTTTTTTACCTCTCTGCCCGAAACAGGCGAAATAGTTTTACCTATGCGAGCAAACATCAAACGCATATAATCATAGATCTCCGTCATGCTGCCCACGGTGCTTCGTGGCGTACGAGTGATTACCTTTTGCTCAATAGCAATTGCAGGTGCTAAACCTTTGATGTAGTCAACATCAGGTTTATCCATGCGATTTAGAAACTGGCGTACATATGCACTTAAGCTTTCTGCATAACGGCGCTGCCCTTCGGCATATAATGTATCAATAGTGAGTGATGATTTTCCCGAACCCGACACACCGGTAACAACAATGAATTTGTTACGCGGAAAAACAACATCGATGTTTTTTAGATTATGAACCCGTGCACCTTTAATGAAGATGTTATCGGAAGAATCGTTCTTTATTTGTTTGGATGCTTTTTTAGAAGAAGCGGTTTTTTGTTTCATGAATGATTGCGGCACTTGTTTCAGCCTGCCTCAAAGCCTTTCTAACGTATTAACAGTTCTTTTACAATTGGATTACAAACAAATTTCCGCAAGTATTGCTTTTTTTAGAAAAGAAATTATAGTTTTATAGAAAAATCTAATATTCTTAACACAATAAAATACTCTCGCCTATAGCATAAACTCTACTCCGAAGTAAATCAACCTAAATCCAAATCTGAAAACCGTCTAAAATCTTTAGGAGTTTATGACACCATTATCCAAGCTCACTGATCATGAACTAATCAATTGGTTTGTCGCTGGTTATGTTAACGCATTAGAGGTGTTAGTATTGCGCCACAAGGACAAACTTTATACATCTATTTTGTTTTTAGTAAAGGACAAATACCTTGCTGAAGACATCTTTCAGGATGTGTTTATTCGCATCATTGATACCATGCGTAGCGGCCGCTACACAGAAGAAGGCAAGTTCTTGCCCTGGGCAATGCGTATTGCCCACAACCTGTGTGTAGACCACTTCCGTAAAGTGAAACGTACCCCAACCATTAAGACTGGTGAAGACCAGGATATTTTTGAGGTGCTTAATTTTACTGAAGAAAGCGCTGAGGATAAAATGATCAAGAAGCAGAGTCACAACCGCATTCTTGAGATGTTGGACCAGTTGCCTGAAGATCAGCGGGAAGTGATCATACTTCGTCATTATGCAGATATGAGCTTTAAGGAAATTGCCCATATTACCAATTGCAGTATCAATACAGCTTTGGGACGTATGCGGTACGGTTTGATCAACTTGAGAAAAATGATGCTGCAAAAGCAGATTGCATTATAAACGTATAGTCATTCTTGGTAACCACCTACAATTTATTGCTTGCCGTAGAAGGGTATTCGAGAATGACGCCTAATTGAGAAACCAGACGTGAGGCGTTGAACGCTACAATGTTACAGCGAAAGGGTTACCATGATGTAACTCTTTTCTTTTAAGATGGCTCATTATTAGTTCGTTCACTTAGTATTGATAATAATTGATCCACATCTACCGGCTTAGTAAGAAACGCATCTGCACGCATAGCTAATGTTTTGTTCTTATCCTCTTTGGAGGTAAGGCCGTTAAAACAATAATGGGAATATGTTCGTAACGGCCATTGTCCTTAATGGCTCTTGTGGCTTCGAATCCATCCACACCAGGCATCATAATATCCATTAAAATAGCTTTAATGTCGAGGTTCGACTTTAACACATGGAATGCTTCAGCCATGTTATTTGCTTAGAGGCATCGATAATTCTTTGCTTTGAGCACAGCAGCCAGGAAAAAATAGTTCGTATCTTCATCATCAATAATCAATAAGGTATCCTGCTCTTCATTTGCATTAATCAACATAAATAATAATCCTTTAACTAGTGTGGTACAAATTGAATTCCATACTTGTTGTTGCTATCAAAAAGAAATGTGAAGGCCTGTTAAGATCATTCTTTTAAAATATCCCGAATGAAATTATGGTACTCGGGATATTTAGGAAGATTATTATGACCGCCGTCATGTATGCGGATCAGCGTGATCTTCCTCCGTTCTATTCGTTGCAAGGCTTCGCTGTGGCGTATGGGTATCAATCGATCCTTTGTCCCGTGAATGATGTAAATAGGACAAGTTACTTTTCGGATCCACTGATCAGTGCGTAGGTTATAATGCAATACAAAGCGAATGGGTAAAATAGGTAAAAAGCGTTCTACAACTTTTCGAAAGTTGTAGTAGGGTGCATCTAAAATGAGATAGCGTGGATGATTATCAGAAGCCACTTTCGCTGCAAATCCGCTACCGAGGCTTCTTCCATAAACAATCAGATGCTGCTCGTTATACTGACTAGCTAATTGACGATAAACAAACTGAACATCGTTGAGCATATCTGTCTCCCTGCGCTTGCCAGTGTTTTTGCCAAAGCCCCGATAGTCAATCAGCATCACGTCGTAATTGTAACGGTAGAAATTACGGGTATATTTGGCACATCCTTTAATGCTCCTTGAATTGCCGTGAAAATAAAGGATCAATCCTTTGGGTTTCTCTCTCTGTAAAAATGAAGCCCATTAATTCGTACGCCAGGTTGTATATCAAAGAACAATTCTTTAAAGGGCACATCGTATTTGAATTGAAAATTCTGGTGCGGCTTTTCTGGTTTGAAAATAAACCGTTCCTGCAACAGGTAAACTGCAAGAGATAGGAGAACGATAGCTCCAAGCACATAATAAACAAAATGAAGCAAGCAGGTATTTTTGGTTTGTTCTAAACTACAACCAAAAATCAATCATTGTTAATCCGCTTCAATTTTAAATTGTTAAATGGTGCAACAATGAGTGGAAATTTTTCAATGGTCACCGTACTGGTATCCAAACCAAAGCCTCTTTCTTCGGAAAGACTTATATCTTTTAACCAGAAATAAACCTTCATTATCAGTCGTTCCCAAATAGGTAGTTCATTATCCTGGCTCAGGTATTTTTCCATTACTACAAAAGTGAAATCGCCAACGATATTGCTGCGTTCCAAGCTTTCGTAGCGGCTGATAATGTTTACTTCTTTATTGGCTACCAGGTCTTCCACTACTTTACGGAACATAAGATTAATACGAGGCTCGATACGGAACCCAAGACGGAACTCAATGCGTATAATGTCATTAGGAATAATGTGATCTACCTTATACTCCATGGTATAAGGTTCGTCCAACGTATCCACATGCACAAACCAATAAATGTCGGCACGCTTGGGCTTTTTATTGAGAATGGAATAGATGATCTTATGTTCAATTTCTTTTGGGTTATCGGCACTAGTTAAATACACTAAGTGTGTAGCATACTTAGGAACCGAACGATCATTGCTTAACTCCTGGATCTTAGGAATGTAATGCTCCAATCGTACAAACTCCACGTAGCGGTTTTTGATCTTTCTCGCCTTAAACCAATCGAACATGATAAAAAAAAGCAAACCGCCAATCAATACAGTAACATAACCGCCATGCGGGAACTTATCAATGTTAGCAAATAGGAAACTGAACTCAATAGTTAAGTAAACAATGAGGTATAAATAAACCAGCACCGAACGAACCCTGCGCAAGACTAAGAAATTGGTAAACAACACAGAGGTTGTGATCATACAAAGCGTAATAGCCAAACCGTAAGCCGCACCCATATCAGAAGAATTTTGAAAATACAATACCACGCCGATACAGCCCAAAAACAACATCATGTTTACAGCGCCAATATAAGTTTGTCCACGTTCCTCGGTTGGATATTTTATCTGCAGTTTTGGCCACAAATTCAAACGCATGGCCTCACTGATCAACGTAAATGATCCCGTGATCAATGCCTGGCTGGCAATGATAGCGGCAGCCGTTGCAATAGCAATCCCAAAATAAAGGAACCATTCAGGCATCACGCCATAGAATGGATTAAAACCGCCTTCAATTTGCGCAGCACTAATCTTTTTACCTGTGTAATTGTGCAGCAACCAAGCGCCTTGTCCCAGGTAATTAAGAATTAAACAAGTCTTTACAAAAATCCAGGAGTATCTAATATTCCATTTACCACAATGACCTAAATCTGAGTACAATGCCTCGGCACCCGTAGTACACAAGAACACACCTCCCAAAATGTAAAAGCCATGCGGATATGTAATTAATAACTTAATGGCATAGTATGGATTCAATGCTTTGAAGATGTACAAGTAATCGGAAAGGTGATAAATACCAAGCAAAGCCAACACAAAAAACCAGACTGTCATTACCGGACCAAAGAAGCGGCCAATAAAAGCAGTACCAAATTGTTGAATAAAAAACAAAGCGGTAAGAATAGCAATAACAATATAAACTACCGTCCACTGGCTCATGTGGCTTAGCGTAGGCGCCAATTTTAAACCCTCTACTGCAGAAGTAACAGAGATAGGCGCTTTGATCATTCCATCGGCTAACAAAGCAGCGCCACCAATCATAGCCGGAAAAATGAGCCAACGTTTTCTACGGCGTACCAATGCAAACAGAGAGAAAATGCCACCTTCACCTTTGTTATCTGCTTGCAAGGTTAGAATGACATATTTGATGGTGGTTTGCAAAGTCAGCGTCCAGATAATGCATGACAAACAACCTACAATCAGAAATTCATTAATCACTTTATCCTTAATAATCTCATTCAGCACATATAAAGGAGAGGTTCCAAGATCACCGTAGATAATTCCAAGCGAAATCAACAACCCTATTAAACTGGCTTTATTTCTGGATTTCATTTAACTCAAATTGTAATGGTAAATTCCTGGTACGGACAGCATGTGGATGATGTTGATTAGGGATCGTCCTATTCGCTTTTGTTGGCCATTTATTGCGGATCTTTTTGTTATCGATAGAGCGTTCACGCCAAATCCATTTTGTTTAAAATCCAATGCAGGATTGCAAAGGTATAGCGAAATAACGGGTAAAAATAAAACCATTTTCGGTGTGTAATGAAATAAAAGCCGGCATCAACAGTAGTAGATGCAGCGGAATGGAAATTTATTCGTCTTTATACAAGTACATTCGGTTAATTTTAAACATAAAACAAACGATAGCATGAAATTGCTCCTTGCTTTTTATATCTGTTTATTTAACCTGCTTTCGCAGTTTTCTTTTGCCCAAAAAATAGTTTACTCCGAGCCCGATAAGAACGATACCCGAAGAATGAAGTTTGAGGTGATTGGTAAAGTGGCTGGCAATTTTTTGATCTATAAAAATGTACGTGCCCAAAACCTGATAGCTGTTTACGATAACGACATGAAGGAAATTAATCTTGAGGAGCATGATTATGTGCCAAATGATAAGTTGATCAATGTTGATTTTTTCGCCTACTACGATTTTGCCTACATGATCTACGAATACCAGAAAAAGAATGTGGTGTATTGCAAAGCCGTGAAATTAGACGGAATGGGCAAAAAAATCTCGGAAGTAATGACATTAGATACTTCACATATCAGCTTTTTTGCCAACAACAATAAGATTTATTCCACCGTAGCAAGCGAGGATAAGAACAGCATTATGCTGTTCAAAATCAATTCAAAAAACAAATCCAATTACCTGATCACTACACTCCTTTTCAACAATAAACTTGATTTGCAAAAACGCAGCAGCATGTGGCTGCCTATGGATGAGCGTAATGATTATGTAGATGCATTTGACGTTGATAACGATGGCGACTTTGTATTCATAAAATACAACCGGTTGAACAGTGAAAACATTAAAAGTGCCAGCATGATGTGGAAGCCGGTGCAGAGTGATTCGCTCATTGCTATCTCAATGCCGATCAATGATTTGTTATTGGATGAAATTCATTTAAAAATTGACAATCCGAACAAACGTTATTTCGCCACTTCATTTTATACAAAAAAGCGAAGAGACAATATTGAAGGCATTTATTTCTATGTATGGGATAAACAAAGTCGCCAGCCTTCTATGCAAAACGCTGTGGCGCTCGGCGAAGAACTGCGCAAGGAAGCAAAAGGCGAAGCAGGAATTAAAGGTGCTTTCAACAATTATTTCATAAAAGACATTATTATTAAAAAGGACGGTGGTTTTATCATTGGCAGTGAAGCATACTACACAACATCTCGGTACAACAATTGGAATCGCTGGGATTATTTATATGGTTCACCGTACTATAATTCGTATGATTATTATAGCTATTCGCCCTTTTATAATAGCTGGCGCTATCGAACCAACAATCAATCGGTACGCTACCATGCAGACAATATTACTATATTATCTTTTGACAATACCGGCAAAATGCAGTGGAATGGTGTCATTCATAAAGAACAGTTTGATGATGAGACGGATGACCGCATTTCGTATATGACATTAAACACTGGTGGTCAATTGCATTACCTTTTTAACATGGATGAAAAAAGAGCCCTCTTGCTCAATGATTATACCTTAACGCCACAAGGCGAGATCAATCGTAATCCTACTTTAAAAAACCTGGACAGAGGATTTGAGTTCATGCCTAAGTATGGCAAACAAGTAAGCAGTAAACAAGCAATTATTCCTTGCTATTACCGAAATTATATTTGCTTTGCTAAAATTGATTTTAATTTTTAGCACCAGTGATTGCCTTATTTAAGCAAAAGTCGCCAGCCAACATTGTACTCTTACTAATCTTTGGATTGGTCATCAAGTTGCCCTTATTCTTATATCCAAAGGAAATAAAAGCAAGTACAAGCGACGGAAGTTTGTATCAATACCTTATTTCTTCTATTGCAGCAAGTGGTGACAGCAAGGCCATTCTTGCATCGGTCATTTCTTTCGGACTTATATACCTGCAGGCGTTAATGCTGAACTATATGCTGAATGAATACCGCATGACAGCAAGACAAAGTTTTTTGCCGGCGATGGCTTATATTCTTGTTACTTCTTTATTACCTGATTGGAGCTATTTATCGCCTGCACTGGTTGCTAATACATTAGTACTGTGGACTTTCATTAAAATGCTCCGGCTTTACAATGCAAGCATCACCAACAGCACTGTGTACGACATGGGTTTGATTATGGGCTTTGCGTCATTTATTTATCTGCCAACATTGGTCTTGCTTGTTCCTTTCCTGTTAGGCATCATGATCTTAAAAGCATTTCGCATTAACGAATTTTTCCTGCTTCTATTAGGTGTAACCACACCCTATTATTTTTACGCAGGCTATTTGTTTTTCACCGATCAATGGAGTATTTATAAACTTATTCCGCAGTATCATTTTCTAATCCCACGTATTCAGAATTCGCTCTGGTTAACAGGCAGCATTTTATTATTGGGAATTCCATTTTTGCTTGGTGGCTATTATGTGCAAACGCAATTGCGAAGCATGCTCATACAGGCACGCAAAAACTGGAGTATACTGCTCATCTTCCTCGTGTTCGCTCTTTTTATTCCCATGCTTAACAGCGAAGGCAGCTTACAAAATTGGGTGATTACTGCATTGCCTTTTGCTGCCTTTCATGCCTGCAGCTATTTGTATCCACCACGGGCCTGGGTATCATCGTTATTGTTTTTTATCACATTGACCTTTGTTTTGGCCCAACAATATTTTCTGTTCTTACGATAACAGTCTCTTATTTAGTGCAAGGCTATCTTTGCAACCTAAAATGCTCCTAAAATGAAATTTGGCGTTGTTGTGTTTCCAGGTTCTAATTGTGATAGAGATATACATGATGCACTGAAATACGATCTGCAACAGGAAGTAAGCATGCTTTGGCACAAAGACAATGATCTTTCTGCCTTTACAAGGGGAGATTGCATTGTGTTACCTGGTGGCTTTTCCTACGGCGATTATCTACGCACTGGTGCTATTGCCCGTTTTAGTCCCATTATGAAAAGCGTAATGGAGCATGCCAACAAAGGCGGGAAAGTGTTAGGCATTTGTAACGGATTTCAAATCTTATGCGAATCGCACCTACTACCTGGTGCTTTATTGCGTAATGTGCAGCAACAATTCATTTGTAAGAATTTATTCATTAAAGACAATGCAGGCAAGGTCTATAAAATTCCCATTGCGCATGGCGAAGGCAGGTATTATGCCGATGAAAAAACGTTAAATGAGTTAGAAACAAATGGACAGGTAGTTTTTAAATATTGTGATAAGAATGGCAACGAAACGTCCCAGTCCAATCCAAATGGTTCGTTAAGAAATATTGCCGGCATTTGTAATAAAGACAGAAATGTTTTTGGCATGATGCCACATCCGGAAAGAGCCTGTTCTGCTGCGTTGGGCAATACTGACGGAAGAAAAGTGTTTGAATTACTGTTTTCTATTGTTCCTGAATTGACCAGTTAGTTTACATTCTAAGGCTTTTTTAACAGCATCCCAGTATTTAATAGTAGAAATTTGCCCAGTAAAATTCATCGCATGAAGAAAGCATTATTTAGCCTTTTGTTCATTGGTTTTACCAGTTTTGTTTTTGCACAAATGCCTAATCCGGTTAGTTGGGCTTTTACAAGCAAAAAAATTTCGGATAAACTTTATGAGTTACATATGATTGCTACCATTCAACCAGGGTGGCACTTATACGCACAAGAACAGCCGAAAGATGCCATTGCACAACCCACTTCTTTTACCTTCAACACGCACCCACTTATTCAATATGATGGCAAGGTGAAAGAAAAAGGAAAATTGGAAAAATATAAGGATGAAAAATTAGGTGTGGCTGCTAATCAATATAGCAACAAAGTAGAGTTTGTTCAACTGGTAAAGTTGAAAGGCGCTGTGAAAACGAATGTATCGGGTAAACTGGAGTTTCAAACCTGCGATGATAAAAAATGCTTACCACCTAAAACAATAAATTTTAATATTCCTTTGCAGTAATAATTTCAAATGGGTTCACATCGAACTCATTTTTTTTAAGCCAAAATGATGCGCAACTTTTTTGTTTTATTGATTGGAACTATTCTTCCGTTTTTATCATTTGCCCAAGTCGATAGTACTGCCGTTAAATGGAAGGTGACTAGTAAAAAAATTTCTGCAGACACCTATCAATTAGTTTTCTCTGCTCCTGCTTCGAATGGCTGGAATATTTATGCGCCTAACCAGGTATTGAGTGGCGTAGCAACAACTACTTTGACCTTTGCTGATTCTGCCATACAAAGTGTTGGTGGTTTTAAAGAAACGGGCAATGTCCTTCAGCAAAAGAGCAAAATTTTTGAAGGTGAAAACGAACGCATTTACAATGGGCCTACTACATGGACTCAGACAGTAAAGATCAATGGCACCGTTCCGTCTACTTTACAAGGAGCTTTATTATATACTTACGGCAAGGAAGCAGAATTCTACCAACAAGAGTTTCGTTTTGCAGTTGCATTGGAAGGTGGCATAAGCAATGCGGCACGCATCAAGATCAGTTCGATTGATGTGAAGCATCCGGTAGCTAATTGCGGCGATGCAGAATTGGCGAATAATAGTCTTTGGAAATTGTTTTGGATTGGTTTAGGAGCAGGTGTATTAGCCTTATTATTTCCTTGTGTGTTTCCTTTGATACCAATGACGGTTTCTTTTTTTACCAAACGTTCTGGATCTCGAAAAAAAGGAATCATGAATGCTTTTTGGTATGGCTTTTCCATCTTCATCATTTTTGTTCTACTAAGTCTTCCCTTTCATTTACTGAATGTGCAGCCGGAAGTATTGAACAATATTTCAACCAATGTTCCGCTCAACCTTACCTTCTTTGTTTTCTTCATTGCCTTCGCCATTTCATTTTTTGGCTATTACGAGATCACGTTACCAAGCGGCTTAACTAATAAGGTTGATTCGAAATCCGGATTAGGTGATTTCGTAGGCATCTTCTTCATGGCACTAACCTTAGTGATTGTTTCATTCTCTTGCACTAGTGGTATTCTAGGTGCACTGCTTTTTGGTGCATTAGGAAGCCAACAGGGTGCATGGCAATTAACAGCAGGTATGGCTGGTTTTGGCATTGGACTAGGACTTCCATTTTTATTGTTTGCATTGTTTCCAAACTGGTTGCAATCCTTACCTAAATCAGGCGGTTGGATGAATGAGTTGAAAGTAGTATTTGGCTTTATTGAACTGGCGATGGCAGTAAAGTTTTTATCAAACGCTGACCTGGTAAAACAATGGGGCTTTTTAAAAAGAGAAGTATTTATTGGTATTTGGGCGATCATTGGAATTGCTATTGTTCTTTACCTTATTGGACTTATTCGCTTTCCGCATGATAGCAAACCGAAATTCACCAAACTTCGCTGGTTGTTCATTGTAATCTTTACTGCCATCACTGTTTATCTAATACCTGGTGTTACTAATACACGAGCAGCTAATTTGAATTTAATCAGTGGCTTCCCTCCACCTTTAAGTTATAGTGTGTATACGCATCCAGTGAATACAGAGCAAAGTATTGAACCAATGAAAAATGATTACGAAGCAGCCTTGCAATTAGCCAAACAACAAGGCAAACCTGTACTCATTGACTTTACTGGTTGGGCTTGTGTCAACTGTCGCAAAATGGAAGAAAACGTGTGGAGTGACCCAAGCGTAGCTGCGCTAATGAAAGAAAAATTCATCGTGGTTTCGTTGTATGTAGATGAACGAAAAAAACTTCCGGCTGCGCAACAATTAGTGTACAAAACAGCAAATAGTGGCGATAAAGAAATAATAACAGTTGGTGATAAATGGGCTACGTTCCAGGCGGAGAATTTTTATGCTGTTTCTCAACCACAGTATGCCATTATCTCTCCGAATGAAAAAGCATTAACGAAAACAAAAACATACACACGAGATCCAAAGGAATTTGAACAGTGGTTGCAATGTGGTTTGAATGCGTTTAAAAAATAAAGCGAGGCTTTAAAATCTAGCTTTATTTTTTAATGTCATCGAACAGTAGAACCATTGATGGTTAATGTATCGGGGTTTACTAATATTAATTTACCATCCGGCTGCTCTGCCGTTAATATCATTCCCTGGCTTTCAATCCCACGCATTTTACGAGGAGCTAAATTAGCGACAACAATCACTTGTTTATTTACTAATGATTCTGGTGCAAAATGTTGCGCAATGCCTGAAACAATCGTTCTTTTTTCAAAGCCTAAGTCAACTTCAAGCTTCAACAACTTGTCGGACTTCTCCACTTTTGCCGTTGTAAGAATTGTTCCAATACGTAAGTCCAGCTTTCCAAAATCATCATACACAATTTCTGATTTAAGACTTTCGATTGCAGATTGATTGTTAGCATTAGCTGCATCTGCTGTTGACTGTTGTTCCATCTTTGATTGCTCCAATCCTTTTTTAAGTTTATCAACTTGATATTGCACTTCTGCATCTTCAATTTTCCTAAATAGCAATTCAGGTGAACGAAGTGAGTAGCCAACACTGAGTAGTTTTAACGAACCTGCATTCTCCCAATCCAACATCTTCTCAACCACTTTCATCAGGTGCAGCATTTTTTTAGCAGTATTGGGCAGGAAAGGATTAATGTAAATGGCAAGGTTAGCACATAGCTGCAAACAAATGTGTAAGCAATTATCAATTTGCGCTTGCGCAGCTTCAGTTACTTTACCATCAGCATCTGCTTGCTTTGCTTTGATCCAAGGCTCTTTTTCTTGCATATACCTGTTACCACTTCTAGCCAAATCAATCACAGCAAACAACGCATCTCTGAACTTATATTCTTCAATTAAATGCTCAATTCTTCCTTTTGCAGCCTTAATTTCTTCCATCAACGCCTTATCCTTATCATCTACAATATCATTGTGAAACTTGGGCACTTTTCCATTGGTCAGTTTGTGCATGAGCACAAATGTTCGGTTGAAGAAGTTTGCAAAAATGGCTAACAACTCTCCATTCACTGCATCCTGGAAACCTTTCCACGTAAACTCACTGTCTTTTGTTTCAGGAAGAATAGTTGTTAGATAATAACGCAAAGCATCAGCCAATTGCGGACCGCCAGCCTCTTTTTTAATGAAATCATCAATATAATCCTGCATATCCAACTTCCAGTTGCGACTGGTGCTCATCTTATCTCCTTCCAAATTCATGAATTCGTTAGCAGGTACATTATCCGGAACAATGTATCCGTGCAGATGCAACATCACCGGGAAAATGATGCAGTGAAAAACAATATTATCCTTACCAATAAAATGCACCAGCTTGGTGTCTTTATCTAACCAATACGGCTCCCAATCTTTTCCATTGTTCAAAGCCCATTGTTTGGTGGCACTGATGTAACCAATAGGAGCATCAAACCACACGTACAATACTTTTCCATCTGCATCAGGCAGTGGAACTTTCACACCCCAATCCAAATCTCTTGTTACAGCACGAGGCTGCAAACCACCGTCTATCCAGCTTTTGCATTGGCCAAGCACATTAGCTTTCCAATCAGTTGCATGCTCATTTAAGATCCAGTTGCGCAACCATGCTTCGTGTTTATCCAAAGGTAAATACCAATGCTTCGTTCTTCTTTTTACAGGAGGTTTACCACTTAACGTACTCACCGGATTAATCAATTCATCCGGACTTAATGATTTACCACAACGTTCGCATTGATCGCCGTAAGCATGTTCAAAACCACAATTCGGACAAGTTCCCTTGATGTAACGGTCAGCTAAAAAAGTCTGTGCTTCTTCATCATAATATTGCTCACTCTCTTTGATTTCCAACTCACCTCTATCATTCAGATAAGTAAAAAATTCTTGCGCTGTTTCATGGTGAATTTGGTTTGATGTTCTGTCGTAGATATCAAACGAAATAGATAAATCTTCAAAATTCTGCTTGATCTGAACATGATACTTGTCGATAATTTCCTGCGGTATTGTTCCTTCTTTGGTCGCTTGAATTGGAATGGCCGTTCCATGCTCATCACTGCCACACACAAATACTACATCACGGCCTTGTGCCCGCAGGTAACGTACGTAAATGTCTGCCGGTATATAGGCCCCTGCCAGATGCCCAATGTGCTTTTGTCCATTGGCATACGGCAGTGCCGAAGTAATCAAATATCTTTTTGGTTGTTTGTTCATCAATCTTCTTTTTATGTACTAAGCTGCATTGCTACTATCATCTTCTGTTGCGTCGCACACTTGTACGTTTGTAATTCTATTAAGCTTTGCACCACCATTTATTACTGTTTTCAATCAGTCAGCTATGGTAAGCACCCTTTCTACTGTCATCCTGAGTGGCAGCGAAGCAACTCATCAATCAGCAGATGCTTCGTTCCTCAGCATGACAGGTTTGAAATGTTGCTTTGTGACAATTCTTTCCAATCCGCTTATCAGCGGTCACAAAAATACCGCAAACACATTAACTACTTTTTAATTGCTCTAACAAAGGTTAAATTGCAAGGCATGCATCGCAAAAATTTTTTGAGAACATCTGCTGCATTGGTAGCAGGCACCTTGCTTTCCGCAAAAAAAGTAGCGGCAGCAGATGGTGAGAAGCATCCCATTAAAATTCCGCCTTACCTGAAAGCGGGAAGTGTTGTAGGCATCACCTCTCCTGCCGGCTTCATCACCATGGAAGAAATACAACCGGCTGTGGCTGTTTTGAAGAGTTGGGGTTTTGAAATCAAATATGGCAACACGATCGGCAAAAGAGATTTCACCTTTGGCGGTACCGACGAAGAGCGCCTGAATGATCTGCAACAAATACTGGACGATAAAAATGTGGCAGCCATCATGTGCGCAAGAGGTGGTTATGGTTCCGTACGCATTGTTGATGATCTCAACTGGACAAAATTCATACAACATCCCAAATGGCTCATTGGCTTTAGTGATATAACGGTTTTACATGCACATATTTTTTCTAATTGCCACGCAGCTTCTATTCATTCTAAAATGACTAATAGTTTTCCAAAAGATTGGAACACTGCTGACGCCATTCAAATAGAAACCATAAACTCCATACGAGCTGCATTAACCGGCGAGCAAATGAAATACATCATCACAGCTAATGCGGCAAATAAGATCGGAACAGTAAGTGGGCCTTTGATTGGTGGCAATTTGAAAACACTTGAAACATTATCGGGCACTAAATCTGACCTCAACACTGATGGCACTATTTTATTTGTAGAAGACACTGGTGAGTATTTATATAGCATTGACCGCATGTTTTGGAATTTGAAGCGTACGGGGAAATTAAAAAACTTGAAGGGCTTAATTATTGGTGGCTTTTGCATCAAACCCGATGACCCCGGCGAAGAATTCGGTCGAACAGTGCAGGATATAGTTTTGGAAAAAGTGAAAGAATACAACTATCCCGTTTGTTTTGATTTTCCGGTTGGCCATCAAAAAAATAATTTTGCATTGAAATGTGGTGTAAAGCATCGCTTAACCATCACCAAAGAAGAAGTTAGTTTAACTGAAACAGTATGAAGGCAGAGATTCCACCCTATTTACAGAAAGGCGATACCATTGGCATTGTAGCACCTGCAGGCTTTATGCCTATTGAAAAAATGCAGGTTTGTATTGATACATTAGACAGTTGGGGGTTTACAGTTCAAATGGGGGACACCACTCATAGTAATTCGCAAAACTATTTTTCAGGAACTGATGAACAACGCCTGAATGATCTGCAACAGATGTTGGACGATCCCAACATTAAAGCCATACTATGTGCTCGTGGCGGTTATGGTGTTAGTCGCATTATTGACGGACTGAATTTTAAAAAATTCAAAAAGCATCCTAAATGGATTGTAGGCTTTAGTGATATCACCGTTTTGCATGCACATCTTTTTTCCAATTACAAAATAGCATCTTTACATGCGCCAATGGCTGCTGCCTTTAATGATGGAGAAGTCAATAATCCATACATACAATCGCTGAAAAATGCCTTGGAAGGCAAGCCTGCTCATTACGAATGTGCAACGCATCCATTTAATAAAATTGGCGAAGGTGAAGGTGTTTTGGTTGGTGGCAATTTGACGCTGTTAGCACATTTAATTGGAACAAGATCTGACGTTAAGACCAAAAACAAAATTCTTTTCTTAGAAGATGTTGGGGAGTATTTGTACAATATTGATCGAATGTTATTACAGCTGAAACGCAATGGCAAGTTCGATCATTTAGCTGGATTGGTGATTGGCGGTTTTACCGATTCCAAAGATACCGAACGACCGTTTGGCAAAACAGTTTATGAGCTCATTTATGAGCAAGTAGCTGATTATGATTTTCCGATTTGTTTCAACTTTCCGGTAAGCCATGAAAAAGAAAATTATGCATTGAAAATGGGCTGCACTTATAAACTTTCGGTTACTGCAGATACAGTTATTCTACATGAATAACTAACGTAAAAGAGAATCCATCTTGTTCTGGTAAACATCAAATCGAAATAAATCATTGTGGCTTCCGCCTTCGATTGTAATTAATTGGGCGGTCTTGCATTCTTCTGCTAAACGTTTGCTTTGTTTGTACGGAATAACACCGTCATCTGTTCCATGGAAAATATAAATAGGTGCATGCACGGTTTGCAAATGGGCATTGGTTGTGAACTCAAACCTGGTTAAGACAACAGGATAAATAGGAAAATAATGTTTAGCCAAAGTATCAATATTGTAATAAGGCGTTTCCAGGATCAATTCTTTACAATCCCTAACAGAAGCTAATTGCGCAGCGACCCCTGTGCCTAGAGACTTTCCATAAATAATAATCTTTTCAGAAGGCATTTGCGCAATAGCCATTTTATATAAAATCAAAGCATCTGCATACAAAGTTTGCTCTTTCAATGCACCGGTTGTTTTACCAAATTTGGGGTAGTCCATCATCCACACTTCATAACCATGCCTTGTGAAAAGCGGTGCATAAAAAGCATAGTGCTCTACATTTTCTTTATTCCCATGAAAGAAAAGCACAACACCCTTTCGGCTTGCCGCATCAACCTTAAAGCGAATGACATTTAGGTTGTGTTCTTTTGAAATAGGAAGATTTAATTCAACAAAAGGTTGCGAGAAGTGAAAGCTATAATCCCTGGATAAGGTTTTAGGATGAAACAACAATTTATCTTGCAGCCAATACAACAGAGCGCCAACTAATACGTAAACAATAAAGGTCCATTTAAGTATTCGCCAAAACTTTTTGCTTCGTTGTTCCATCAGTACAGCAAATGTCTGAATAAAACAAATCCCGCCGAAGCGGGGCCTATTTAATATCTACTGTAATAATTCTTCAATCGATAACTCATTTCGTTTTGAATTTGCTGTAACACGTTTCGTAATACATCATCTTCAGAAGGAACGTTGTAATTATTTCGATTGTTTAATAAGTTTCTATCGTTGTCAGTTAAAGCTCGTTCATCACCGGTATAACTTGCAAACTGCGTTTGCCATCTATGCTCTCCGCTAAAAGCATCGCTCCACAAAATTCTTCCCCCTCACATCTCTTGACGTTACAAACAATTCACCTTGAGAAACCATAGTGCGTTGCGTAGTAGTGATCTGTGCATACACTTTTGCATATTGCTTCACTACTGAATCAGGTCGGTATACAATTTCTTTAACAACAACATCTTTAGAAACCTGCCTCGTATTATTTTGATCGTATGGGTGACGAATATCCATTCTACCCAAACGCAACTCCAGAATTTCATCAGGCTGTATACGCTTACTTCTTGCATCCCAATCAGAATAGAATTGTACAAACTCACTGCCGGTATTGAATTTCAAATTACGCACCACATCATCTTCAAAATTGCGTAGCTGGTAGCCGATATTTCTATATCCAAAATTGTAACCGAAGTTTTCCAGCGTTGCAATCACCACTTTTACAATAGCAGCCTCGTAGGCTTGCTGCAATTTCTTTTTAATATCAATGTCATTTGGCTTAAAGCGGGAAGCTATTCTGAATTCATTGTATGCCTCACGAAAAGCAATTTTATCAGTCGCCCCCTCCATCCAACGCAAACCTTTTTTATAATGTACGTCGGCAGCTTTGTCCTTATACGTTTGAAAATAGCTGCTGTAGTCAGTTGCTTTTATAGCATTTAATGCAGCCGGGCTTTGCTGTACGGTCTCATAAAGATTCTGCAACTGGCGATACTCGTTATACATTTTCTCATAACGATTATCATTATTACTACCGGATAAATTTCGAAGGGTGCTTTCATGACGGTCTACTGCGTAGGTATATGCTCTTTGCAATAACTCTTTTGTTTCACCATCTGCCGGATCTTTCTGCAACTTTTTCACGGCAGCTTCTACAGCATCTTCATAATTACCTTGATCATACAGTTTGCTAGCCGATTTACAGGAGTAAAGAAAAAAGCAGTAAAAAGTAATGTGTAAAATTTATTCATGGTTCAGGCTTTAACAATAAGACGCAAAAGATCATCCAAAGCTTACAGCTCATTATCGATTTAAAAAAGCATTAACGAAGCTATTTTGTTAAATGTAGTTCACATGAATATGTTCATTACTCTAAATAATATTGATTATTCATTCCTCGCTACTCTCTATTCACAACTCATTATCTTTATTCACCATTATGAAGTATTACATTATTGCAGGAGAAGCTTCGGGTGATTTGCATGGCAGTAATTTGATCAAAGAGATTAAAAAACGAGATGGCAATGCCAACATTCGTTGCTGGGGTGGCGATTTAATGCAAGCCGAAGGTGCAACAGTAGTAAAACATTATCGTGATCTTGCTTTCATGGGCTTTATTGAAGTGGTGAAAAATCTCAGCACCATTTTAAACAACCTTAAATTTTGCAAAGAAGATATTAGTTCTTTTAGTCCAGACATATTGGTATTGATCGACTATCCTGGTTTTAATTTACGTATTGCTAAATGGGCAAAAGAGCAGGATTTAAAGATCATTTATTACATCTCCCCACAAGTGTGGGCATGGAAAGAAAGCAGAGTGAAGTTGATTCGTGAGGTGGTCGATAAAATGCTGGTGATCTTGCCTTTTGAAAAAGATTTTTATTCAGCTAAATGGAAGTACGATGTTGATTATGTTGGTCACCCGCTAGCACAAGTTGTGGATGATTTTATTGCTAATAATCAAAGCGAGAAACTTTCCTCCAAACCCATTATTGCGTTATTGCCTGGCAGCCGCAAACAAGAAGTGGCTATCAAACTTCCGATCATGCTGGAAGCAGTAAAAGCTTTTCCTAGCTATCAATTTGTATTAGCCAAAGCATCTTCGTTGGATGATTCTTTTTATCAAACGTTTCTAGCTAATTATCCCGAAGTTATTTCTGTAAAAAACGAAACCTATCGTTTGCTTTCGCAAGCAACAGCTGCATTGGTCACATCAGGTACCGCTACATTGGAAACAGCTTTGTTTGGAGTGCCCGAAGTTGTTTGCTACAAAGGGTCCAATATCTCTTATCAAATTGCCAAGCTTTTGATCAGCATTAAATACATCTCATTGGTGAATTTGATCATGGATAAACCTGTGGTGAAAGAATTAATTCAAAACGAGTTGACTAAAGAAAATGTGATTAACGAGCTGAAAAGCATTTTGCTGGATGAAAAAAGAATAGCTGCAATGAAAAACGATTATCAACAGTTGAAACAACTGCTACAAAAAGAGGGCAACGCTTCGTCCAAAGCTGCCGAGATCATTGTGAATTTCACCAAGGCTAATGCTTCCGCAAAAGCTTAACGGCCATTATAATTAAGGCAAGTACAAATAATAACAGACTGATTCGATTGATGCCATGCATGTACTTTACCCATTGGGTTTTAGGCCGGTCAGGATCGGGCTTGCGCAGGTATAAATATTCGGCTATTTGTTTTAAAACTCCCATAATAGTATTGCCACAAAGTTATTTCTATCAACAGTTAACGGGAGTAAAAAGTTGTTTATGGCGCCAGATTTTTGCGCAGACTTTGTTGCTTTTTCCCACTACCCCTCACATCAAATGAATCAGGAGAAGGTGCTGTATGCAAATTCTTTTTCGATTTGTGTTTACTTTTGTCTGTATTGTTGGCACGCAACCACCCATTGGCAGGATGTGCGATAAATTGGAATGAAAATAGAATCCGTTCTAAAATTGTCTTCATGGTTTAGCTTGAGCTTATTGGACTTTAAAAGAGAAAGGAAATTAAAAGGCAGTTACTCATTTAACATCTTTTCACAGTCAGCAGTAACAAATATAATAGCCGGGAATAAAACAGTGCACATGATTTCGCTCAATAAAATCAAAACTTGTTTTTAAGGTAAAAAACGACAGTTCAAACGCTCCATTTTATCGATTTGCTCTAATACTGTTTGCTCAGGCGATTTCATGCTGTTGTACCGCAAACGCAGGGCAGCCGCATACCCCTCCAGATCAGGAAACAAACTGGCACGGTTCAAATTCATGGATTGCAGATCTCGAAGCACTTCATTTTTATCAACTGCAGGAAGCTCAATTTTAATAACGGTCTGACTTATATAATGTTCCAAAAATTGCAACTGCTTCATAAATGGTTCACAAGAAATTCCGGTGCTTACAAAAATGGATTGTTGCAGAGGATACTGCTTATTCATGCGAAAAGACTCAACCGGAAAGACCATGCTTTTATTATTGTCGTAAAAAAATTTTCAAACAATTGTTCGTCGATAAATTTCTTATCTGAAGTAATGTTTTCGGCAAACTTTTCACTCAGCACTTCAACAGCCTTTGTTTTCAAAAACTTTACATTAATAGCCCAAATACTAATCTTATAATCGTCATTAGGTAAGCAAATTTCGTAAACAAAAAAAGCGGCAATAAATGACGATTTGCTAAAATCCAACAAGCGGGTTGGTGCTCCGTGGTGCTGCATTAATGCCAGCCACTCGATGAGGTGTTTTGGCATTTCATCACGGTTCAAATAGTTACTGGCACCTTGTTGAAATTCTGCCACAAAATCAGCTTCTATGCCTTTGTGAAAATGAATGAAGTCGGTACGTTCTATAGCATTATTAAGCACCCATGCGCAGTTGGCCTGACCACGATAAGCCCAGTTTTCGGAAAGGTCGTTTACAAATGCTTTATACTCTTTCCAGCTGTTCAAACTGACCGTTGCGTAGTTGTATTCATTCATCAATGAAATACAAATAAATTTTTCGCCAAAAATGGTTGGGCTTATTTAACGAAAGGAAAATTTCCTTCCTCCTTATTTTCTTTTAAGATGGTCTTAATCTCCTGTAATGATGCTACCATTTGCTTCATGGTTTGGTAGTTGGCATAGTTGATTTGCGTATTCACCCAACGCATATAAACGGCCTCATTATCTGAAGCAACAAGTCCTGTTTGCATTTGATAATGAGGCCGAGGCAAAAGGTGAAAATAGCGGCTTTATAGATTAGGGTCTATTAGCACAACAATAATACAAATTAACGACTAAAACATAAGCCAGGCCTACATCTTATTTACAAAAACCAATGGAATACTAACCTTGAAACTGAAGTTTCTGCCCATGTTGAAAACGCCGTGGCGTCCGGTGGCCAAATTCACATCAGTATATTTCAATCGGTTCAAATGACTTTGGTAAGCCACATCAGTTAAGTTGATCGCATTGAAGTAAAAACTGAATAAGGTTTTGCCTTTTACATTTACATCGGTGCTCAAACTTGCGTTGAACAAAGTATATCCCGGTGTTGGCGTTTCAGTGCCATAAGCAGTAAATGCATTTTCCTGTTTGAAGGTGTGATCGACCTCAAAGCTTACCACCAGGTTCTTAATAGATTTTCCTTTTTTAAGGAACTCCCCTTTTACATCACCAATATAACGCATAGGCGGAATGAACGGCAAATCATTAGTGCCTTCAATGGACTCATTGAACAACCCTCTTACATACGAAAATGTATTTTGAATATGCAGCCAATCCAGCGGATGCGGATGAATATCAAACCCTGCTTCTACACCTTCAAGGTGTGCATTCTGTTGCCCAAACTTAAACGCCGGGATATAATTGCCATTTACCAAAACAGTTGAGTCTGCTCCGGACGAAGTAACCAGTTTTCGGTAGAAAATAAAATCATTAAGCTGGTTGTAAAAAGCACTGGCATTGATCATAAAATGTTCTGATGCCCATTCAATACCTGCATCTGCCTGGAAACTTTTTTCAGGGCCCAAATTCACTTCGCCGTACTCATAACGATTGGAGCCTTCGTGTGCACCATTTGATGCCAGTTCAGGAATACTTGGTGCTCTAAATCCTCTGGCAATATTTGCTTTCAGCGTTAGGTTTTGTGTTGCTGCATAACTGGCGCCAATGCTTCCTGAAACATTGGAAAAGTTTTTATTGAACGCTATAAATTTTTGAGCGCCGTTATCCATAAATGCTTGTGACTGAAGTGTACGAAGGTCGTAACGCAAGCCACCACTCAGGGTTAGTTTATCAATGGTCTTTTGGCTATAGAGATAACCACCAATATCAAACATATTGTATTCCGGTATCAGTACTTCTGCTCCACCATTCTGGTTGCGCTGTGCCATGCCACTGACGCCAATGGATGTTCGCCAACCATTATGATCTTCAAATTGGTAAGCAACTCTATAGTTGAATGTTCGCAGATCAAAGTATAAGCTTTTCTCTATTGGCTTATCTGCGTTGCCATATTCGGTTCGCTGGTTACGTTGATAACCCAAAACTACATTAAGCTTACCATTAGCGGCTTTAAAACTATTGTCTGAAATGATCTTAAAATGCTGAATATGCTGGTAAGGCATTTGCGGATCAGTACTGTTAAAGTCGGCAGTCGTAGGAACAACCTGCACACCACCAGGCAAATCCTTTACAAAATTGCCAAAGGCATCACGTTCGCCACTAATAGCACCCAACTTTTGATTGAAATTGCTAATGATCAGGTGCGAAAAACCCCAATGTTTGTTCAGGCCTAAGGAGCCACCAAAATTTTGTTCATTGAATTTTGAATTCCATACACGTCCATCGTACTTATTCGTGTAATCAGCTGCTGCACGATAATCGCCCCATGCATTCCAATCCAGATCATGTTCGTTAGCGCCAACACTGGCAAACAAGGAACGTTGGCGATTATTGGTTTGGTAACCGGAAATAATGTTTGCCCGCAAACTACCTTGCGGAATGGTTGGTACTGTCATGATGTTGATGACACCGGCAATTGCATCACTGCCATAAATAAGTGAGCCGGGACCTTTCAATATCTCCACACGGTTCACACTGTTTTCGTCAATCTCAATTCCGTGTTCTTCGCCCCATTGTTGTCCTTCTTGTCGGATACCATCATTGATCACCACCAAACGGTTGAATCCCAAACCACGAATGATGGGTTTAGAAATAGCAGGCCCTGTTGATAGCTGACTTATACCAGGCTTTTTACTCAACGCATCAATGATATTGGTAGAAGGCGTCGATAATAACTCACTCTTACTGATCCTGGTAATAGGCACCGGCGAACGACGGACACTGGTGGGGCCAGCCACACCCGTAACCGTCACACCTTCGTTTTCAATAATAGAAGAAACGAGTTGAAAATTATGAATGGTGTTCGCACTCATGTCAATATGCTCCACCACTGTTTTGTAACCGGTGAAAGAAATTTCTACCAGGGTATGTCCTGCCGGTACGTTTTGCAACGTGTAATTACCAAGCGAATCAGCGATAGTACCAATTCTTGCTTCGGTTAGTGTAATAGAAGCGCCAGCCAAAGGCTCACCTGTTTTTGAGTCCGTAATTTTTCCTGAGAGTTGTAGCCGTTGTTTATTTTGTGCAAACGGTAATAAAGCAATAAATAGAGCAATACTTAAAAGCAAGAGCTTTTTCATAAAAATATTTTTGTGTTTAATAGATAGTGAATGCGATAGTTGATTAAACACAAGGAGGACCTCGACCATCTCTTAATGGAGCAGTCGCATTAGTATAGAACGATAAATAAGAAGAATAAAATGTATCAAAGTGAATGGCAGGATTAACAGCTAACTTCTCTTCTTGCACAAAAAAAGGCGTGTTCACCACCAAATCATCAAAATGACATTGTACACTTTGCTTGTGCAAGCAAGACGAAGCCTTATGCACTTCGTTACAAAAAGAAACATCCTTGTGGTTTGCCAAAACCGTATGGAAATAGGTTTTGGGTGCCATGCTGATGGAAAAAACCACCAACAGGAAGAAGGCGATAACTCTTTGTATGTTATTATTTTGTTTCAAAAAGTGCGGTAAAGATAGAAGAATACTTGCAAAACTCTAAGAAGGGAAACAAGCAACCTTATTTGACCTTGTGCGTTTTTAAGCAAATAACAATTCCTTTGAACAAGCGGCACTAACTTGCCCAATAATTAAACTTTCATTATGAAACGCATCGTCATTTTTGTTGTTTTGATACTGGTGGGTTTGGCTGCTTGGTTTGGTTTAAAGGAATACAATCGAAAAAACAAGGACCTGGCAGGAGAGCAAGCTGCATTAACCATAAATGCAGCTGATTTGATTGCCGCCTTCGAGAAAGATTCAGCAAGCGCCAACAAAACATACGTGGACAAGGTAGTAGCAGTGACGGGCAGAGTGAATAATATAAACACCGATGGAAACCCGGTCATTATTACTTTGGGCGAAGAAGGAAAAATGTCCACAGTGCAATGTAGTATGGATTCTACACATGCATCCGATTATAAATCGATCGCTGTTGGTGGCAATGCAAAACTGAAAGGAATGTGTACCGGCGCCTTCTCTGACCCCATGTTTGGAACTAATGTACAATTGAACAGATGCGTAATTCAAAAATAATAACTAGAAAAATAAACACATGTTGAAAAAGAACCTGATTGCGCTGATTGCATTAATAAGTATCAGTACCCTATCGTTTTCGCAGGATAAGTATTTTACCAAAACGGGTAAAATAACATTCACCTCGAAAGCACCACTAGAAGATATTGAAGCAAAAAATAAAACTGCAGCAGCTATTATCGATACTAAAACCGGCGCTATCCAGTTTTCGGTTTTAATGAAAGGGTTTGAGTTTGAAAAGGCCCTGATGCAAGAACATTTCAATGAGAATTATGTGGAGAGCGACAAATATCCCAAAGCAGAATTCAAGGGCACTGTTACCAACAACAGTACCATTGATTACAAAAAAGACGGCACTTACCCTGCCATCGTAAAAGGCCAGTTAACTATTCATGGTGTGACCAAACCTGTCCAAGCACCCGGAACAATAAAAGTGTCCAATGGTACGGTTGAAGCATCATCTACATTCAATATCCGTTTGTCTGATTACAATATTGCTATCCCTGCAGTAGTAAAAGACAAGATCAGCAACAATGTGAAAGTGGTAGTTGATATTAAGATGGATCCTTATAAAGGCTAGAAACAAAACACAGCTATTAAAAAAGTCACCGGAAGGTGACTTTACAAACCGAAACCATAAAAATGGTATTACTGTACCAAAACTTTTTCAGTATGAGTTACCGTACCATTTTTATGCAATACTAAAATATAATACCGATGTGCAAGTTCCGAAACGGGAATTGCTGAATAAGCACTAGTCAAAACTACCAGTAACACTAGTTCACTGTTTGTCCTTACCTTCTGTTTGCTGCTGTAGCCAATACACTACATTTTGTGCTAGTTTTTGAGCCATTGCATCATATCCTTTAAGGTATTCACCTTCTTTCTTTCCCTTTTTTATAATAATTGAGATCGGATCTTTTAGTACAATATCTTGCCCTTCATACAATTACCCTTCGTTATAACCAGCAATAAACCAGGATATTTTTTACCCTTTACCTTGGACACTGGATTTGGACCAAATACATGCATTCCAAACTTTAAAAAATCTACTTTTTTATCCTCAGTGGATAATTCATTTACAACCACCATTACAGCATCTACACCTAAGTCTTTTGCCAAAGTACCAAACGATGTCCCTGTTTAAAATCAAATGGTGCCCATACTGGTTTTACCAGGAACCCTTCGGCGCCGCCCTGTGTCATAAAATCATCGTCTTTAGTAAATAAGCTTTTACTTAAGCCTGAGATTTCTGGCTGAAAATTCGCATAGGCATTCCGCTTAGCGTCATCCGTAAGATATTGATCAGGCAATAACACCTCCATGCCTTTGGCTTTAAATTCTGCAATGATGTTTGGAGCAGCAAGTGTTAAAAAAACATTTCCCAGAAGCATAGTGTTTTTGAGGCTGGTGAAAATAGTTTTGGTAACAGTAATGGTTATATCCCAGGCACCATGCGTAGTATAGGAATAGCTTTTTGATTTTCTCCGGTCAAAAATATAAAAGCTAACCAAGGCAATTCGTTTAGGTAACTCTTTGCCTTTTAAGTTTGGAACGGTTCCATGACCATCATCAAATAGGCCTAGCATGGCATGCGTATGATGACGCAGAACTATCTTTGAAATGTCCTTTTGTACGAATTCTTCAAAACTGTCTTGTGCAAATGTGTGCAGCGAAAGTGCAAGCGGGCACACGCTTAAAATTCTTTTGCACACATACTATTTGGTTTTGTGGTTTGATGCCTCAAATGTGCGTAGAAGGTGGAGGTTATTCAATACCCTGCTCACGGTATTTTGGAATATGTATAAGAACGTAATTGCTGTATCGTTCCTACGCCATTATTTTATCCTTTAGTAATAACAAGATTATATTTTAGGATAAACAGCTGTGTTCAACTATTGTTTTTGTTGCATTATTAAAACCTTACCAGTGGAAACAAAAAGCACAGCTGCAAATGGTGTTGCTGCAGCAACAAACCGCCGTTACCAAAGCAATGATGGAGGCAGAGGAGGCCGAAAGGCAACGCATTGCCCGTGATTTGCATGATGGTGTTGGACAAATGATGAGTGTCGTAAAAATGAATCTCTATGCTTTGGAACACGCTATTTCATTTACTTCTGAAACAGAACGCGTTTCTTTTCATCACACCATGCAGTTGGTAGATGATAGTTGCAAAAAAGTTAGAAGCGTGTCGCATAATATGATGGATGCCCAATGCATTGTGAAGAAAGGTCTTGCTTCGGCTCTTCGTGAATTCATTGATAAGTTGGATCAAAGCAAATTGCAAATTCACTTATACACCGAAGGCCTAGATCAAAAGTTGGATTCGCAGATTGAAATTGTATTGTACCGCTTTATTAAGAAGTGTATTAATAACGTCATTAAACAATCAAAGGCAACCGCAGTGGACATCTCCATCATTAGAGACAAGGAAGAACTGACAGCTATCATTGAAGATAACAGAACCGGCTTCTCAGTAGCTGATGCAATGAATAAAGACATGGGGCTTAAAAGCATCCAACCAAGGGTTGAATACCTGAAAGGTAAATTCGAGATCAATTCCAATAAGGATAGAGGCACATTAATGGCACTATGTATTCCTGTTTAAAGAAATCTTTCTTACATTTCAGCATGCTTCAAAGATCCGGCTTGGTTTGGTTGATGACCATCAAATAGTTTTAGATGGACTCATGGCGCTACTTAAAGATGAGCAGCATGAGATTGTCTTTTCAACTACAAACCCCGAAGAAGTGGAGAGCCTTGTTGCGCAGCATAAAATTGATTTACTGATCACAGATATTATGATGCCTGACATTACTGGCAAAGGCAATACAAAAGCATTTTCCGCAGGTGAAAATTCTTGCCATTTCAATGAGTGGTCAGGGTGCAATGATGAACGAAATGATTAATGATGCAGATATAAATGGTTATATACTAAAGAATGTAAACCGTACACAATTATTAACCGCTATAGATAAGATTTTTGGCGGTGAAATTTATTTTAATGAAAAAGTGTTGGACGAGTTGGAACAATTTGCCCAATGCAAGAAAACAGTAGCGGACATACACCTTAGCAAACCTGAAATATAAATCATTGGCCTCATCGAAAAAGAATACAACAACAAGCAGATTGCAGAAAAACTGTTCATTAGCGAACGCACAGTAGAAACACACCGAAAAAACATATACCGAAAAACAGGCACTTCATCAGTGCTTGGGTTGATAAAATATGCTTATGAAAATAAGGTCATAAACTAAGCATAGCTTTCCTTAAATGATAAATGATATCGCCATCATAACTGCACGTTTGCAAAAGGCAGAGTGCAAAAAATCATTTACAAAAGCAATCGTACCTCTATTATTTTCTTTAGAATAATTTAGAATCGGCAGAAATGTTCTTTGTATTCTTTGTAAGGTTTACCCTTGAATTGCTTCTTACCTGCCTTATTTTGCTTTTTTACAAGTCCAACCTTTTGCAACTCACCTACCAACAACTCTTCCACTTCACGCACGTCCTTCTCTTGCTTAAGCAGCAGGATCGTCCTTGGTTTTTAATAACAAAACAGAGAATACACTCGTTTGTCATTCTCTACCATTCGATACACGTTAGAAGCCAGCTTATTGCCCATGACAAATCGGCTGCAGCTTCTTCTGCTTCCTCCAAAGCACCGTTTTTCCAAAACTGCTTTGCGGTAAGGCAGCTTTTCATCCGCACATATCACTTTCCCTCCATTTGGTAAAAGGTCAAATCATCAATGGTTCCCTTTAAATAAACACCTGCTTGTCTTGCGATAGGGCAAATCTACTACATGCCAAAAGGGCAAGGTTCGCTTAGGGCACAGTAGGGCACTGTAGGGAACAAAATAAAGCGTTTGTCTCCCTGAGCCCGTAAAGGATGACTGAAGCCCAGGTAGTGTCATCCTGAGCTTATCGAAGGATGTGTGCAAGGGTTTATAAAAAACAAAATCATCACGAGATGCTTATCCTTTGTACCAACTTCATGTTTCAAAGCATCTTATCGTACTCTAAAAGCACTATTAACCTTATTTACTGCGTGGTTAGCCATAAAAAAAGTCACTTGAAAGTGACTTGATCCAGTGGAGAATATCGGAGTCGAACCGACGACCTCTTGCATGCCATGCAAGCGCTCTAGCCAGCTGAGCTAATTCCCCTGCAAGGCTGCAAAAATAACGGTTGCACCAATACAACGCTGATGGTATAAAAATTTCTGTAACTATTTTAAATACTTTGTTATGCAGAAAGGCGGTGAATCTAAAAAGTACGCAAGCGTCAGTCGCAATCAATGCCGGGATTGGAAGCAAAGATGAACCCTAAGCCGGTATCTTTAAAACCACAACCCACCAAAAAGCGGCAAGGCAAAGTTGCCCTGATCACAGGTGGCGATAGCGGTATTGGAAAAGCAGTAGCATTGCTCTTTGCCGAGGAAGGCGCCACCATTGCCATCGCTTACCCCAAAGAAGACAAAGACGCAGAAGAAGTAAAGCGTTTGGTAGAAGAAGAGTTTGGACGCCAATGCCTTTTAATTCCCTGCAACATACGTAAGGAAAGAACCTGCGAGAAGATAGTTAATGCAACTATTAGAAAGTATGGCAAGCTGTATATATTAGTCAATAACGCTACTACGCAAACAGAACAGAAATCATTAATCAACATTACTGACGATCAGCTTTACGAAACATTTGAAACCAACATCTTTTCCATGTTTCGCATCACACGTTTTGCCTTGCTGTATTTAAAGAAGGGTGCTTGCATCGTTAACACTGCTTCTGTTATGGCCTATCGTGGTAGCCATCACTAATTGATTACTCTGCTACCAAAGGTGCTATTGTAACTTTTACCCGCAGCTTAGCACACAGTCTTATCGACAAAGGCATACGGGTAAATGCTGTAGCTCCCGGCCCAATATGGACGCCATTGATTGTGGGTAGTTTCAAACCCAAAAAAGTAAAAAACCTTTGGCAGTGATGTGCCTATGAAAAGAGCAGGATAACCTGCAGGGGTTGCGCTTTCTTACTTATTTTTAGCCAGCGAAGATGCGTCTTACATGACCGGACAGGTGTTACATCCAAATGGCGGCGAAATTGTAAACGGTTAATGGTACGACAATTGAAACAATTTAATGTTCTCTCTTGGGGTGATTTTATGTAAATCTGAGACATACCCATTGAACCTGATCCGGGTAATTCCGGCGGAGGGATTAGAGAAAAAATGGTTCTGTTTTGCAGACCCCTTTTTGTTTTAAACAATGGTGCCTTTGTCTAAACTAACAAATGCAACTCACTGCCTGTCAATGCATGATACAGGTTTTGCAGTTGGTGTAAATGATAAATATTGTTACTGATAGGAAGATTGTTAAGCACTGCTCTTGCAAAACATTCTTTGTTATTTTTGATATATGCTTTTATCTCATTTTGTTGACTGCCTTTTACCGGAAGTGCCAATACGAACTCTCTTGCTTCCGGTAACAAAGGATATTTCTTATTCTCTATAAAGCCTGCCTTTTCCAAGTGTGTTGCTTGCAACACTACAGGGTAGAAGTCTTTGCTGTCTTTTGCTAATAATTCAAAATGAGTATAATCACACCTTACTGCCACTATCCGTGTATTTATTTTTTTCAGTAGATAATTTCCAAGTCTTAGTTCTTGTGCTTTAATCATTGGGTAAAAATAAATAGCAAACATCTTTCTATTCAGGAATGCTTATGAAGTAAATTTATACTTACCATGAACACCGAAATAGTACAAGAGCTAACGAATGCAAGTAAGTCTTCATAAACATTATCACATACTCAGTTAATTGACCTTTTAAAAAAAGCTTATTCAGCAGAAAAAGCGGCCGCATTCGCTTATCAAGAACATGTTGCTTCCGTTAAGAATAAGAACGAAAAGATAGCTATTCATCAAATTGAAATTGATGAATGGAACCACCGTAAGAAAGTACTGTCTATTATGAATCTATACAGCATTAATCCTTCCAAGTGGTATGAGTTCCGTTTTCACGTTATTAGCAAATTGATCTCTTATATTTGTCATATCATCGGCTGGTTTATGCCTTTTTATTTTGCTGGACAGATTGGAAAGCGGAAATGTGTGCGAATATTTTCGAATGAAACAGTATTTCAACTCAATAGGTATTTATGAGTTTGACCAACTGCTTTATGACATGGGTATGAAGGAAAAAGAATATGAAGTCTATTTTCTGGATAAGATCAAACAGAATAGATTTCTTCCCTTTTTTGAAAAGTTGTTTTCATGGGGAAATAAAAACAACTTTAATAATATTGATCTTGATGAGAAGTACCCTATAGAACAATCAGAACATTACTTTAAAAAATAATTATGCATCCAGAATTAGAAAAAATAAAAGCCGCTGCGCATGGATTATTATTCATGAGTGAATCAGATTATCCTTTTGAAATTGTTCAACTGAATGGAAATTCTGTGGAAGATGAATTGAAAAAAATGAGCGATAAGGAAGGTCCGATTACAAAACAAAACTTAGATGATTTTTTTCGCAGCAGTACCACTGCCTATGCAACAGATGGCGAAGAACAAAAACAAAATGTGCAACGCTTCACCAACTTGAAAAAGGTATTGAGTGAAACTTTGAACGATGCTCAAGTCTATCGTATAGGCTCTGTTCAAATAGATGCTTTTATTATTGGACAATTGAGCAATGGAAGTTTTGGTGGGTTAAAAACAAAACTGGTAGAAACATAATAAATATGAGCGCCGTTTGGCACTCATATTTATTAATTACAACTTATCCGATTATCGGGTAGGTCCATTATCCACTCTTGATTCTATTACACTTTGAATGCTGGAAGATACATTGGACAACAAGTTATAACCCGTTGCACTTTCAATCGCATCTACTGAAGTTCTATAGGTTGCCCATGAAGTACTGATGCTGTTAGTATTTGGTGTGTTGATTGCAATAACCCTTGTGCTGGTAGTAACCCGAGCCAGATCGTTAGTGCCTTGAGGTAATACCACAATTACTTTCCATATTCTGTTTGGCACTGTAACATGGCCATTATTAATCGTATTAAATGTTCCATTCGTTCCTGTGCCACCGGTACCATAGCTACCTGCAATAATATACAGCTCATTACCTTGGTTTACTAATGTGCGACAATAATTCTCCAGCCCCGCCCATGTTTGTTGGTTATTCGTTGGTGCTTGTGGAATCATATTAGTCATCAAAAAAGTAGCGGAGTTATCTGTTACACTGTAGGTTCTATCTGCAGAAGGGCAATTATGCCCGCGATCAAACCCACTACCGCTGTAGGACGTGCCTTGCACCTGGTACCATCCGGCAGGCAACGTAGCATCTGCACGAAAATCATCTTGTCTTGCAGTGCTTCCCAGCCAAGTAGGGTCCAAATGCCAGCTAACCCAATTTGGCGTACCTCGATCACGATGATAGCTTAAGGTGTACTGTGTTTTCGTCATCAAATAATTCCAATAATACGATGCATCAGCTACAGCACCACTTGGGTTGCCCATAACTAAATTTTCGGAAGATCCTCTCGCTAATGGATTGAATGCATCTGGAGTTGTTTGTTGGTCATGCCAGGCAACTTCCTTTTGTTTTACTGAATCAATGTTGGTGTTTTCGGTAGGAATGTCTTTTCTACAACTTACTACTAACAGAGCAAGCACAGCCGTAAAGACCAGATTTTTCACTTTTTTCATTTTGTTGGTTTTAGTGTGCATTAAAATTATGTTTGTTGATGCAACAAAACACGTCAACGATATTAAATAATAATTATGTAAAAAAAGCTAAACGCATTTATACACAATTGGTAATTCGATTGTGAGTAAACCTTATTGCTCAGATTGTTCTTACGATACAGCTGTGTTTAAAGGACAAAGAAGCAGCTATAAGGCAGATAATTGCTAAAAAATGAATAGGCTCAGCTGTGCCATTTAAATTTATATTCATATTTCCTCGAGCTATTTAACATCCATCCTAAAGTTCTGTTGCTATTTGCTGAAACGTTTGTCCAGTAAGGTTTTATTGCGAAATTTGTTCTACAATAATCGCTGAAAAACCCATTTAATTTATGAAAAAAACCATCTTCTACCCGCAATAGTTATTGCTATGGTTATTGCTTTAGCATCATTTGCAAGACCAACAAAAACAATGGTGCAGGATGCATAAATAGTTGTTAGTGCAAGTTTCAAGGATTCGTTGTCTAAAGCTGCTTCAGAATTATCTTTAAGCACATCATTATACCAGAAGCTGAATTTGTCTGCTTTAGGTTTGGCAAAAGAAGCTTTGGATTACGCAGTACAGAGCTATCAAAAATTAGTGCAGAAAGGACAGGCATTGAACAACCAGTACTTAACTGTAGTTGATTTCAGTCAGCCTTCTACAAGCAAGCGTCTTTACTTAATTGATATGTTGAATGGCACCTTGGTTTGGAATACTTATGTAGCACATGGTAAAAACTCAGGTAGTACAATGGCTGAGAACTTCTCAAACAGAATGAATTCAAATGAAAGCAGCCTTGGCTTTTATGTAACCAAAAGCACTTACTCTGGTAAGCATGGTTTGACATTGCACATTGCAGGTTTGGATGAAGGCTTTAATGATAATGCCGAAGCAAGAGCTGTAGTAGTGCACGGATCTTCTTACGTGAATGAACAAAGAGCTAGTGGTGGCATTGTAGGTCGTAGCTTGGGTTGTTCTGCAGTACCTCAGGCAGAAGTAGGAAAGATCATTAATTATATCAAAGGTGGCACTGTAATGTTCTTATATGCACCTGATCAGAATTATTTGCAAAACTCAACTGTATTGAACAATTAAGCTTGAAACGATAAACTGAATTAAAGTGCTACAAAAAATGTAGCACTTTTTTATTGTTCTTTATTAATGAGTGAATAGGTCAATGAATCGAGGAATTGGCCACGGAAATAATAATTCTCTTTAAAATGTGCTTCTTTCACAAAACCCAGTTTCTCTGCTGTTGGTATGGATGCAGCATTTTCCGGGCTAATATTTGCTTCAATGCTGTGCAGTTTCATTTGTTTAAAGCCATAAGGAATAACAGCATTTAAGGCTTCCGTCACATAACCTTTGTTCCAATACTGTGGCATTAATGTGTAACCAATTTCTGCACGAAAATGTTCTTTAATAATGCGCCACAAACCAACAAGACCAATGAACTCATTAGTCTCTTTTAGACATACAGCCCATGAAATGCCATCCGCATTAGCGAAAGAGGTTTGAATTCGTTGAATTAACCCTTCGGCTTCTTCAATTGTTTGTAATGGTTCGCGGTCTACATAACGCAAAACTTCAGGATCGCTTCTTAATAAAAACAAATCATGCGCATCTTCCTTTGTTAACTCACGAAGTAATAAACGTTCTGTTTCAAGTATAGGGAAAACATCAAATTTTAGTTGCAGCATAAGCAGTAGTTAAACCTGAGAGTTGCTGCTTATTCTGATCATAACAAAATCGCCAAAAAGTCGCTTACAAAATATGCGTAGCCAATTCTAGGTCGTAGACTAGTTTCTCTGTATCACATACTCTTTCCTGGAAACACAAACTTGGGCAAAGTGCTTCTACCTGTTGCACTAAACTAAGTTTGGTATTGAAATCTTTGTAATAACAACCTTGTGCTATTGTTTCATTAGTTATACTGCTGGAAAGAAGCAAGGCAGAAATTGGTAGTAGTTCAGAGCTTTTCATAAAATAGAATTAATTGGATAATGGAAACACATACTAAATTAGAAACACCTTCTGGTTATAAAGATGACAAAGATCATTGCGCCTAATAAATTGAATTAAAACAGCTAGTCCAATAACAAAATAGTACTGATTATTTTTGTCGCATGCATATTGATATCATCACCGTGTTGCCAGAGCTATTGCAAAGTCCCTTGTCACATTCCATTATGAAACGGGCACAGGACAAGGGTTTACTAAAAGTGGAAGTACACAATTTGCGTCAATGGGCAGTAAATGATTATGGACAAGTTGATGACTATCAATATGGTGGTGGTGCAGGTATGGTAATGATGTGTGAGCCTTTGGCAAATGCAATTGAAGAATTGCAGAAAGAAAGAAAATTTGATGAAATAATTTACCTCACACCTGATGGCGAACGATTGAATCAACGAATTGCAAACCAGTTTTCCTTAAAAGAAAACATCCTCATGATCTGCGGTCATTACAAAGGCATTGACCAACGTATCCGTGACCAATATGTAACAAGAGAAATTTCTATTGGTGATTATGTTTTAAGCGGCGGCGAATTAGCGGCGGCTGTTTTGGTAGATGCCATTGGCAGATTAATTCCAGGTGTATTGAATGATGAAACTTCTGCACTTACCGATTCTTTCCAGGATAATTTATTAGCACCTCCGGTGTACACCCGTCCTGCCGAATGGCGGAGTTTTAAAGTGCCTGACATCTTATTAAGTGGTGATCCAAAAAAGATTGACGAATGGCGTCATGAGCAGGCAGTACAACGTACCAAAGAAAAACGTCCCGACCTACTGGAGGACGAGACGTTATAGTTGCTCATGGATGGAATTATTTAAATGGGCTTGCTGATAATTCTTGCCTTACGCAATATTTTCCTGTTCTTTCTTTGATGCGTGAGGTTGTGTACCATCGTATACATGATTGGCAAAATCAGAAGCGTAAGAATGGTAGATGTAACCAAACCACCAATTACTACTCTTGCCAAAGGCTTCTGTGTTTCGCTACCGATGCCTGTTGAAATAGCTGCGGGTAACAAACCAATCGCTGCCATCAACGCTGTCATCACAACTGGTCGGATGCGAGAACGAACACCTTCAAAAATGGAATCTGTAAGATGCTTCCCGCGATCTAAATTCTTTCGAAACACACTAATCAGGATCACACCGTTTTGAATACAAATGCCAAACAAGGCAATGAAACCGACACCTGCACTGATGCTGAAGTTCATACCGGTGATATGCAGAGCAATAATACCACCGATCAATGCGAAAGGAACGTTCATAATGGTGAGCATGGCGTCGCTTGTATTGCCATAAGTCATAAATAGAATTAAGAAAATCACAAGCAAACAAATAGGCACCACTTTAACCAAAGTGCTTGATGCTCGTTGCTGGTTTTCAAATTCGCCATTCCATGTAGTGCTATAACCATTTGGCAGATGTATGGCTGCCTTTACTTTTTGTTGCGCTTCTGCAATCGTACTTCCCAAGTCTCTTCCACGCACGGAAAACTTCACAGCAATGTATCTCGTATTGTTATCACGATAAATGAATGCAGGCCCTGTCAATGTTCTGATGGAAGCGATTTGTTTCAATGGCACTTTCGTTCCGTCCTGCGCAGGCACCATCAAGTTCTCAATCTTTTCTTGTGTATTTCTAAACTCTTTTTGATAACGAACACGCACATCAAACTTGCGTTCGCCTTCATACAACTGCGTTGCCGCTTTACCGCCGATAGCCATTTCGATAACGGCATTTGCATCAGCAGTGTTAATACCATACATCGCCATACGTTGTTGGTCTAATTCTATCCTGAATTCCGGCTGACCCAAATTTTTCAAAATACCTAAATCTTCTACGCCATGCACTTTACTCAGTTGTCCCATTACTTGTTTGGAAAGCGAATCAAGCGTATAAAAATCAGGACCAAAAATTTTCACTGCCAACGATGCAGGTACGCCAGCAACTGCTTCTTCCACGTTGTCTCTGATCGGTTGCGAATAGTTGAGCAACAAGCCTGGAATTTTACTTAACTGCCTATCCATACTATCAATCAACAGATCTGTGGAAACACCTTTGCGCCAGTCTTTTTTAGGCTTCAGGTCAACTGCGATTTCCACGTTGAAGAATCCTTTTGGATCGGTACCATCATTAGTTCTACCAATTTGTGCCAGCGTATGCCGCACTTCCGGAAACTTGCGGATGATGTCAGTCATTTCACTCGCCACTTCTTTCGATTGTGAAAGCGATGCACTCATGGGCAATTGCGATTTTACCCACAAAGCGCCTTCGTCCAACTCGGGCAAAAATTCTGTTCCCAAAAATTTGGCGCTGGCAAAAGTGATACACATGATACCAATAGCAATGAGCAAGCTCGCCTTCGGAAATTTATAGGCGAACGAGAAAGCCCGCATCACATTTTTTTCGAAGAAGATCACAATAGGATTGTGCTTTTCACGCACATTCTTTTTCAACAAAATGCTGGATAGCGCCGGTACTAATGTGAGGGTTAATATCAATGCACCTAACAATGCAAAACCCAATGTATAAGCAAGCGGAGAGAACATTTTTCCTTCTACTTTCTGGAAAGCGAAAATGGGAATCAAGCACGTGATGATAATGAGCTTGGAGAAGAAAATCGCCTTGCCCATTTCGGTACCTGTTGTTTTAAACAAACCCAGTTTCGCCAGTTTGTTGAAGCGTTCCATGCCCACTTCTTTTGCTTTATGGTCCATCACCACAAACAAACCTTCGACCATTACAACGGCGCCATCGATAATGATACCAAAGTCAATAGCACCCATCGAAAGCAAATTCGCACTCATGCCTTTGATGCGCATGCAAATGAAGGCAAACAAAAGAGACAATGGAATGATGATACCGACGGTTAATGTTGTTCGCCAATCAGCCATGAACAAAAACACGATGACTGTTACCAGGATAATGCCTTCAATCAAATTATGGATCACTGTTTCCTGTGCAAAATCCATCAACTCGGTTCGGTCATAAAACGTATCGAGCTTTACATCTTTCGGCAAAATGTTTTCGTTTAGCTCTTTTACTTTTGCATGCACCCGGTCCAACACCTCGCTTGGATTTTCGCCTTTGCGCATCACCACAATTCCTTCAATTACGTCAGGCTGCTTATCTCGTGTAACCCAACCCAGACGCGGTCTTCCGCTTTCTGTAACCGTAGCAATATTTTTTACCGTAATTGGTACATTGCTCTGGCGGGTAACAATTACATTTTGAATTTCGGTTGTATCGTTCAACAAACCAATACCACGCACCACGAAAGCCTGACCATTGCGTTCGATAACATCACCACCTACATTCACATTACTTTTTTGAATGGCGTTGAACACATCAAGCGATGATAAATTATACTTGGCAAGAAGTTCCGGGTTCACACTCACTTCGAATGTTTTTTCTTCACCACCAAATGAGTTCACATCGGCAACTCCTGGTATTGATTTGAATTGTCGGTCCAATACCCAATCCTGCAATGTGGTTAATTCATGTATGCTCTTGGTATTGCTGCGCAAGGTGTAGCGATAAATTTCGCCGGTAGGTCCGTAAGGTGGCTGCACATCAGGCTTTACACCTTCAGGCAGATCAGCATCGTTCAGGCGATTTATTACTTGCTGTCTGGCAAAAGCATCGTCTACACCATCATCAAATATGATACGGATATAACTTAAGCCAAAAGCAGAAGTTGTTCTAAGATTTGCTTTTTTCTGCACAGAATTAAGTGCCACTTCCAAAGGAACGGTGACAAATTTTTCTACTTCTTCTGCACTTCTCCCAGGCCATTGCGCAATGATGATGATTTGCGTGTTGGTAACATCGGGAAAGGTTTCTATAGGCGTGTTTCGAAACGAGATGATGCCGACAATCACCAGCACACCCGTCATAAAAAACACAAAATATCGGTGGCGCAACGAGAAATGAATAATGCGCTTAATAAATTTATTCATGAGTTACCCAAAGGGTATTTACACGTTTTGATAATTGATTTTTAGATAAAAGGCTTGAAGCAACAAATTCTAACGTTCAGATAGTTGTTGGAAGAACAACAACACATTTTTAGTAAGCACTTGTTCGCCTGCATTTAAACCGGAGCGTAGATAAACGGTTTCATTTTTTGTTTTCAACGGTTGCACTTCACGCAATTCCAAGTTGCATTTATCGTGATAAACCACCACAAACGTTTTTCCATTGTCCGAAGCAAGTGCTGCACGTGGAATGGCAACTGTCCGCCTTCCTTCTTTGTTTTCAACCGTGATGTTGGCAAACATTTCGGGCTTTAATGCACCAGCGCCATTGGGCAGAATAATTTTCACCTTCATCACCTTTGTTTGCGGGTCTAATATGTGGTTTACTTTATCCACTCTTCCAACAAAAACACTATCCGGATAAGCAAGCGTTGTTACCAGCGCACGGTAGCCTTCTTTTACTTTTGCAATATCACTTTCATAAACATTCGCCCAAATCCAAACATCGTTGATATTGCCAACGGTAAATAAGTTTTGTGCATAATCGTTACGAATGAATTGACCCGGATTGATGTTCTTTTCCACTACGTAACCGCTCTTTGGTGCAGTAACAACGTATGTTCCGTTGGCGCTTGTCCTGCCACTACCGTTAATAGAAATTTGTGTGCGAATTTTCGATGCGTTGGAGACAGCTTTATCATAACTTTCTTTTGCTTCCAGATATTCTTTTTCACTGGCAATGCCGTTCTCGTATAAATGCTTTGCATTTTCCATAGCCCGCTTTGCAATGGCTACATCTGAACCTGCACTTTTCAAATCGGAATAGTTGCCGGCAATATCTGCACTCTTGATAGTTGCCAAAACTTGTCCTGCATGTACATAGTCACCAATAGTGACATTTACATTAAGCACTTGCCCGCTGGTGATGGGAAAAATTTTCACCACTTTATTTTCATTAAAACTTACCTCGCCAGAAAGCTTTAATTCATCATCAATATTTTGAATTGTTGCAGAATCTATCGACACGTTTTTCATCATGCTGTCGCTAATGCAAACGGGGCCTTTTGCCGCCGGATCTTCAGCTGCATGACCATTGCAGGAGCTTATCCAGATTGCTACTGAAATAACAAGAGCAGTAGTTAAAAGATTTTTCATAATTATTTATTTAAGAGAAAGTACATTTTGATTAGTAACATAATTGAGCTCCGCAATAGCATTCAATAAGTTTGTCTGCTGTTGCCATTGCCTGATCTTTGTCTCTTTATAAGAATCAAAGAAGTCTATAAAATCAACTAAACTCACCTTTCGTTGACGATAGCTTTCGATCATATTTTGCAAAAGCTTGTCGTAACTGTTTTGCCAGTCGCCTACACTACGTTGCACGTTTACCAGTGTCATTAATTTATTATAGGCAGATAGCACTTCGTTTTGCGCAACGGTTTGCATTTGTTGTAGTTGTGTTTGCCACTGCTTGATGCTCCACTGTGCAGATACAATGTTTCCCCTGTTTTTATTAAGAACAGGCAACGGCAATGACAGCAACAAGCCATAATAGTTAGGCACGTAACTATTTGCTTTATCATATTCCAGACCAACGGTTACATCCGGAACGGCTAATGCTTTTTGATAACTGAGATTATGCTGTTGCAGTGTCAACTGTGTGTTTGCCAAGGCTACATCAGGACGAATCTTCTTCACACTATCCAACAAAGGCGCTAAAGCAATAGCTTGTATTTGTTGCAAGTCAAGAGCTGCGGATTGCACTGACACAAACACATTGTCGGTAATGTGCAACATTGTCCGAATGTCTTTTTGCAAATCTTGCTGTTGTCTTAAGTTATCAACATAGTCGCTTTGCAGTGAGTAAAGCAATGCTTTGATACGTACATTATCTTTCAAAGAAATATCCCCGATCTTATACATCTCCTCCATACCACGCACCATTTTTTGCGTGTTTGTAATTTCAGTTTCGTAAATGCGGGCAATGTTTTGAAGTTGTGCGAGGTTGTTTAAATCAGTCGTTAGCACATAACGCAGGTTACGCATCAAGTCGTTGAATTGAGCTTCGCTGCTTTTTGTAGCATCTTGTGCCAGTTGCATTTGCAAACCTCTTTTGTTAGCAGTACGAATGACTTGTTGTAAGGAGATATAAATCTGTCCACCATCTTTTGGTATATCATTACTGCCTTTTCCATGACGGAAAAATTTTCCATCGTACAAATTCTGGTCGGTGCTTAGTACCGGATTATCCCAGGCCTTGGCTTGCTTGATCAAAGCCTCCTGCGATTTGATATTGTATTGTGCAGCTAATAATGATAAATTGTTCTTTAGAAAAATTTCTTCTGCCTGTGGTACTGTTAGCCGCAATGTGTCCTGTGCTCTTGAACTGCTTGCAACGATGATACACAGCACAAATAGCCGCAGTGGTTTTATCATGTTTTTCATGTAAATAAATTGATACAGTATAACTGTAATGAAACAATAGCTGCATTAATACATACAGCAATAAGTAATATGGGAAGGAAGACTAAGCTTCGGGAGGAGGCGTTTGAATTTCTGTATAGGCAGAAGAAGGCTTGCCTATAGAATAAACGGGATAAACTTTCTTAGCGCCTATTTCCTTATCTACATTTTTAGTAGCAACCAATTGCTGTTTGAAAAAATAATCAATTTTAATGGAATGAAAAAAGCGGGCACAATCATCGTCGTCATCCGCCTTGTGTTTGTGTTTGTTGCCGAACAGTACTACATCAACATATTCGGTTAAGCTATTGATGTCTTCAATTTGCTGGCCTTTCGCATCATATAAATCTATTTCATCCACCTGCGCTATGAACATGGTGTAGTTGACATGAAGCAGTAGTATGACGAATAGAAAGAAACGCATTTCAATTACAAAAATAACAATATTCATTTTGGTCAAAGCTTCTTTTACCTCTGAATGCCATAAACAGGAAGAATTAACAAAAGCATAATTTGCAACTACGGAACAATAATTCAGAAATCATCTCTTGTTTAAACACTCAATTCTTTTGGTTATTAAAAGCCTCCTGTAAAAACAGGAAGTGTTTTTGATTAGGACATTGCAACCGGTTTTGTTATGGCAAACATTACACGGTAGCAACAAGTTCAAATAAGTTTAAAAAAATGCCCCGCTAAGAATAGCAGGGCTTCACCCTTAACCATACGAAACCAAGATGCTTATGAAAAGTGTTTTTCTGTTCTTAGATTATTCTGTAAAGTTATTGTTAGAACATTTATCTGTAATTACTCAATCGGCGAAATCGGATTTTTAGTCGCCGAAAGATTAAGAAACTGTTAGCATCAGGAAGCGATGCTATGACCGGAAAGTAGTTCTTTGATTTCTTGCATGGCTTGTTCACAAAGGTCTTTTACATAGTTGAAATCCGCTTCTGTACTGCCTTTGATATTGCTCACTGCATTTTGTTCTATGCGATCCAAGTATGGATAAAGGGTATCGGCTAAACCTAAGTAGCCGACCGTTGATTTTAAACTATGCGCAATTTTTCTAATGCTTAAGGAGTCGTCTTTAATGATCGCCTCCTGCAGATTAGTTAATTCATCTGGTGTTTGCAATAAGAATTGATGCAACATTTCTCGCTCAAATACAGGATCATTTCCAGAAAGCTGATGTAAATAATCAAGGTTTACAATGCCTTTCGAACTATGTAACAAACCATTTGTTGAATGATTAGATTGAATGCTGGCTGTTAATTGAACATAAAACAAAATGAGATTATAGAGTGCAGTGTCTTTTAATGGCTTCGAGATATAGTCGTTCATGCCCGACTGTAAGCAACGTTCTTTCTCACCTGCCATCGCATGCGCAGTCATAGCAATGATTGGAATATCGGAATTCAACTCTCTTCTAATGCGCTCCGTAGCTGTATAACCATCCATTTCAGGCATTTGAATATCCATCAACACTAACGAATATTGTTGATGTTTTAATTCAGAAATGACTTCATTTCCATTTCCTACAATTTTATAATCAATGCCCCAGTTTTTCATCAGGTACTGAATCAATTGCTGGTTCATGGGGTTGTCTTCTGCAATTAAAACAGAAACGTCTTTTAAATCGCTGCGCAAAAGTTCAGCAACCGGAACTTCATTATGGACCGTAGGTTCATCAACTATTTGGTAATTTAAATCGATAATAAATTCAGTGCCTTTACCCTCCTCACTATTCAAATTGATTCTTCCTTTTTGCAGTTCTACCAACTGACGAACAATTGCCAAACCCAAACCAGTACCTCCATAACGACGGGTAATAGAAGATTCAGCTTGCTGAAAGCGATCAAAAACGGCAGATAACTTTTCTTTTGGAATACCTATACCTGTGTCCCGTATGATAAACTGAAGCTGAACACAATCATTATTGCGATCGATTTGCTTCGTTATTAAACTTACTTCTCCTTTTTCAGTAAACTTTACAGCATTGCTTAACAAGTTTACTAAAATTTGTGTGAGCCGCAAAGCATCCCCGTTCAATATGTCGGGAATAGCTTCATCAATATTCGTATGAAGACACAACTTTTTTTCCTTAATCTTTTCCGAAAACATTGCAGCTACTGATGCCACCAAACTGCGCAAACTAAACTTGCTTACTTCCAGATTCATCATGCCTGCTTCTATTTTGGATAGATCAAGAATATCGTTGATCAATACCAATAGATTTTCACTGGCAGAATGCATACTTTGCAAGTATTGTTTTTGTTCACCGTTAAGTTCTGTTTGCCGAAGCAATGCTGTGAATCCTAGAATAGCATTCATCGGGGTTCGGATCTCGTGGCTCATGTTTGCCACAAATTGTTCTTTAAGTTTTGCAGCTTCTCTGGTTTTACGTTCTGATTCATTTAACGCATCAATCATGCGTTGTTGCTGGCGAGCCTGTTGCAGAATTTGATAAAAAGCAATCGCTATTAATAAGCAAGCAAAAGCTGCCAGTATAATGCCCCAGGTCTTTGCCTGGGTACCACCTTTCTCATTGATGTCGATAATATTATTTAGTTTTTCCTGACGCCTGTTGTCAATGTAGTTGATCACTTCAATGATATTATCTCGCAGTAGCTGTCCTCTTTTGGTTTTAATCATCCCCCGTAGCGGAGCAAGGTTATTTGTTTGCAGAAGACCTAGTGTCAATTCATTCAAGCTAAGCTTTTGTTCGACTAACGATTTTAGACGCTCAACGGCACGATCATCATCCTCACCAAGCGATGCTTCAATGCTTTTCATTTCCTTTCGCACCAAGCTCACACGTGCTGCTACGTTTTTTAAATAAAAACTATCACGGCTGATGAGTGCACCTCTTAAGTCGCTTTCAATAGAGAGTATGTCTGACTGAAGTGTACGTAGTTGTTTTTGAACAGTAAGTTCATCAAACAAACTTCTACTACTACTGATTAATCGTCTTAGGTTTTGCCCCGAAATAAACTGCAAAAAAACAATAGCCATTAAGCCAATGATAAAACCCCAAAACGCCAGAAATCTGAATTGCTTAAGGAACATATGGTCACAGAGCTTATTTCCGAAAATATGGAAAATCGTAGCTCCGACAAATATTTTATACCAAATGCTTGTAACGCTTATAAAACTTGATAATGCCTGTAAGACCCAGCACAAGCCCGGAAATACTGGCGATTAAAATAGCAGCGTTTCTGCCGAAGTATAACTCACGCAGCAAAAAATACTCACTGACGAGGAGCAGAATAGTAGAGAGCAGAAAGATTATCGTCAAACGCTTTGTCATAATGGTAAGCTAAAGGGCTGCCGCAGCAGCCTTCTCTTTAACCTCGTGATTTGGATAAGAAATTGGATCTCAACAATCTGTTAGTTTTGGTTTTTTATCTGTTTTGGTTGCAACCAATTAATTCACTTTGCACTAGGGTCCAGAGAATTATTTTAAACGGATATTGCCTTATTGCCCTACAAACATAACCATACGAAAAAGCCTTTTTCGGGGTTTTAGGCTACTCCAAAAAAGGCTTCGGTGAAATGGTATTTATAAGCGATGAGATTTTTACAAAAGATTGAGCTTTTTATTGAGTGCAGCTTTGTAGGTATCGGAAACCGGAATAGATGTTTTGCCAATATTGATTGTTCCTTCCTGTATAAAATCGATCTTATTCAAGGCAACAATATAACTGCGATGCACCCGTATAAACTTACTGGCAGGCAACTTTTCTTCTATAGATTTTAAAGTAGTATGCAATACATGAAACTTTTGGGCTGTATGTAATTTTACATAATCACCCATTGCTTCCAGATAAAGAGTTTCATCTAAACCAATGCGTTTCAAAATGCCATTGTCTTTTACAAACACGAACTCCTGTTCATCCATTTTTACTTCCTGCTTATCGCTTGCTGCTACCTCTTGGGCTTTTTCTACTGCCTGAATAAAACGGGCTGGTGTAACTGGTTTCAATAAATAATCTACTACATTCAATTCGAATGCTTCAACCGCATAGGTTTTTTTAGCTGTTGTAAAAATGATCAAAGGACGTTTACTGCCGAGTTTACGGATTAATTCTAACCCGGTCATATCTGGCATTTCGATATCTAAAAAAAGAAGATCAATGGCATTTTTGTTAAGTTGATTATACGCTTCCATAGCATCGCTGCATTCAGCTACCAACTCAAGACTTCCCGCCTGATTAACCAATTGCTTCATAGCCATCCGGGCCATCTCATTATCATCTACAATTATACACTTCATAGTTAAAGGCGAATATTATAAAGTTAAAGTACTAATATATTGATAAACAGAAAAAAACCAAGCCTTAATTATTAGAGCGAACACCGATGACCGGCAACGCTTTTTGACGGATTAATTCGTTGAATGCAGGAACTTGTTTTTCCTTGATGTTTTTCAACTTAACTAATTGCGCATCGATTTGCGTAGCCAGATCGGCATACACTTCTTTTGCCTGCCTGCTTGGTGGAAAATTGCCACTGTTCGCTACGTTGAATAAACCGGCAAGTTTATCATTCAATCGAATAGGATAATTCAATACATCCTGACTGCTTTTTGCTTTTGTTTGATATAGGCTTTCTTCGATCGAAGTCAATTGTTTATTGATACTATCCGCCGTTTGTTTGATTTCGTTAGGAACGTCTTTGCCTTGCAAAGAGATAAACGAATTGATCTGTGTTCTCAATGCACGAATATCCTTGATCGCTTTTTGTGTTTCGTTGAATTTATCCTGCACCGTTTTCAAGAATGTGAACTGTTGCTCATAATCTTCAGCTGTAGCTTTATAATTTGGATCTGGCTTGATAGTGAATGGAACTTCCGCAGAATCCTTGCCCACTCTTATTTTAGCGAAATAGTTCCCTGGAGCCGCTAAAATGCCTCTTGGTGTTCCGTTCCAAAGAATCATTCCTTCTATTCGTTCTGATTCTGGATAAAGCATATTCCAAGCAAATTGATTCATGCCGGAACTTATATCCAGTTTATTATTTGGCTCTTTGGCATCGGTCGAAAATGCTTTTACGAGCTGGTGATTTTTATCCAAAATAGTAAGGGATGCTTTTGCAGAATCGCTTACTTCTTTCACATAATAATTGATCAATACACCTGTAGGAGGATTGGTGCCTGCATTGCGAACGCTGTTTGCAAATTGTGCAAATGCATTGCCTTGCATTCGATAAGCAGGCGTTACATTGAATACATGTATTGGTTGATTCAGAACTACATTATCTTTTTGTTGCAGCACACTCAAATCATCAATCACCCAGAAGGCACGGCCTTGAGTGGCAACCACCAAATCATTTTCTTTAATGGTTAAGTCGGTGATTGGAACGATTGGCAAATTTTGTTGAAATGGTTTCCAGCTAGCACCATCATCGTACGAAATATACATGCCGTATTCGGTGCCTGCATACAACAAACCTGCACGCTTTGGATCGGCCCGTAAGCAACGGGCAAAATGCATACGTTCGATACCATTGGTGATTAATTTCCAACTCTTACCATAGTCTTCTGTTTTATAGATGTAAGGTGTAAAATCGTCAAGCTTATATCTTGTGCCTACAAAATAAGCAGCACCTTTTTTGAAAGGATCTACTTCAACACAATTCCACATCATCCATTTGGGTGCATCTTTCGGCGTTACATTGTCCCAATGCTTGCCGCCATCCTTACTTACATGGATCAAACCATCATCGCTACCAGTCCACAGTAAGTCTTTTTCTAATGGTGATTCGGTTGCCGTGAAAATGGTGCAATAATATTCAACCGACGTATTGTCCTGAGTGATTGGCCCACCGCTTGATGCTTGTTTTGTTTTATCATTTGTGGTTAGATCAGGAGAAATTTGTTCCCAACTTGCACCTTCATTTTCCGTTACGAATAAGGCATTGCCTGCTGCATACAAACGCTTTGGATTATTTGGCGAAAAGAAAATGGGGAAGTTCCATTGAAAACGATATTTCAATACATCGGCGCCTGCCCCCATTGGGTTATCGGGCCATACATTAATGGCTCTGTTCTCACCTGTTTTGTGATCGAGGCGTGAAATATAGCCCCCATAATTACCACCGTAAACAACATCCGGATTTAATGGGTCGGCCACTACGTAACCACTTTCCGCACCTGCTGTCGGTTGCCAATCTGCATCTGTAATGCCAACGCCACTCGTTCTGCTTTTGATGCGAACAGTTGTGTTGTCTTGCTGTGCACCCAGTATGCGATAAGGGAAAGAATTATCCGTAGTGACACGGTAAAATTGAGCTGTAGGCTGGTTGTAATAAGTGCTCCAATTAGTTCCACCATCAAAAGAAATTTGTGCGCCGCCGTCATCTGCAACAATCATTCGATTACCATCTTCCGGATCGATCCACAAATCATGATGATCACCGTGTGGCGTATTTATTTGCTGAAACGTTTTACCGCCATCCCTGCTGCGCATCAATTCAACATTAGGCGCATACACTAAGTTTTCATTTTTCGGGTCAACAAAAACTTTGGTATAGTACCAGGCACGTTGGCGAATATTGTTATCGTTGCTGGTTAAGCTCCATGTATTGCCGCCATCGTTTGATGCAAACATGCCCCCATTTGCATTTTCAATTAATGCATAAACTTTATCAGGGTTTGATGGCGCCACAGCAACCGCTACATTGCCCCATACGCCTTTTGGCAAACCTTTTTTCTGAGAAAGATTAATCCACGTTTCACCACCATCCGTACTTTTCCACAAACCACTTCCTTCTCCGCCGCTTTCCATACTATATGGCGTACGCAATACATGCCACATTCCCGCATACAACACCATCGGATTGCCTGGCTCCATGACTAAATCACTGGCACCTGTCTGATTATTAACATACAAAACCTTCTTCCATGACTTACCACCATCGGTTGTTTTAAACACACCACGCATTTCATTTGGCCCGAATGAATGACCAATCACCGCTGCCCAAACTGTATTCGGGTCACGGGGATGAATCAATATGCGTACAATATGACGGGCATCTTTCAAACCAATGTTCTTCCACGTTCTTCCGCCATCTTCGCTGCGCCACATGCCATCTTTTCCTTCGCTTTCATTACCACGCAAGGTGTTTTCGCCTTCGCCTACATAAATAATATTTTCATCGCTTGGTGCAACTGCAACGGAACCTATTGTTCCTCCAAAATATTTATCGGTAATATTTTTCCAGTTGCTACCACCGTCTGTTGTTTTCCAAACACCGCCGCCTGTTGCGCCAAAATAGAAGGTGTTTTTACTTTTATAACTACCCGTTACAGCATCACTTCTTCCACCACGAAAGGGCCCGACCAAACGGTATTTTACTTTAGAGAAAAAGATAGAATCGCTGTTATCTACTGCTGCAACAGTTTTCTTTTTTTGTGCAATCGTTGCAATAGAAGTAAGAAAAAATAAGCAAAACAGAATTCGTTTCATATGTGTTTGATTTAACGTCATGCGATTATTTGTTTATTTCAATTTTTAAATCATTATGAGCAGTGGGCTGTGCATACACTTGTATGGCATTAATGGTTGGCATCCACAAAGCGAAATCTTTAGCACCATTGATCTGTGATGGATTGGTAAAGACAGGGATCACTTTATTATTAAGCAATACAACAGAAGGTTTGGCACTCACTGTCACGTTCACAGCTAGAGCAGAAGGGATAAAAAGTCGATTGGAAGGTGTAACGTTTACAACAATTCGTTTACCTAAGTCCTGACCACTGCAATTGATAAGCGTGTACTTTTTTGTAGTAATAGAATTTTTTGAAACACCATCATCTTCAAACCAGGTAAAACTTGTTTTAGAAGTGGAAGGAAAATAATTCAATAAAAACTGTCCCTTTGTAAGGTATTCTGAAGCATTATTGATTCGTGAAACCGTTGGAACAAACCCTCCTTCTTTAGTGAATACAGGAATATAGCTCAGATCGGTCGAAAGCGTTAACCATTGCTTACCGTTATAAATGGTACCATTAAAAATATTCAGCCACTTTCCTTCAGGTAAATAAACCTTTCTTTCTTTAGCGCCTTTTTCAAGTATAGGTGCCACCAAAATATTTTCACCCCACATATATTCATCTTCTACTTTAGCAGCAGCAGTATCGTTTGAAAAATGATAATACAATGGTGCCATCAATGGCTTAGCATTTACCGTTTGTTGGTAAGCTATGGAATAATTGTACGGTAGAAACATGTAACGTAAATTGATAGCATTCTTTGCATCTTCTTTATAGGCATCATTGATTAAAGCGGCCTCGCTTGGAAAGCTAAATGCTTTTGGATCTGCATCATATAATGCAGTACCATGCGGACGAAAGATGGGTGTGAATGTGGCAAACTGCAACCAGCGAACGTAAAGTTCATTATCGCCTTCGCCTCCGGCAAAACCACCTGCATCACTATGCACGTAAGGAATACCGCTCATGCTCATGCCTAACAAAATCGGAAGCTGTGCCCGAAAGCCACTCCAACTACGACTTACATCGCCTGTCCATGGAAAAATGGAATAACGCTGTGAACCCGCGAAGCCACTACGATTTAAGGAGAACAAACGTTTATTGGGATATTCTTTTGCGTAATAATTAAAGAGCATTTTAGTCCAATTGTGTCCATATGCATTATGCACTTCGTCTGCACTGAACAAACGTTTGTAGCCAAAATCTTTTAGATTGTGATACATGTTTGCCGGATGCCGTTCAGGCTCTCCCAGATCGCACCACCAGGCTTCAACGCCATTATTCATTTGTGCTTTGTAAAACTGCCAGAACCAGCTCTTTGCATCGTTTCTAAAAATATCCAGCAATCCGCCATGACCAAAGTAAAAATCAGTTAAGTAATAAGGCTTGCCTAAACTATCAACAGCCAAATAAGGTTTTGACGCACTATAATTTTTAGACGTTTCCACAAAAAAAGGTTCGGTTACCAAAATGGTTTGCACACCCTCTTTTTTAAAATCAGCAATCATCTGTTTAGGGTTAGGCCACCTGGTTTTATTGATCCAATCCAAATTGCCAAGTGTATGCTGAATACTATCACCAAACCAAAACAAATCAAAAATGTTAGCATCAACAGGTATATGATCGGCCTTCATCTTTGCATAAATATCTTTTACCTGCGCTTCGCTGGTGTAGCCAAAGCGACTCATCAAATTGCCCAAAGCCCAACGTGGTGGTAATGGTTGCGTGCCCGTTAGTTTATAATAAGACCTCAGTATCTGCTGATAATTTCCGAAGATGACATACACATTCAATTCACCGGAAGCAGTACCATATTCCAACACGTATTTGGATGTTTTCCCTATATCTAAATAGCCTTTGGAAGCATTATCAAAGAACAGGGCATAACCTTTTGAAGAAGTAATAAAGGGAACAGAATAATTTAAATTCTCTGCACCTTCTCCATATCCATAATGCGGACTATTGTACAGATCAAAACGATAACCACGACGGTTTAAAGGCAAAGCTCTTTCGCCACCACCGAAGATCTTTTCATCATCCTGTAAGGAGAAAACAAATCCTTTGTAGTTATCAGTTTTCTTGTAGCTGATTTGCAAACCATTATGAGAAAAGACCAATTCATTGTCTTTACGAGTAATTGTGTGTTTTGATACAATATCAATTGCCGGCTTAATCACAGCATCGCTGATATTTTCATCATGCGTATTTTCTTTTGGATGAAAAATGATCTTGTAAATATTCGTTTCTCTTGATTCAACTGTGAATACACCTTCGCTTGTTGCAAAAACAAGCTTCTTCGGTAATTTTTTCTGTGCATAGGAAATCAGGGAAACCAACAGAACAATGAACAGCAATATTTTTCTCATGGCAATGAATTAATCATCAATGAAGCAGGTATTATTTCTATAGCTTAGCAAACGAATTTGAAAGTTATGAAAAGCTTCAGTGTAAAAGGCAATCTGGTAAACATAGAAGAAAGAAAAATTTATCCTGCTGAAATAATTGTCGAAGGCGGAAAAATAAGATCGATCACTAACCTCGAACAGCAAACATTAAACCTGGAACACTATATTCTTCCTGGCTTTGTTGATGCGCATATTCATATTGAAAGTTCTATGCTTGTGCCGTCTGAGTTTGCACGATTAGCTGTTGTGCATGGCACCGTAGCAACCCTAAGCGATCCGCATGAAATAGCCAATGTGTGCGGCATTGAAGGTGTTGAGTTCATGATTGAAAATGGCAAAAGTGTTCCGTTCAAGTTCAACTTTGGTGCACCAAGCTGCGTGCCTGCTACTACGTTTGAAACCGCAGGTGCCGTATTGGATAGCAAGGCTGTGGAAGATTTATTAAGACGAGATGAGATTAAGTATTTGAGTGAGATGATGAACTTTCCCGGTGTTTTGCATGGCGATGAAGAAGTGATGAAAAAGATAGAAGCGGCACATCGGCTGAACAAACCGGTTGACGGTCATGCGCCTGGATTAAGAGGTGATGCTGCGAAGCAATATATTAATGCAGGGATTTCTACCGACCATGAATGTTTTACCAAAGAAGAGGCATTGGACAAACTACAACATGGAATGAAGATCCTGATCCGTGAAGGCAGTGCTGCTAAAAACTTTGAAGCACTGATTGACTTATTGCATGATCATCCAAAAGAGATCATGTTTTGCAGTGATGATAAGCATCCGGATAGTTTGGTATTGGGACATATTAATCAATTATGTGCGAGAGCCGTAGCAAAAGGCATTGATATTTTCAACGTGTTGCAGGCAGCATGTGTGAACCCGGTGAAGCATTATAAATTGGATGTTGGTCTGTTGCAAGAAGGTGATGCAGCCGATTTTATCCTGGTAAATGACCTTGAAAACTTTAATGTATTTCAAACTTATATAGATGGTGGATTGATTGCAGAGAATGGCGATTCTAAGATTGCAAACTTCTATGAGACTCAAAAGCCCGTTAATAATTTCTCTTGCAAAGAAAAGCAGCCTAGCGATTTTATAGTGGCATGTAATGGCGAAGAGCAGTTGGCTGTGATTGAAGCGTTGGATGGTCAATTGATAACTAATAAAATTCTTGTAGCACCAAAAGTTATTGATGGAACTATTGTAAGTGATGTTGCAAATGATGTATTGAAAATAGTAGTGGTTAATCGCTATAACAATGCGCCTGTTGCTAAAGCGTTCATCAAGAACTTTGGCTTTAAACATGGAGCTATTGCTTCTTCTGTTGCACACGACTCACACAATATTGTGGCTGTTGGTGTGGATGATGAAAGCATTTGTAAGGCAGTTAATGCAGTAATACTTTGTAGTGGTGGTATTAGTTGTATTGGTAGTAATGGGGAATTAGTTTTACCACTTCCTGTTGCTGGCTTAATGAGTATAGAAGATGGTTATGTAGTAGCAGAGAAATATGCCGCTATTGATAAAGCTGCAAAGGAATTGGGCTCTCCTTTATCAGCACCATTTATGACGCTTTCGTTTATGGCCTTATTGGTTATTCCTCATTTGAAGCTGAGCGACCTGGGATTGTTTGATGGAGATACGTTCTCATTTGTTTAGAACGGGGATGTGGCTGATTGTAAGGATTACGAGGAGATGAATAATAGCATTATAGTAAAAAAGCTTCCAAATGAAGATTTTTTACTTAACTAACTAATCAATCTAAATCCAATACATCTTGGTTCTGAAATTATGCTTCCTGGCCAATCCATACAGCACCGCCAATGCTGTTTCGTTGTGCACCAGTAACAGAGGAAAGCACATTATACTCTTGTCGCCAGCGCAGCACACCAATCAATGCCATGATGAGTGCTTCTTTATACTGCAGCAGCTTCTCATCTGGAACTACCACTTCCATATTTAGTGATTGTAGTTCTTCTTTTAAACGATCAATTAAGAATGTATTAAAGGCACCACCGCCGGTAGCTAATAGTTGATTGTTGACAGTTGGCAGTTGATAGTGGGAGATTGGCTTTTTTAGTTGCGTCACTATATGCTCTATGTACGTCCTTAGGGCATCATTGTTTGAAAGGCCGAAGGATTGAATTAAGGGATAAACCACGTCTGTACCGAAATTGTTGGCTAGTGATTTTGGCGGTTGCTGGTTATAATACTCCAAGTTGTTTAACCTGGTTAACAATGCTTCATTGACTACACCTGAAGCTGCCATGGCACCGCCTTCATCATAGTCTTTACCGCTGTTTGCAGCCAGCATGTTCAACACACGGTTGGCGGGGCAAACATCAAAGGCGATGTAGTGATCTCCATTAAAAGAAAGGTTGGCAATACCGCCAAGATTTAGGAAAAGCGCATAGTCTTTCAATAGCAGCTTCTCGCCAATAGGAACAATAGGTGCTCCTTGTCCGCCGAAGGCCACATCCAATGCTCTCAGATCACTTACTACAGAAAGACCTGTTTCGGCTGCTATGGCCGCTCCGTCTCCCAGTTGTGCGGTCATTTGTGGCGGTACATGAAAGGTGGTATGGCCGTGTGAAGCGATCAACCCAACTTTGTAATGGAGGTTGTGTTCATTTATAAACCGATTGACTTGTTGTCCTAAGTAGTGGCCGTATTCAGCATGGAGCAATTGATAGTAAAATGCTGGTAAATGAATGGCGCCTTCCAGTTTCTGTTTCCATTCAGCGGAATAAGGATAGCAATCAGCAGCTAATATTTCAAACGACCATTGGCCCCGCTCCTCCAACAACTCTGTGAAGACTATATCCAAACCATCCAAGGAACTGCCACTCATTAAACCAATTGCCCGGTAAACCATAGTTGATTTATTAAAGCTGCAAAGGTAGGGGTAGATGGTAAGAAGTAGGATGATGGATGACAGATGACAGGTTTGTTTAAGTGTAGTTCGAGTGGTGGTTCAACAAGAGGTAGACAAGGCTTTAGTCAGGCACGTTTTTGACTCGTTCTAACCTTTAGCCATCCTTTGGTGAAACTTGGGTGAAAGTGGGGTGAACTTTAGTATAAGGGGTTGTTCTTTAATGATAATGCTGATGGTGGGGCGGCTAGTATTTTTCAGTAAGGCTTTATATGTTTAGGCATGACCACCGTTCAACTAAAACCACTGCTACACCGCCGAGGAGAACCGATAGGGATTTATTTTTCAAAAGATGGGCAACTGAATGTTACCCTTAAGCAAGTGAAGGGTATTAAATGGTCTCAAACTCACCGGTGCTGGTATATGTCTTTAAATAAAGAAAGTTTTTTATTAATAAAGGCTGCACTAAAGGAAGTTGTAACTTCATCTTCAACAACATGGCATCTTTAGTGCGGGCTTTACATTTTTCAATTGGGCTTCATATCGGGCAGACGAATATCAATTACACGTACTTCAGCAATGCTTTTCCGTTAGCTGTAATGCAACTGCGACACCTCAAAAGTTGAGCAGACAGACATTAACAAAAACT
>PSMG01000077.1:0-815 GCA_040290035.1 Chitinophagaceae bacterium
GAGAAGATACATAACCAACTGGTGAGTTATAATCTTGTTTCTGATTTCAGCATAGCAGTATCGGACAATGCCTCTACGGATGATACTATGACTATACTCCACCAGATGAAAACCCATTGGGGAGAAAGTGTAAGACTAGATGTATTACACAATGAAACCAATGTTGGTTTGGAGCAGAATACTGTAAATCTTTTGAAGTTTGCTTCGGCTGATTATATCATTTGGCTGGGTGATGACGATTTCTTGCCTGAGGGGTATCTCCAATTTGTAAAAGAACAGTTTGCTTCTCAGAAACTGGGTTGGATGATTCCCGGGCTTATTGGTGTGGATAAAGAAGGTAAGCAAATTACAGGCAGGCCTATTATCTTCCCTTATCAAAAGTTTGCTGCAGGCTACAGTACTACTTATGAGTGGTCGCATTTGGCACACCAGATGAGCGGCCTAGTGGTAAAAAGAGAAGGGTTGTACGAGCAGTACACAGCAAAGCCGGAATGGCGAAACCCTTATCTCTTTATTTTTTTCACCGCATGGTGTCAAATGTATTATGATGGTATTTATGCGCCATCTTACCAAGCCCTGATCAACAACTATAATCCAAAAGCATGGGGTTACAATAAAATAGGGCTTTTAGACGAAGTGTTTAAATCTTACTATTACCTGAAAGCATCTATTGGCACAGAAAAGCTGAATAAACTTTTACTGCGTTTTATTGTGATGCATTCTTACCGCATTGATTTTGATAAAGGATTCAGTTATTTAATGCAGCAAGGAAGGTGGATAGGTAAGAGCGCCATCACTACCAAAACATTGCAACT
>PSMG01000077.1:975-2396 GCA_040290035.1 Chitinophagaceae bacterium
CTTAGCGACCAAAGGAAATACTGTTTACTTTTTGAATCCCCCAAGTGTAAACGTAACCGGTGTCGTGTGCAAAAAAGTTGCAGAACGTTTGTTTATACTGGATTATAAAGACCCTTATAAAGGTTTGCGTTTTTTGCCAAAGCTGTTGCGCAAGGCTCTTACTAAAAGATTATACAAGAAGCTGGAAATAAGTGCCCGCACAGATTTTGACGTAGTTATCTTGTTTGAAAATTCAAGGTTTTATGACCTCGATTTTTTACCAAGTGACGTGCTTTCCATTTATTTTCAAGTAGATGAAGATCAGAATTTTCATCCTGGCAAAGCCGCAAAAACTGCAGACCTAGTAATTGCAATCAACCACATTATTCAAGATATTTTGTCCGTATTTAGAAAACCAGTTCACAGGATCCCTCATGCATTTTCAGGTAGCTTTACGCAAAAAGCTTTGAACATTTTAAATGGGGTGGAGCAATATAAAAAAGCTGAAGGCAGAATTAAAGCCTATTTTATTGGTAATCTGGACAGCCATTTTATAGAAGTGGATTTATTTGCAAAGCTGGTATCTGAGAAAAAGGATATTGATTTTGTATTTATCGGGCCCTATTCACAGCAAGGCAAATTATATAATTCAATTAAGAACCAAGAAAACGTTTACCTACACGGCAAAGTACCTGCCAGCGAGATACCCCAGCTTTTAGATGAGGCTGATGTGTTATTATTAGCATACCGTGAAGAATTTGTTTCTTCGTCTCATAAATTAATGGAGTATCTGGCCTCAGGGAAGGCTATTGTTGCCATTAAAGCGCTGGGATATCCTGAAGACCCTGATTTGTTTTATTGTTCCGGAACTGCTGAAAACTTTATTGACCTTTTCAGTAAAGTTTGTGCCGATATAGAAGAAGCAAATAGCCCGGATAAAATGAAAAAAAGAATTCAATTCGCTAGAGACAACACGTATGAAATAAGAGTTAAGCAACTGGAAGAGCTGATTCAGAGCAGCCAATAAAAATTCAGAAATGAGGGAAAAGAAGGTAATCGTTTTTTTATACAACAGACTTTTCGACCCAGTAGTGCAGTCCAATTTTTGGTTGTTTATTGCTAAGGCGTTAAAAGAAGACCAACAGACCTACCAGTTCCATGTTATCAGTTTCGAGAATAGCCAATATCCGTTGACAGCAGACCAGGAAGCGAAGGTAGCTCAATGGCAAAAAGACGGGTTGAAATGGACGCCCTTACAATGGCACGCCGGAACGGGAGCCAAAAACAAATTGCAAGATATCTGGCAAGGCCTTTGGGCTGTTGCCAAGCTGCGCCGAAAGGGCTATAAATATATCATGGGTTTTGCTTCTGTGGCAGGCGCCATGTCGTACCTCTATGCAAGGGTATTGGGGCTTCGTCTTTATATCCATTCCTATGAACCA
>PSMG01000078.1:0-2359 GCA_040290035.1 Chitinophagaceae bacterium
TGCAGGCTATTATACTAATTACTACGTAAAAGATGCCAATGGGGCTGATTATATTGATGCTAACGGACAGCGTGTTTTGGAAAATATTATTTTTCCCCGTCGGGACCGCATGACGGTGGAAAATGTTGTTAATGTAAAGTACAATTTCAATAATCGTTCGGGATTAACTTTTCGGGTACGCCATTACTGGGGTAAAGTTGAACAAAAGCAGTTTTATGATTTGCAGGACGATGGTACGTTGAAAACAACATCACACAACGATATTGCTGTACAACATCGCAATTTCAATTTATTCAATGTGGATGCAGTATATACCTTGCAGTTTGCACCGGGCAGCTTTATCAATATTGTTTGGAAAGATGCAAGTTAATTGTTTTTGGAAGACATTAGCCCACGTTACCTAAAAAATGTAAGTAATACACTTGCAGCGCTTCAAAACAATAATCTTTCTATTAAGGTTTTATATTACCTCGATTATGCTAGCTTTAGAAAGAAAAGAACGAGCAATTGATTATTGCCAATAGTTTTTCATTAAATCAGCTACCCAATCCGGTTGCTTTATTTCACCTTGTGGTTGAAAACCTTTGAATACTGGTTTAATATCCAATATTGGCGTACCATCAATTGCATCTAAATATCGAACGGTGATATTTCTTCCATAGTGTGCGACCAATTCTACAGTGGTTAAGCCTATAGCATTTGGCCGGTCTTTATTTCGTTGTGCAAGTATTCCCATCATTGGATAATCTACATTACCTCTTGGCCTGCGGGCAAAAACAATTTTATCATTGTCCACTTTATTCAAATAGAAAATGATTTCCAGGTGAGAAAAAAGTTCAATTTTTTCAAATGCCTCTGTTGGAATGTCTTCGGCTAACTCTATTTCACTTGTAATTTCTTCCCAATGATCATCTATAGGTTCTTTTCGACTGTTCTTTACAAAAGCAATAGGTGAGAGGTTGATTTGCATGTAATAAAATTAGTTGAGACAATGATTCTGTAAAACAAAAAACCACTTCCTTTTCAGAAAGTGGTTTTACATTCAATGTAATACTCACTAAAATCCTTTTTTCTTTTCCTCTGCTTTTTGCATTGGGTTTGGAGCACCGCTGGACTGACCTCTTGCTGCTCCACCTTTTATTTTAAAAATCTGAAATCTGCTTGGTTCTGCTGGCACATTGCCCCAGCTGTTATTGCTTTCATCAATATCAGCTGTTTCACGCATTGGGTCTAAACGAATACCTGTAACACGCTTATCTTTCATAAAGAACTTTGTCACCTTATTTTCATTGTAGCGCCAAATCTGTGCAGGAATGACATCTATTTCTTTGGTGCCATCTTCGTAAGTCCATTCAATAATAATAGGCATAACCAATCCACCTTTATTGCTAAAACTTAATTCGTAAAAATGTTTGTTGGCTAATTTTTGTTTATCTGCTTCACTTAATGTTTCAACAGCCGAAGCAACAGGAACACGATACTTTGCTGTATCTACCGGCTCTAAGCCTCTGTCATATTTCCAATAAAAATCACGCAGGCTGGTATCTACATCGGTCGCAAACTTAATATTCGCATCTTGTCTGTTTCTTACTTTAGAAATGTCTTCAAATGCATTCACCTGTGGTTTTGGAACTGATTGCATTACTACTGTATCACGCAAATTGTCCGGCAGGTTACCATTAACATCGGCTTTAGCATATTTCACACTGTCAATAGAAATGTCGCATGCTTCTGTGCTAAAGAACCAACCTCTCCAAAACCAATCTAAATCTTCGCCACTTGCATCTTCCATAGTGCGGAAGAAGTCAGCAGGTTCCGGATGTTTGAATGCCCAGCGACGAGCATATTCTTTAAATGCATAATCAAACAACTGGCGACCCATGATTGTCTCACGCAAAATATTCAAGCCTGTAGCTGTTTTTGAATAAGCATTCGGTCCAAAACCAATGATATTTTCTGAATTGGTCATGATCGGTTCCAATTGATCTTTTGGAAGCTTCATATAATCTGTAATAGTCCAGGCTGGCCCGCGGCGAGAAGGAAATTTATTGTCAAACAATTCTTCTGCTAAGTACTCGCAGAATGTATTCAAACCTTCATCCATCCACGTCCATTGGCGCTCATCACTGTTAATGATCATTGGGAAGAAGTTGTGTCCCACTTCATGAATTATTACGCCCAGCATTCCATACTTTGTTGACTCGCTGTAAGTACCGTCTTTCTCTGTTCTTCCGAAGTTGAAACAGATCATTGGGTACTCCATACCATTAGCTGCCTCTACACTTTGTGCAACCGGGTAAGGATAAGGAATTGTGAATTTGGAATAAGTTTTTATTGTATGTGCCACTGCTTTTGTTGA
>PSMG01000079.1:0-660 GCA_040290035.1 Chitinophagaceae bacterium
GAGTGAAACTTACATTCAATGACGGCGGTAAAAAACGTTTCACTTATTTAACCATCAGCAAGGGCGCCAGTTTTGGAAGCAATCCCATTCGCTTGCAGGCAGGCGTTGGCAAAGCAACAGTGATTGATGAAATAGCAGTAACATGGCTTGTAACAGGTATAACAGATGTTTACAAAAATGTTGCAGTGAATAATATCTATCATGCAAAAGAAGGAGATACGCAATTAACAATTCTCAACATAAAGCCTTTCGAGTTTCAAACAATGGAAAGAAAAATGGCAAAGGGAGATTCTTCGATGATGCATCATCACATGAATATGTGAGAGGAGAAAAAGAAATTTTTGTTGGTCAGCGACCAACAAAGGCGAAGATGTGAAAAACAAAGGTTTGATGTTGCGCCTCGTAAAGTTTGTATTAGCAAAAACTTTGGTTGTGTTTTCGCCCTATTACTCTAAAATTTTAAGCGTTTCAATTCTCTCGAAGTGCTTTTTATTTAACGTCACTAATTCAAGATTATGTGCTACTGCTGTTGCTGCAATAAATAGATCTGCAATGTCAATTTGTTTTCGTTTCTTCTTAAGATCATTATTTATAGTTACGGCAGTATTTGCCGATGTTTCATCAAAAGGAATAACTGTAATTGCGCGGAATATACTGTTC
>PSMG01000079.1:697-2349 GCA_040290035.1 Chitinophagaceae bacterium
GGTTACAGCGGATATTGCGAACGAATATTCCTTGCGCACTAAGTTTATCCAAACAGATTTTTCTTTGTCAGTTTTACGATAATAATCTATAAGTATGGAAGTATCAACCAATATTATTTTGTCCGCCATTGGTTGATCGATTTTCGATTTTTTGCGATGGTATCTAATTGCTTTTTTGTAGCAGTGGGTCCATTTAAAAGCAATGTTTCCAAATCTGCCGATTTAGGTTTTTTTGCTTCTCTTTCAATCTCTGCTTTCAGTTGTTTTAATTTTCCTGAAGGCAATTCCCTAACGATTTTTAGTAACTCATCAAACTCTATTTCAACTTGCGTCACTCTCTTGTGCGTTCCGTTCTATGTTCATCAATTTAATTTCAGACTTCTGAAGTATAACCTCAAATCATTAGTATAAGTATGTGTAGGCTCCCCCAAAAACAGTACGTTTTAAAGTAGACAAAAGTCTTAATTTTAAAAACGTAAAACATGAAAAAGAGTCAATTCAGTCCTTCACAAATTGCATCCATTCTCAAGGAGTTTGACAATGGTAAAACTGCAGAAGAAATCAACCGTGAACACGGCGTAAGTAAAGCATCGTTGTACAAATGGCGCCAGCGATATGGCGGTATGGAAGCTACCGAGCTGAAGCGTATCAATGAGTTGGAAGAAGAAAATGCACGGTTAAAAAGAATGTACGCCAACCTGGCGATGGAGTTAGATACAGCTAAGTACATCATTGAAAAAAAGTTGTAAAGCCCTGCGATAAACGTAGAATTATTGGAGAGCTTCGAACGGAGCGGCCTAAAGACATCAGCAGGGCGTGTCGTGTACTTCGCATCAGCAGGAGCAGCCTGCAGTATCAATCCATTAAAAACGATGAAGTGATTATTGCACAACTGGGGCAACTTGCCGAGCAGCATCCATTAGAAGGGTTCTGGAAGTGTTATGGCCGCATCCGTAACCAGGGAACCATTATCAATCATAAACGATTGCACAGAGTATATCAGCAAATAGGAATGCCTTTGCGCAGAAAAGTAAAGAAACGCCTGCCGGCAAGAGTAAAAGAACCACTGGCTGTACCACTGGCATTTACACAAACGTGGAGTATTGATTTTATGAGTGATGCTTTAAGCAACGGTACAAAGTTCCGTTCCTTTAATGTGATTGATGATTACAACCGTGAGGTATTATATATTGAAACGGATTATTCTTTAAAGAGCAGCCGTGTGATATGGGTGCTCAAACATTTAATCAATCGTTATGGTAAACCTAAAAAGATAAGAATGGATAATGGCCCTGAGTTTGTAGCTAAGCTTGCACAATCATGGAGCAAAGCACATGAAATTGAGTTTGCCTACATACAACCCGGCAAGCCTACGCAAAATGCTTACATAGAACGGTTCAATAAAACATACCGTGAATGTATTTTAGATGCTTACTTGTTTGATTCTATTGATGAAGTAAGAGAAGCCGCACAGCTATGGGTAGACGACTATAATCATACAAGACCGCATGATGCCCTGGGTGGGTTATCGCCAATTATGTACCGGAAGCGAAACGGTCAATCTGTTGGGCTCCGTTACGCTACGGCTAAGCCTTCGCTTCACTACGCCCAACAGATTGATGTAAACTGATTATTAAAATGATAAATTATTC
>PSMG01000080.1:0-2295 GCA_040290035.1 Chitinophagaceae bacterium
GAATATATTCTTCGCCCCGCCATATTGCCAATGCAATGTTATAGGCAGTTTAAAGTTAATTCGGACTTTTCACTGAAGTTCAATCAGACCTTCTCTAATTGTTGCTATTGCAACCTCAACCTGAGGGTTTATAGCATACACTTCTTTGATAGTATTCTTAATTGCAGCTTGACTTATCTTCCAGCCAAAAATAACCTTAGAGATCATTTTTTTGTTTATTTGATATAGGTAAATATCATCATCTCCAATTCTTACTTTCTGACAACTATCCAAGTCGATCACAATTCTTTTCTCACATTCATATGACCAGTCTTGGTTTTTCTCAAAAAATAGTGAATTGTATGAACCACTTTTAAAATTTATTCCTGACCTCCTCTGAATATACCTTACATCTGTTATTTGATTTAATATTCCTGTGCCGTCCCCTAGAAAAAAATCATGTAAACCATCAAATTCGACAACATACCCCTTAGCATTGTTTGCATAGTGAGCCCACATTGGTAATGAGTCGTATCTAGTTGAAACGCAAAATAATCCGCATCTTGAGGACATTAGCTCAACAGTCTTATTAAACTTCTTTTTTAGGTTGTCAAGGTTGTCAAAAAATGGAAGCTTTACAGTTGAGTTAGCTCTTTCAATCGTCTTAGGGGCCTCAATTGCCATAGTCTCGGGCGACAATTTTTTGAACAATAGTTCTTGTCTTTTAAGATCAATTAAATCATTCTCCGTGTATCCTTGTAGCCTCTTTTCACGCAAAGATTCGATCAATTCTGTCTCATAAATTTTAGGTAACAACTCAGTCGGATCATTGAGGCTGTCAAGTGTTGCGAATTTGATGTTTCCACCAACAACCTTTTTGAGTGCAATGTCGCTGGAAATGTATTTGTACAATTTCATGAAGATATTTTAATTGCCTATAACATTCTATTAGCCGCAAGTATACGGCTAATTTCGTTGTATAACAAAGATTGCACACATAAACTGAAAATCAAAGTGCTGTACTTGTGTTTTTTGGGTTGCCCGAACTTAATTTTTTTCATGAAAAATTAGCAAGATGCGATTTGGAAAACCCCAAAAAGCGCAATTCATATTACAACTTTAGTTTATCCAGTGGGCTTTGAATAGTTTCAATCTTAAACTGCGATACATGGGTATAAAGTAGGGTTGTCTTTAAACTACCATGCCCCAAAAATGTTTGAATATACCTTATGTCTGTTCCTGCCTCCAGTAAGTGTGTGGCGTAGCTATGCCTCAGCATATGAATACTTCCCTTCTTCTTGATGCCTGTTGCCATTTTTGCTTGAGCAAGTATCTGTTGCGCAGTTCTGGGAGACAATGCTCTTTTTTTATCTTCTGCTTCAAATACGTATTCTTTTGGCCGGTAGCTTTTGTAATATTCTCTGAGCGTTTCCACCAAAACTTTAGAAAGAGGAACCATTCTGTCTTTTTTACCCTTAGCACCTCTTATGTGCAGCATCATTCGTTTGGAATCAATATCTACTATTTTAAGATTAACGAGTTCACTGACCCTAAGTCCTGCACTATAGCAGGTCATTAGAAGTGCTTTATGCTTCAAGTTCTTCGTTGCCTGAATAATGCTTACCATTTCCTCTTCTGCAAGAATGGAAGGCAGGTTTTGCGGCTTCTTTGGTCTGGGTAAATCATAAAACTCCGATTGCCTGTTTTCTACCTTTTCAAAGTAAAATTTAATGGCGTTTACTGCTGTATGCACATGCGCCTCCGAGTAGTTTCTTTTTTGAATAAGCCAAAGCAGGTAGGACTGAACGTGCTTCTTTTCTAAGGTATTAATCGAAACATCATTTAGCAGTCGAAGCAGATAATGAAACTCGTTGGCATAGGTCTTAAAGGTCTTGTCACTATAGCCTTTTAAAATGAGCATATTTTGGTACTTTTCAAAGGCTTCCAAGTTTTCTTTGTTTAAGGGATATTGCATAAGCAGTTCTGCCCTTGCCTTAGATACCTTATCTGACGGAATAAGCATCTTACTTGCTTTGCGCTGCGCCAAGTACGTTCTCAATACTTCGATGTTTAGTTCTGCCTTTCCTTTGAGGTGTTCCTTGATAAGCAGGTAGGTTTCCTGACTGAGAGGCAGATACCAAAGCTTCTTATCAAAATGCCACTTAATACCTTTTACAGTTTTGAGAAGATCTTTTATTTCAGGATTTGCTAAAAAGTCAATTAAGATACATTCCTCTTTTCTGTGATAGATGTAGGCTTCCCCAAAATTCAGCCAGTTGATTTTAGAGTTAGCAACATCAAGTATTGTTAACTTTA